>JAOZRW010000081.1 GCA_029939995.1 Acidimicrobiia bacterium | reverse complement strand
CCGGGGATCACCACCGTCCGCCGCTGATAGGTCTTCGTCGGGCCGAAGATGAGACCTTCCGAGGTCTCGGAGAGCGCCTCGACGACGTGGAGTCGGGATCGCAGCAGCTCACACCGGCCCCGTCGCAGGGCCACCGCCTCGCCCCACCGGAGGCCCCCGTAGGCGAGCGTGTAGACGAGCCCGCCGTAGGGCTCCCGGATCGCTGCCGCCAAGGCCTCGACTTGCTCAGGGGTCAGGAACCGCATCTCCCGTATCTGCATCCGGGGCAGCTTGACCCCGACGCACGGCGATTTGGCCAGATACCCCGACGCCACCGCGGAGCCGAGAATCTGCCCGACGAGGAAGTAGGCCTGGCGGATCCTCGAAACCGACAGCCCGGACCGGCCGAGGTCCGATAGCCACTCCTGGATGTCCACGAGCTGGATGTTCACCAACGGCGCCTGAGCGAAGCGCGGCAGCACGTGAACCCGCAGCAGGCTCTCGTAGCCGTCCCGGGTGTACGGCTTGAGGTGCCCGATCGTCCCCCGCCACCGGTCGGTCCACTCCCCGAAGGTCGTCCTCGCGAGGCGAGGATCCACCCAGTCCCCGCGAAGCTTGTCGGCTTCGACGGTGACGAGGAACCTCTCCGCGTCGACCTTGCGGGCGAAGTTCTTGGCACGTTCCCGGCCCGAGGGGTCGACGTAGCGGACCTGCCACCGACCCTTGGCCTCGGGGTGCCTCCTGACGTGTGCCACAGCAGCTCCTCTCGCGTCGTCTCCCTTCGACTGTATCCGATGGGCATGACAGATTCTCGACGCGATCCCGCAGGCCCTCGAAAGCGACCCGTCTACCTCCCTTTGAGCTGATCGGCGAGCGCCCTGCGCGGGTAGAGCATGAGCGAGATCGCTGCGATGGCGGCGATCGCCGCGCCGACGGCAGCCACCGAGAGGCGCAGACCGAATCCGACGTGTGGAGTGATTCCCGTGATCGCAGCAACGGCTGTGGCCCACGTGATCCCGATCGCGGCTCCTACGAGGATGAGAGGAAGCGACTCGAAGGCTTCCACGATCGCCAGATCGGCTCGGCCGGCGCCGTGGGCGACGTAGACGGCCCGCTCGCCGCGCCGTAGGAACATCTGAACCGCGAGGCTCGCGGCGATCATGAACGCGACGATCAGCCACATCCACCGCATCGGCCGTGCGTCGAGTTCGGTAACGACATCCCGCTCGAAGGCGCTCTGGGCGAGCAGCGTCCGAATCTCGATTCCCTCGGCGCCGACGAACGACGCAGCAGCGATCTGGCGTCCGGCATCCAGGTTTCCGGGCGTCATCTCGATGAGACATTGATGGCCTGCTTCGAACCGCCCCGCGGCCAGCAACGCCGTCTCGTAGCGTTCGATGCGCGTGCCCTCATCGAGCATGCCGACCACCGCCGCCGGTCGCTGGTCGCCGAGGACGGCAACAGTGCCCGGTACGAGGGTGAACCGTTCAGCAGCTCTCGGTCCTGCGAGATAGCCCCCGTCGAGCTGCCCGCGGTAGGTGGGGTCGATCACCGACACCGCCCCCGCACTGAAGCGTGTGTCGCTCACCAGCGCTCCACCGGCTGTCCGAAGCGGTGTCGCGCCACGATCGAGAACCGCTCCTGTCGCCACGACGCCGCCGAACGCACCGATCCGATTGCACGCGGACGTGCTCAGCGAGGGTCCGGGTGTTGACACGACGACAACCTGACCGCCATCGGCTGTGACCGTGTTCGTGAATCGTGTCAGATCGTCGGCGACGCGCTGTTCGGCGTACATCAATCCGCCGATCGCGACCGCAACGAACAGGAGGGAGGCGAACGAGCGCGTCAGGTTCGCGTGTAGGTTGCGGACACCTTCGGTCGCGAGCTCTCCGACCCGCCACATCAGCGATCCTCCGTCACACGCCCGTTTTCGATCCTCAGTCGCAGATCGCACCGCCGCGCCATCGCAAGGTCGTGGGTGGCGATGACCACGCCTTGGTCGGAACGTCGGGCGTCGATGAGAAGATCCGCTGTCTCGTCGGAGGTTCGGCGGTCCAGTTGGCCGGTGGGCTCGTCCGCGAGGATCCAGGGGGCGCCCGACGCTACGGCCCGCGCGATCCCGACGCGCTGAGCCTCTCCACCGGACAGCGAATAGGCGGGCCGGTCCACCTGATCCTTGAGCCCGACGGCGCCCAAAGCTACGACCGCCGCCGTATCGGCCATGGCCCGCCGGTCACCGTATTGAAGCCGTCCGAGTGCGACGTTGTCTCTGACCGACCGACGCAGCAACAGATTCGTCGTCTGGAACACCCACGAGAACGTCGTGCTGAGGCTGAGCGCCTTGACCGGTCGACCGTCGATCGTCACCGTTCCGCGTGTCGGATCGAGCAGGCCGCCGATGATCGACAGTAGCGTCGTTTTGCCGGATCCGGAGGGCCCGGTGATCGCCACCGTCGATCCGGGTGCGATCTGCAAGGAAACGTCTTCGAGGACGAAGTCACCGTCGTACCGGTGGGCGACGGCGTCAACTACGAGCGACATGTCGGATCGTCGAGGACGAGAGCAGGGTTCGCCAACAACTCCGTGTCGGCCGTGATCCCTCCCACCACGACGTAGCCCGGCCCACCACCGCGCGCATCGACCGCCACGGGCCGATACTGCCCTCCATCGGGCAGCCACACGCACGCTCCCCCGTCCATGCCGGCCTGGACGCTTCCGACCGGCACCGCCAGGACCTCCACAGGCACACGACGCCGAATCATTCCGCCAATCGCTTCACCGCCGGGTACCGTAACCTCACTGATCAAGCGGAGACCCTCCGAGTCGGAGATGTCCGGTGTCGTAGTGTCGAACAAGTCCGTTCCATCGACCGATACCACCCAGTCGGTACCATCGAACACACCCGGATCCTCGCGAGTTCCCGGCCTGACGATCCGTGCCGACATCAGCGCCACCGGCTCTTCCCACAGCACCGACCCCGCCAGCGGCGCGTCCTGCCCCGCCCGCATCATCGGCGTTCCGACGACCGAGTCCTCCCCGGCGAGCCAGATCACCCAGCTCGGATCGAACACGCCCCGGGCATCCGACACACCGAGCCGTTCAGCGAACACGTCAACGGTTGCGGCCGTCTGTCGCGTGTAGGTGTCGCCTTCGAGCGAAACATCGGGAAGCGTCGACGACAACAGCCGATGGAGTTCCTCGACGTCGAACCCCTCGACGTTTCGTCCAAGCCGCCGATAGAACGGCGCCGCCGAGTGCCAGGCGATCCGGTCGATTCCATCGACCTGAACGACGACGTCGCCGCTCACGACCCGGTCGCCGGAACCAACGTAGACCCGAGTGACGAAGCCCGAGAACCCCACCGGTGCCGTCACCGAAACGGGCTCCGCCCAGTCGAGTACGAGGTCCACCGCCTGCGAACCGTCGTCGACCTGCGCAGCAGGCTCGACGATCACCGCCTCGATCGGATCCGTCACCCCAGCCAGCTCATCGGGCCGCTCCGCCAACCACCACGTCGCCGCAACCGGAACCACGACCAGCACGGCCACCACCGCAACGGTTCTCAGCGGAGCAGACATCGGCCCTCCTCGAACTCGACAAGGCCTTCTTCCGGCTTGACGGGGAGTCTACGTGACGTACCGTTGGGGATGAGGAAACGATGCGTCCCATCAAGAAACAGGAAAAGCTCGCCAGGTTCGCACTGGTCGCCCTGTTCACCGGAATCGCGCTGGTCGCGTCCGCATGCAGCGCGGCCTCGCTGTCGATCCAAACGCGCGACGGAGCGAACCCTCCGCGTTTCTTAGCTGAGCAGGTCGGCGTGGTCTCGGACTACCAGGCGGCAATCCTGAGCGACGGTGAGGTGACCTACGAGGAGTACGAGCAGGCCTTCTTCGACTACTCGGACTGTCTCGTTGAACAGGGTGCCGAGGTCAGCGACCCCCTCCGCTTCGATGAGAGCGACCAGGACTGGAAGGGCAGCTGGTACGACCCGACGGGTCGGTTCGAGGAGTACGAGGCTGAATGCTACTCCGAGTACTTCTCCCTGCTCCAGGACTGGTGGAACTGGCAGATCCAAGGTCGCAAGTCGGAAGCCGAGATGGCCCAAGAAGCCGCTGTCAGATTCGAGATCCTCGTCCGATGCCTGCAAGAGAACGGCGTAGCTACGGAGGTCGACCCGAAATCGCCCAGCGGCGTCGACCTCAACCCCTACATGGTCGCCCATCAGGACATCTACGGACCCTGCTGGGAGCGAGCGACCCCGGGCTACCAATGGCAGTATCTGAGCGACGAAGATCTCGATTACTTCCGGCAGCAGTCGAACGACGCCGATCCGACTCCCTAGCGGCTGCTGCGAGCTGGTCTATTGTCAACTCCAACGGCCGTGACATCGCTTGTACTTGAGTCCCGATCCGCAGGGGCAGGATTCGTTGCGGCCGATCTTCCGACCCGCCGGCACGGATTGGGCGACCTGTCGGGAACCAGAGTCGCGCCCCCGCTCTCGCGCCTGCAACTCTCGCTCCCAGGCGCCCAGCCGCTTCATCCATTCGAGGGCGCGCTCCTCGGTCGCCACAAGCTCGCGCTCCCGGGTTACGAGTCGTGATTCGCGTGCAGCGAATTCCTCCTCGCGTCGCGCTGCGAACACCGCATCATCTCCGTCGGTGTGTTCAACAATCACGTTTCGGAGCTCGTGGATGATCAGGCCGGCGGCGGCTTCCCCCATCGTCAACCCGATCGCCTGGCAGTAGCGCCGCCACGTCGACCACGCGGCATCCGACAGCGGAATCTTGAGCGCCTGGGTCGCCGAGACCTGTCCGAGCTCGTCGAAGATCCGCCGGTCGATCTTCGTCAGCGTGCCCCGGTCGAGTGCCATTGGGCCACCTCCTCAGTCAACCAGTTGACCGAGTGCAACTTGTTGCACGTGCGTGTGGTGGTTGACAGGGTTCGGTGCCAGACGCGTTCGCTGCGGAGCTGCGGGTGGCCGGCTCGGCGGTCTCGTGCTGGTACGTTTCGCATAAGTGTCATTCGATGGCCCTCCATCGGGTTCCTGTCGCTGATCCTGCACAGCGACACTGTTCGTATCGAGTCGTCCACTCCGTCCGTTGGCACAC
Source organism: Acidimicrobiia bacterium (assembly GCA_029939995.1). Lineage (GTDB taxonomy): Bacteria > Actinomycetota > Acidimicrobiia > Spongiisociales > UBA5794 > JAHEEL01. The sequence continues at coordinate 182 of JAOZRW010000081.1, read as the reverse complement.
CGATGGCCGCTCTCACCGGACTGCGGGGTCGTCAGCGGTCTTTGGCCTGCCGTCGACTTCGGACTGCCGACACGCTTCTCCGGCGAGTCTGACACCGAACCCTTTCAGCAGAGTGTCGAGAACCCTTTCAGAAACCCTTTCGAGAACCCTTTCAGAAACCCTTTCGAGAACCCTCCAACCCG
>JAOZRW010000080.1 GCA_029939995.1 Acidimicrobiia bacterium | reverse complement strand
CTAGGTCTGCCCCGAAACCGGGGACTCGTCGGGGATGGTCAATCCGCAGGCACGGTTCCACCCGTCCGCGACGGGCGTGGCATCGATGATCACCACGTCCCCACATGCGAGCCGGCTGGCCCGTTCCGCCAACCCGACATCGATCTTGGCTTCGAAGACGAAACCGATCGGTTCGCCGTCGTCGAAGGCATGTCCGGGTCTGCCCCACACGACTACGGTGTCGCCTTCGTCCGAGACTGCCGCGATGGTGATCCGTACAACCGGCATGTTCGGAAACCTACACGAAGCGAAGAAGAACCCGACCGAGGACCGTTGCACACACCGACCCCCAACACATGCCGGCAATTGGAGACCTCATCGAGCGTGGCCCGCTACGAGCGCACGGCTCGGTGATGCTCGTACTCGGCGAGACCGTCCCGGATGATGGAGACAGCACGATCGATCTCGTCATCGGTCACGGTGATGGGTGGGGCGATCCGCCAGACGTTGCCGGCCACGACCTGGACGAGGAGGCCACGACGCCGGCAGCCCGACGCGATGCTCGCTGCGGCTTGCGTGTCGGGCCTTCGACTGGTGTGATCGGTGACGAACTCGATCCCGAGGAGTAGTCCTCGGCCACGGACGTCGCCGATCATCTCTGAGTCCTCCATCAGGTTGGCCAACGCCGACTTGAGCCTCATGCCTTGCTTCGCCGCGGTTCCCCTTCGGACATGTTCTTCTGCGAGTGAGAGCATCGCCAGGCCGATCAACGCCATGGATGGTTCGTTCATGTGCGAGGTCAGAAAGCGAAATCCGTTGCACTCGGATTGCTCGGCGATGGTGTCGGTGACCGCGACGGCGGCGAGCGGGAACCCTCCACCGAGGGTCTTCGAGAGCGCCACGACGTCCGGGGTCATTCCGGTGGACTCGAACGCGAACATGTCACCCGTTCGGCCGAGACCGGTTTGAGCCTCGTCGACGATGAGCTGTATGCCTCGCTGATCACAGTGCTCTCTGAGGTGTGAGAAGTAGCCGTCGGGTGGTTCGATCATGCCACCCGTGCTCAGGATCGGTTCGATGATGCATGCGGCGATCTCGCCGGTCCGCTGGGCGTCAACCGCGGCCATGCCTACATCGAGACACGCAAGCCCGCACTCCGGAAAGGTTGCACCGAGGGGGCATCGGAAACAGTACGGCGCCGGGATGGCATGCACACCGGGCTGGCCCGGCCCGCTTCCCCGACGTCTCGGGAGGAAGGTCACCGCTGCGGCTCCCGCGGTGTGACCGTGATATGAGCGGGACACGCCGATGGTCTCCCATCGCCCGGTCGCCATCTTCGCCGCTTTGAGGCCAACTTCGGTCGCCTCGCTCCCGGTGCTCAACATGACCACCTTCGAGAGTGCCGCTGGAAGGAGCCCGACGAGACGTTCTGCGAGACGGATCACTTCCTCGCTGAGGAGGAGGCTGCTGGAGTGCACCGCCCGGTCGAACGAAGTGAGGATGGCGTCGCGTAACTCGGTCGGGTTGTGACCGAACGTGGCACAGAGCTGTCCGGAAGTGAAGTCCAGGTATCGGTTTCCTTCACGATCCCAGATATCCGCGCCGGACGCCCGCTCCACGAGGAGCCCGTCGAATGGTCCGGCGTGCCGAAGTAGGGACCGGTCGGCGATCTCCAGCAAGGTGGCACTGTCGATGTCTGCTGTGGTCTGAGGAGAGGTGTTGGTGATGTCTGACATCGCCCGAGCCTCACCCGATTTACCTTGAATGTCTAGTGACATATTGTTCTCTAACTCATTGAGTATGCTTAATAGTTGTGAACACGCTCCTCGACACTCGATCATTGATGGTTCTCCGAGAGATCGAAGCACACGGTTCGCTCTCTCAAGCAGCACGCACCCTGCACATCTCCGCTCCGGCCGCATCGCAGCGACTCTCGCGGCTTTCCCGCCGGCTCGGCGTCGACCTCACCACCGCGGACGGACGAGGCATCCGGCTCACTCCCGCCGGACGACAACTCGCCGCTCACGCAGTCCAGATCTGCCGCCAACTCGAATTGGCGGAACGACAACTCGACGAGAAGACGAGACGCCTCACGCCCCCGAGCGTCTCGGTCGCGACCTTCGCCACCGTCGCCGAGCATCTCCTCCCCGAGGTCATCGAGCGACTCGGCCCACAACCGGAACTCCAGGTCTCCATCACCGAACTGCCGACAGACATGGCGATCCCCGGAGTCGTTTCGGGAACCTACGACATCGCCATCGTCCGCGCCTACGAGCCGAGAACACTCGCTCGTCCGGCAGCGAGCACGATCAAGACGATCGCGACCGAACCCCTCGACCTTGTCGCACAGCCACCGGCGGAGGGGCAAGCAGTGACCCTGCGCTCGCTCGCTGATGCCCCATGGATCTCCGGACCCGAAGGCAGCACCCTGGCCGAGGCAATCGAGAGCACGTGTCGCACCGTCGGTGGATTCATCCCGGATGTCGTGCACCGCGTGTCCGACGCAGCGGTCACCATCGCCCTTGCCGACCGTGGCCTTGGTGTCGGCCTCCTGCCACGTCTCGCGACCCGCGGTGCCCCTCAACATCTCATACACCCTGCCCCGGGAACCGTTACTCGCTCCATCATGGCCGTTTGTCTCACGGAATCTCTCAGCCATCCTCCGGTGAACAGATTCTGGAACGCCCTCCATCCCCCCGCCTGGCTGCTGTGACGATGTCCATGCGACCGGCATCCTGACGGATCCACACGGAGCCCGACCGGCGTCCCGTGGCACCGCCGTACGAAGCGAATCCACGACCCGGATGGGTCCGGAGCGAAGCCGCAGGAATTCATCAGCAAATATCCTGCAATTCTCTCCAGAGTCGGTGCTGCGAGCCGTTTTCTGTCCCACCCAGGTGATACGTTGTCTTCATGGTGAAGACGATTGACACCGTGATCGGTGAGGCGGTCGCCCGCCGCACGCATGGCATTCCGGCTGGTCTCGACGAGATGGAACCGGGCCCGTTCCTGGGGATCGTCCTGTCCGGCATCGACCTCGAACGGCTGTCGGGTACCGACAGAGTCACGGTGCTCCGGGCTCGCCGGAAGATGGCGTCGCACTATGCGGCCGAGACGTACGAGGCGATGGCTTCGATCGAAGCCGCCTACGAGGAAGAGGAAGAATGCGGCCCCCTCGATGCCGCGGACGGAGCCGCCTACGAGTTGCGTGCCGCGCTCCAACTCACCCGACGTGCTGCGGACATCGAACTGTCTTTCGCTCTCGACTTGCGGGATCGGCTCCCGCGGGTGTTCGACGCCTTCTTGAGCGGTGAGATCGACCAGCGCAGGGCCCGCACGATCGTCTGGCAGACGACGCACCTCGACGAGGACACCGCCCGTGCCGTCGCCGACCGGATCATCGAAGAAGCTCCCCGCCTCACCACCGGGCAGTTGATCGCCAGGATCCGCAAGCTCGCCATATCCGTCGACCCCGATGGTGCCACCCGCCGCTACGAACAGGCCGTTGCAGATCGCAGAGTCGTCGTCGAACCGACGGATGACGGTACCGCCAGCCTGTGCGCCTACGACCTCCCACCCGACCGGGCCGTCGCCGCCCGTCGAAACATCGACCAACTTGCCCGGAGCCTGCGCGGACCGGACGAACGACGCACCATGGACCAGCTCAGAGCCGATGTCTATCTCGATCTCCTCTGCGGTCGCCCGGCATCAGGAGGCGGCGTCGTCGACATCCGCGTCGACCTCGAGACGCTCGTGGGGCTCTCCGAATCCCCGGCGGAGCTCGCCGGCTACGGCCCGATCGTCGACGACATCACCCGCCGCGTCATCACCGAACACGTCGCCGGTGAATGGCGTTACACCGTGACGCACAACGGCCGCCCGGTGGCGACCGGCACTACGAAGCGGAGACCCACCGTCGGCCAACAACGCGCCGTCCGTGCCACCCGCGACACATGCATCTTCCCCGGTTGCCGCACTCCCGCTGCAGCGTGCGACCTCGACCACCGGATCGAGTGGTCCGGCCGTCACGTCACCGACGTCGATGATCTCGCCCCGCTCTGCCGCCACGACCACACCGGCAGACACGACCACGGCTGGAGATACCGGACCCTCCCGAACGGGGATGTCGAGTGGACCGGCCCTCTCGGTCACACCTATGTGACCGGAAACCGGGATCCTTGATCCGCCCGGCGGCCTCGCCGATGCGTACTCTCCGCATGTCTACCCGGGTTGTTCGCTGCGGCCCTTCACCGTCAACCTCAGGAGCGCTCCGATCGCCAGTAGGAGGAATCCGAGCAGGGCGAGTCTCGCCAGATCGGCACCGGTCACCGGCAGTTGGCGCTCCCGGAACCCGAAGTTCACATCCATGATCGTCTGGCCTTCGCCGATCGACTGAGTCGTCTCGAGATTGAGCGATCCCGTCTTCGAGTAGGTCTGTTCGAGGTTCGACGGGATCGTTCCTGCGACAAGCCGCACCGTGTAGGTGCCGGGGAGGAGATCGGCGAACCGGTACTCGCCGCCGTTCGTGGTCGCCGTCGTCGCGACGAGGACCCCGGATTGGTCGACCAGTTCAACGAGGACGCCATCGACGCCGGCCTCTCCCGGATCGCGCAGGCCGTTTCCGTTCTCGTCGACCCAGACCGTGCTCCCCAACACGGCGCTTCCGACCACGCCATGGTCGACGCTCTCGTTTCCGAACGGCGGGAGAGTCACATTCACCGTCTCAGGGGTCGTCGGCACATAGTCCGGAGGCACGGTGGCCATGTCGATAGCGGCCACGTATTCGCCTGCAGGAAGATTCTGCATCGACCAGGCGCCGGTGACGTCGGTAACGACGTCGATCGTGACGGGTCCGTTCGGCCCCGACCACGTGACATGCACAGTCACATTCGGAACGCCCGCTTCACCCGGGTCGACGATGCCGTCGCCGTTGTGATCGTGCCAGACGATGCCGGAGAGCGAAGCGGAACCGACCACGCCGAAGTCCACGTCGGTGCGGTCCTCGGCAACGCCGAGTGCGACCGCCGTGCTCGCCGCATCGCCTCCGTCCAGATCGCTGTCGGGGATCACCCCGTCGGGGAGGGTGGTCGAGTCCATGTCGACGACGTACGCGCCGCCGACGAGACCGGGCACGAGGTAGTGGCCATCGGCGTCGGTCGTCGTGTCGATCACGACGTCGTCCCCGCCTCCCACCGCACCGTCGGGACCGAGCCACGTCACGGTGACTCCGGTGCCGGCGACGCCCGGTTCGCCCGGATCCTGCGTCCCGTCACCGTTCACGTCGAACCACACGGTGTCGCCT
>JAOZRW010000036.1 GCA_029939995.1 Acidimicrobiia bacterium | reverse complement strand
GAAGCGAGTCGGTCTCACATGAGAGTCCGTGGATTGAGGCTCAGGGGGAGGTGCCGAGCGAAGCGAGGCGGAGGGGGTCGAAGCCCTCGACCCGGAAGATCTGACCCCCTCCGACGCCCTACGGACCTTCCTCCCCCTGAGGGGGAGGAAGGTCCGTGGGGAGAGGGGCTCCGACAGGGGCCGTCAGGTTCCTTCTAGGTAGCCTTCCAGCTTCTTCGCTCTTGCCGGCTGGCGGAGTTTCGCCAGGGCTTTCGTCTCGATCTGGCGGATGCGCTCTCTCGTCACGTTGAAGTGATCTCCTACTTCTTCGAGCGTCCGGACCTTGCCGTCTGCAAGACCGAAGCGCATCACGAGGACCTCCCGTTCGCGTTCGTTCAGCGCTTCGAGCGCCAACCCGAGGTAGCTCTGAAGGAGGCTGAACGCAGCCGCCTCCACGGGGATCTCCGCTTCGGTGTCCTCGACGAAGTCCCCGAGGGTCGAGTCGTCCTCTTCACCGAGCGGCGTCTCGAGCGAAACCGGGTCCTGGGCGATCCGCCGCAGTTCGGAGACCTTGTCCGGTTCGAGTTCCAGCTCCTCGGCGATCTCCTCGATCGTCGGATCGCGACCGAGTTCCTGAACGAGTGTCCGCTGCGCCTGCGCCAACTTGTTGATCGTCTCCACCATGTGCACGGGAACCCGGATGGTCCGTCCCTGATCGGCGAGCGCACGGGTCACGGCTTGCCGGATCCACCACGTGGCGTAGGTCGAGAACTTAAAGCCCTTGCGATAGTCGAACTTCTCGACGGCGCGTATCAGACCGAGGTTCCCCTCCTGGATGAGGTCGAGGAGGCTCAGGCCCCGTCCGACGTACTTCTTCGCGATCGACACAACGAGTCGCAGGTTCGACTCGACCAGACGCTTCCTCGCCTTGTCCGCCTGACGCACCGCGCGTTCGAGGATGATGCGCTCCCCCGCCGGTAGGTCACCGCCGGCTTCGAGCTGGTCCTCGGCCCGGGTACCCGCCTCGGCCTGCATCGCCAGTTCCACTTCCTGCTGGGGAGTGAGCAGCGGGTAGCGGCCGATCTCCTGGAGATACATGCGGACCGGATCCGAGACGTGTACGAGCTCGTCGTTCGAGAGGTTCGTCGCCGCGAGCGTGTCGGTGGCGTCCTCACGGATCGGAATCCGCTCCTCCCGCAAGGAGAGGAGCACGATATCGAACGAGTCCGGAGGCGCACCGATCTCCTCCAACTCCTGTTGGATCTCGGACATGACGAGGAAGCCGCGCTGACGGCCCCGCGTCGCCAGGTCGTCGAAGATCAGTTGGACTATCTCGTTCATTCTCTGCTCCGGAGGATTCTGCGCTCATTCTGCAGCATCTTGATGCGGTCCAGCAGATCCGAGTACTTCTGCGGGTCGTTCTCGACATCGACGGCGGAGAGCTCGTCCTGAAGCGCTTTGATCCGGCGCTCGACCGCCTCTTGCTCGAGACGCTTCATCACGTCCGATGCCTCTGCGAGGGGACGCTGCTGCAGCGCCAGGGATCGGAGCAGAACGGCTTCCGGTCGCTCGTCCGAACCGATCGCCGACCCCAGGTCCGGAGACGCCCCCGGTTCGAGCCCGTCCAGTATCCCTTCGACGATTTCGAACGCGGCTCGATGCTGCGGCACCGAGAACAGATCGGCCGTCGGACCCAGAGCACGGATCCCCCGATCGTTCGCCAGGAGGAGTCGCAACACCTCCCGCTCGGTCCGCTGTGCACCGGTCAGCCGCTCCTCGTCGACGGATTCGATGGGGAGGGGACGGGTACCGCGATCGGCTATCGCCGATTCGACGATCGGCAGGTCCACCCCCGTGCGCCTCGACAAGAGAACCGCGTACTCCTGCCGCACCACCGAATCCGGGTGGAGGGCGATCAGAGCGGCGGCGGCACGGACGGCCTTTCCCCGGGACTCCGCCTCGTGGAGGGTGAAACGGGCAAGTTCTCTGTCGATCCTGAACTGAAGAAGCGGAACCGCCTCCTCGATGGCGGACGACAACACCCCGACCTCGCCCTCCGCGACGAGATCCGCCGGGTCGCGTCCTTCCGGGAGGACCGCTACCCGTAGATCGAGATCCCCCGGCACCGATCGTTCGAAGCCCCGTTCGGCGGCGCCCGCACCCGCCTCGTCCGCATCGAACGCGAGCACGACCCGCTTCGAGAACCGTCGCAACAGATCCAGATGGTCCTCCCCCATGGCGGTTCCGCACGTCGCCACCGCGATCGGCATGTCCGCGAGATGGAACGCGATCACATCGGTGTACCCCTCGACGACGACGGCCTCATCCGATCTGACGATCTGGGACTTGGACCAGTTCAGGCCGTAGAGGAGACGGGCCTTGTGGTAGATCGGGGTTTCCGGAGAGTTGAGGTACTTCGGACCGTCACCGCCGAGGAGTCGCGCCCCGAATCCGACGGCGTCACCACGCACGTCGTAGATGGGGAACATGAGCCGGTTGCGGAAACGATCCACCAGCGTCCCCCTTCGAGACCGGGACGCCAATCCGGCACCGACCATGGCTTCGTCGCGGACGCCGGCGTCGTGGAGATGAGTGACGAGCGTCTCCCAGGCATCCGGCGAATATCCGAGCTGGAAACGATCGACGACGTCGGTGTCGTAGCCGCGGTTCCTGAGGTAGCTCCTGGCGGAACCGGCATCGTCTGCCGTCTTGAGCCGATCGTGGTAGAACGCGACGGCCCTGCCCACGGCGTCGATCAGCCGCTCCCGACGGTCCCGCTTCTTCGCGGCCTCCGGATCCTGAGTCAGAGTGACTCCCGCCCGGCGGGCCAGGAACTCGACGGCGTCAGAGAATCCGAGTCCCTGGGTCTCCTGGACCCAGCCGAAGACGTCACCGCTCTTCCCACAGCCGAAGCAATGGAACAACCCCCGGGCCGGGTCGATCGACAAGGAAGGCGTCTTCTCGGAGTGGAACGGGCAGACCGCCATGACCGACCTGCCGGAGCGTTTCACCTTCGTGACTTCGGAGGCGAGTTCGACGAGGTCGGTCCGTTCTCGAACCCGGTCGATGTCTTCGCGTGAGTAGGCCATCAGCCGCCAGCGTAGATGGTGTCGACCCCGAACCGGCCGGGCTCGCCGGATGAGAGCCTCAGGCGGACTCGCCCTGAGCGACACCGGCCATCATCAAACCGACCTCTTCGCGAGTAGCGGTCGCCGGATCGACGATGCCCATGATCTTGCCCTCGTAGAGCACGGCGATACGGTCGGAGAGGCCGAACACTTCGTCGAGATCCTCCGAGATCATCATGATCGCCGTGCAGGCGGTCCGGTGTTCGACGAGTTTCGCCTGGATGAACTCGGCATCCGTCATCATGTTGCGCTTGTCGATGATGCGCCGGTGGATGTACTCGGCGGCGCCGATGTCGACACCGCGCGTCGGCTGCGAGGCGATGATCACCGTCGGATCCGACGAGAGCTCGCGGGCCATGATCACTTTCTGGATGTTGCCGCCGGAAAGGCTGCCCGTCGGCGTCTCCAGCGACGGAGTCCGCACGTCGAAGTCCTCGACGAGCTTCGCGGCATGCTCCTTGATGACCCCGAAGTCGAACAGCCCGTGCTTCCGGTAGTCGGGACTGTCGTAGTCGATGAGAAGGAGGTTCTCCCACACCGTGAACTCGGCGATCGAGCCCTCCCGCATCCGCTCCTCGGGCACATACGCGAGACCCGCCTCGCGCACTCGTTTCGGCAGGACACCGGTGACGTCGGTACCCGCGATCTTCACGGTCCCGCTCTCTGCCTGCCGCAGGCCTGCCACGGTCTCGGCGAGCTCACGTTGACCGTTGCCCGACACCCCGGCGATCCCGAGGATCTCCCCGCGACGAACGTCCAAATCGAGGTGATCGACCGCTACGACGCCCCGGTCGCCCATGACCGTCAAGTCCCGGATCTCCAGCGCGACCTCGCCCGGCTCGGCGGGCAGCTTGTCCGGTATCAGCTTCACAGCCCGTCCGACCATCATGTTCGCGAGGCTCTCCCGCGTGGCCCCCTCGACGGGCACCTCCCCCGTCACCTTGCCCCGGCGGAGAACGGTGATCCGCGTACTGAGCGCGAGCACCTCATGCAACTTGTGAGAGATGAAGATGAGCCCGCGACCGTCGTCGATCAGCTGCCGCAGAGTCATGAACAGCTGGTCGACCTCTTGCGGCGTGAGCACGGCCGTCGGTTCGTCCAGGATGAGCAACCGGGCGTCGCGGTAGAGGGCCTTGAGGATCTCAACACGCTGCCGTTCCCCGACCGAGAGTTGCCATACGACGGCCGATGGATCGATCTCGAGACCGTACTGCTCGGCGAGATCGACGATCCGTTTCGAGACGACGTCGAGGTCGGTGAGAAAGCCCCTACTCGACTTGAGCCCGAGCGCGACGTTCTCTGCGACCGTGAGCGTCGGGACCAGCATGAAGTGCTGGTGGATCATCCCGATCCCGTGTTCGATGGCGTCGTTCGGACTGGAGATGTTCACGAGCTCGCCGTCGAGCCGGATCGTCCCCTCGTCGGGCGGATACAGGCCGTAGAGCACCTTCATCAGTGTGCTCTTTCCGGCTCCGTTCTCACCGAGAAGCGTGTGGACCTCGCCCGCGTACACGTCGAAGTCGACGTTCTCGTTAGCGATCACGCCGGGGAACCGTTTCGTGATCCCTCGCATCTCGAGCATCGGAGTATCCGTCACACGTCTCTCCTGTTCGGTCTGTTGGGGGACCCGGAGGTCCCCCAACTCGCCGTTCGTCGTTATCCCTGGTCCTTGAACACCTTGACGGCGTCGTCACCGATCTTCTTCACGTCGCCGGGAAGGTCGAAGCCATCGTTGTATTCGATGACGAGACCGTCGTTCGCGAACGTGATCTTGTACAGCTCGCCGCCGAGCGTGCCGTCCTTGACGTTGTTGATCATCTCTTCGAGCATGTGCTCCCAGTGGTACACCTGGGATGCGACCACGATCTCCGGAGCGAGGCTCGTCTGATTCGCCTGCGTCCCGAACCAGAGCACGCCTTCGGTCTTGGCAACGCCGACCGCGCCGACGACCATCTGCGCCGTCCCGGTCAGAACGTCTGCACCTGCACCGATCAGCGACTGCGCCGCTTCGGAAGCCAGTGCCACGTCGCTGAACGAGTCGATGTAGTTGACGTTCACCGTTGCGCTCGGCTTCCCGGCCAGCACGCCGGCCTTGAAACCATCGACGTAGAGCTTCGCGTCGCCGACCTCGATCGGACCGACGATTCCGACGTTGTCGGACTTGGACAGTGCAGCGGCCATGAGCCCCATGACCCGGCCACCCTGATCCGATGCCGCTTCATACGAGTACACGTTCGGGAGACCGAACGTGTCCGCCGACGTGCCCCATGCGAAGGAGACTTCCGGGAAGTCCGGTGCGATCTCCTGGAGCGAACCGCCGTACTGCGAACCGTGGGCGATCACCAGGTCGTAACCCTTCGATGCATAGTCCCGGATCGCCACTGCGGCGTCGTCGACGACGAACGTCCCGTCCGTGACGGCGACTTCGCCGATGACCCCATCCTCTTTGAGCTTGTTCGCCGCATCGACCATCGACTGGGTGAACGCAAGATCGTTCGACGCCGACGGTGCGACGATGGCGACTTTGAAGTCCCCGCCGTCGCTGTCGCTGCTGCTGCTGCACGCCGCTCCGATCAACGCGATTACCGCGATGAGCACAACGAGTGCGATGTTCCTCTTCTTCACTGTCTCTCCTCTTGTTGCCTCGAACCGCATGCGGTCCCTATTTCCCTCTCGTGAATGGCTTGGTGAGCGCAGACGGAGCCCGGAAGCGCCGTGCGACGAACACCAGAGCCAAGATTGTGATGATCGCCGGAGCCATCGCCGCGAGATTCGAGAGGTCCCGCGGGATGATCTCCAGTGTCTTGAGCTCCAACACCAGAGCGTTGACGAACCCGAACAGCAGGGCTCCGAGCATGATGCCGGTCGGCCTCCACGCTCCGAAGTAGACGAGAGCGACGGCGATGAAGCCGGCGCCGTTCGTCAGGTTCTGCTGGAAGATGCCGAGCGTGAGGGCCAGGACGGCGCCGGCGATGCCGGCGAGCGTGCCGCCGATGATCTCGGTCGCGTAGCGGACACCCGACACGCTGACGCCGAGTGTGTCGGCCGCGTCGGGGTACTCGCCGACCGCCCGGATCTTCATCCCGAACGTCGTACGGTTGATGACGAACGTAGCGACCGGGATGGCGGCGAAGGCCAGATAGATGACGAGGCTGTGCTGGAAGAACATCTCCCCGATGTACGGGATCTCGGACAGGACCGGGATGTGGATCGCCGGGAACGTGTCGATCGGAATCGGTGTCCCGACGAGCTTCTGGAACAGGAGGTCGCTCATGCCCAGCCCAAACAGGTAGATGCCGATCCCGCTGATGCCCTGTTCGGCCTGCAGAGTGACGGCGATGACGGCGGAGGCGAGGCCGAGTATGAGCCCGACGATCGCTCCGGCGAGGAGCCCCATCCACACGTTGCCGGATTTCAGCACCGTGTAGTAGCCGGTGAAGGCCCCGAGCAGCATGATCCCGTCCACGCCGAGGTTGAGCACACCGCTGCGCTGGCCGAACGTCTCGCCCAGAGATGCGAGAAGCAGCGGCACGGCGAGCCGGATCGCGGAGGCCACGACGGCGACCATCACGGCGGTGGTGAAGATGTCGCTCACTGTTCACCTCCACCATCGAACTCGTCCTGGCCGTACGAGTCCGTTCCGGGAGGCGCCGCGTCACGCGCCGCTCCCATCGTCACGGTTTCACCGTCCTCGGTTCCGGCCGCCGCAGCCTCGTGCTCATCGACGGCAAGCAACCGCACCCGGTACCGGTCGGCTGCCACGACGAACACGACGACGAGGCCGTTGAGCGCAACGATGAGCGCCGACGGCACCTGCACCGCACGCTGGAGCGCCTGACCGCCGACGATGAGACCGCCGAACAGGAAGGAGGCGGGGATGGTCCAGAGCGGATGGAGCCCGCCGAGGAGGGCGGCGACGATGCCGTTGAAGCCGGCGCCGCCGGTGAACCCCATGGTGGACCCATCGGTCACCATGCGGTGGCTCTCGCTTCCGAACACGAGGACGGCACCGGCGAGACCCGCCATGGCGCCGGACATCGTCAGCGCCAGTGCGATCGTGCGCCTGACGGGGATCCCCGCGTAGCGGGCGGCGTGCTCGCTGAGGCCGACGGCGCGAAGACGGAACCCGAGCGGGGTTCGCCAGAGGAGGTAGTAGGCGCCGATGGCACAGAGCACCGCCAGCACGGGTCCGATGTGGAGCCGGTCGCCGAACAGGATCGGGAGGTCCGCCGATGCGGCGAGTCGGGCCGTCTGCGGGATGCGGGTGCCCCGCTCGATCTCGGCCGGATCGATCAGAGGGCCGCGAAGCAGATACGCCATCAGCTGCACGGCCACGATGTTCAGCATGATCGTGCTCAGGATCTCGTTGACCCGGTAGTAGGCCTTCAGCATGCCGGGGATCCAGCCCCACAGGGCCCCGCCGACGATCCCCGCGAGCAGGACCAGCGGGATCATGATGATCGGGTGCATCTCCGGCAGGTACAGGGCCGCCATCGTGGAGAAGAGGCCGCCGAGCACCATCTGGCCTTCCGCACCGATGTTGATCACGTTCGCACGGAACGCGATCACGATGCCGACGCCGACGAAGAGCAGCGGGGTCGCCTTCAGGATCGTGGCGATGAGCGCGTCCCCCGATCCGAACGCCCCGACGAACATCTCGGCGTACCCCTTGAACGGGTTGGCACCGAGAAGCAGCAGCATGACGGCGCCGAAGAGCAGGGCGGCGAAGACGGCGAGGACCGGGATGCTGTATGCGAGGAGGCGTCGATTCCGCGGGCTGAGGTGGATGCTCATCTCGTGTTCACCGGGTACTCACCATGCCTTGGGATCGGATCGCGGGACCGATGATGGTCGCCCGTTTGACGAAATGTCAATTCGGTGATCGGCGATGGGCTCACCGACACTCGAAGCGCTCACGACCGGATCGCATTCAGGTAGTTGTAGATCGTGATCCGGCTGACGCCCATCATCTCCGCGATGTCCTCGATCGATCGGCGAAGGAGGAAGGCGCCGCGTTCGTCCAGGAGTCGGATGGCCATCTGCTTCCTCGTGCGGTCGAGTTCGCGAAGCGGTGCGCCGAGTTCCCGCTCGATTCTGGCGACGAGATGTTCGAGCGCCGAAGCGAGGGAGCCGAATCTCGCATAGGCGACCGTCTCCCCTTCCCACTCGATCGGTATGTCGAGCGGCCGGGCGATCTCCGGACCCACCAGATCTGCTCCGGCGGCCACGATCACCGGCTCGATCGCTGCGATCAGATCGTCGACGGCGGATTTCATGACGTCCCCCTCTGCTCCACCTGCACCGAGACCCTGGTCGCCCCGGCCGACATGGCCGCATCGAGCATGTCGCCCAGCGCGGCGATGATCGGACCGGCGTCGCCTTCCACGGTTGTACCGAAGGCACCGATCTGCGGTTCGAAACCGCGCTCGACGACCGCCTTGATCCCCGCCAGGACGGGCGGTCCGAGCGATCCTTCAACGAACGGCTCGATCATGAACTCGGCGCGGTATCGAGGCATCTCCGTTCTCCTGCTCGAAGTCGAATCCGGCAACGGCACGGCACGAACCGTACCGCGCACGTCGGGTTTGACAAAATGTCAACAGACCGATGATGATACGGTAGTTCGTATATCGAGGAGGCTAACCGATGGCAACCGTTTCACTGACCGTCAACGGACTGCCCTCCGAGGTGTCGGCCGACCATCCGAATCTCCTCACGGCCCTCCGGGAAGAGCTCGGCATCACCTCACCGAAGGACGGCTGCTCGCCCTCCGGCCAGTGTGGCGCTTGCACGGTCCTCCTCGACGGCAAGGCCATACAGAGTTGTCTCGTATCCATGGAGAAGGCCGAGGGCAAGACCGTCACAACGCTCGAAGGTTTCGAACCGGCCGAGCGCGAGCGTCTCGCCGACGCGTTCGCTTCGACGGGCGCGCTCCAATGCGGCTTCTGCACGCCGGGCATCCTCGTCCGCACCAAGTCGCTCCTCGACCAGAAGGGTGCCGATCTCGGCCGGAAGACCGTGGAGGGCCGCCTCGGCGCACACCTCTGCCGCTGCACGGGTTACACGAAGATCTTCGAAGCGATCGACCTCCTCGTCGCGGACACGGTCACGGCGCCGCAGATGCCGCGCGGCATCGGCGACGCCGGAGCCAAGTACGAGGGAGTTGAACTCGCGTTGGGCGATCGGGGATACGTCGACGACATTCGCCCGGAGGGGCTGCTGTTCGGTGCTCTCCGGCTCACCGATCATGCAAGGGCCGACGTCCTGGGCATCGACACGTCGGCAGCGGAAGCCGTCGAAGGTGTGACGGCGGTCTTCACCGGCGCCGACGTGCCCGGCACCATCCACGTCGGGATCATCTACCAGGACTGGCCGGTGTTCATCCCCGTCGGCGGGCGAACTTCCTACTACGGGGACGTCCTCGCGATCGTCGTCGCAGAGTCGAAAGCGATCGCCCGGGAGGCGGCCGACCTCATCGAAGTCGAGTACAACGTGCTCGATCCCTTCGCAGATCCGCACGCCGCGCTCGAATCGGACGAGAACGCCGTGTGGGGCCTCGAAGGGAACGTCCTCTCCCGCAGCGTCTACTCCCGCGGAGACGTCGATGCGGCTCTCGCCTCGTCACCGCACACCCTCCACGAGGTCTTCCGGACTCAGCGGGTCGAACACGCCTTCCTCGAGCCGGAGGCCACGCTGGCGGTCCCGACCGACGACGGCGGTCTCCACGTCTACTCGGGAGGCCAGGGCATCTGGGACGACCGCAACCAGATCGCCTCCCTGCTCGACATCGACGCCGGGAAGATCACCGTCGAGCTCGTCACGAACGGCGGCGCCTTCGGCGGCAAGGAGGACATGTCGAACCAGGGGCAGACCGCACTCGCTGCGTACCTCCTCGGCCGTCCGGTCTCCTGCACCCTCACCCGCGAGCAGTCGTTCCGCATCCACGCGAAACGTCATCCGATCGAGATCGAAGTGTGGGCGGCGTGCGATGAGGATGGGCGCCTCACCGCTCTCCGGTCACGCATGATCGGCGATTCGGGCCCGTACGCGTCGGTGGGCATGAAGGTTCTAGAGCGGGCGGCCGGCCACATGAGCGGCCCCTACGTCATCGACAACATCGACGTCGAAGCGGTCGCCGTGCGAACCAACAACCCGGTCTGCGGAGCCTTCCGCGGGTTCGGAGCCAACCAGGCACAGTTCGCCATGGAGGGCATCGTGGATCGCCTCGCCGACGCCGTCGGCATCAGCGGGTGGGAGATGCGTTCACGCAACATCATCGAACCGGGCTCGGTGTGGGGCCCCGGTCAGATCATGGACGACGGATCGCGGGGCATTCGCGAGTGCCTCGACGCCGTGAAACCCGTGTACGACGCCGCACGGAGCGACGGAAAGGCGGTCGGTCTCGGCATCGCACTGAAGAACTCCGGTTTGGGGAACGGATTCCTCGAGATCTCCAAGGCCGTCGTCCGGTTCAACGAGGACGGAACCGTGGAAGTGCGTCACGCCTGGACCGAGATGGGCCAGGGGGTCAACAACGTCGCTCTCCAGGTCGCTGCAGAGGAGCTCGACATCGACCCGGAACGGATCCGCGTCATCATCGATACGACGAGGGAGCTCGGCGCGGGGCAAACGACCGGGTCACGCGGCACGGTCATGGCCGCCGGCGGCGTCTCCGACGCCTGCCGTGTGGCCAAAGAGCACGGCATGGCTCCGGGCGTCGACTATCACGGCGAGTACCGGGTCGACTGGACGAACGCGCTCGAAGAAGGGCTCGAGCATCCGATCATCCACTCGGCGTTCGGATACGCCGCCCAGGTAGTCATCGCCGATCGCGAGACGGGGACGATCGAGAAGGTGGTGGCCGCCCACGACGTCGGGAGAGCCGTCAACCCCCGGCTCGTCGAGGGACAGATCGAAGGAGCCGTCCACATGGGTCTCGGATACGCCCTCACCGAGGAGTTCCCGACGGACGAACTGGCCCGTCCCACCAAGCACACGCTGCGCAGCCTCGGGATCCTCCGGGCGAAGGACATGCCGGACGTCGAGTCGATCATCGTCGAGGTGCCGCAACCGAGATCTCCCTACGGGGTCAAGGGCGTCGGCGAGATCGGTCTCGTGCCGACCGCCGGTGCGGTCGCAGCGGCCCTGTACGAAGTGGACGGGATCCGGAGAACGAGGACTCCGATGCGTGTCCACCAGCCGGTTGAGAAGAGGAGCACACAGTGAACAACGTCACCCCCGGTCTCGTCTGCGCCCACACCCATCTCTACTCCGAACTCGCACGCGGGATGCCCGCCCCGCCCAAGGTCGCGACGAACTTCCAGGAGATCCTCGAACAGATCTGGTGGCGGCTCGACTCCGCCCTCGATCTCGAGATGCTCGAATGGTCGGCGAAGCTCGGCGCGCTGGAGGCGCTCGAGTCCGGCACGACCGCGATCATCGACCACAACGAGACCCCGAACGCCATCGAGGGGTCCCTATCGGTCATCGCAGACGCGTGCGCCGAGGTCGGGGTCCGGGTCGTCACCGGCTACGGCATCTCGGATCGGAACGGTCACGAAGGCGTCATCCGGGGTCTCGAAGAGAACAAGCGGTTCATGGACGAAGGGGGCCGCTGCCTCGTCGGCGTCCACGCAGCGTTCACCTGCACGGACGAATCGCTCGCAGATGCGGCGGCACTGGCCGACGAGTACGGGGTCGGTGTCCACATCCACGTGGCCGAAGGACCCGGCGATGCCGACGCAGCGCAACGTCTCGAGGGACTCACCAACGACAAGTGGCTGCTCAGCCACTGCGTCTACCTCCCGACGGATCATCATCTCCACGGGACGATCCTGCACAACCCCCGGTCGAACCTGAACAACGGGGTCGGGTACGCGAACCCCGCGAGGTTCAGCAACCCGGTGGCGCTCGGCACCGACGGGATCGGCGCGAACATGATCGAGTCGTTCCGCCTCGCATACGTGATGCAGCGGTCCGAGGACGTGACCGCCACTCCGGATACGGCGTGGTCGTGGCTGGAGAACGGCTGGGACCTGGTGCCGGAGGCCAGGAACGATCAGGTGACCTGGTCGTACGATCCGATGGATCCGTGGCACATCGCCTTCACCGCGGGGATCCATCCCCTCGAGGTCAAGATCGACGACGAAGTCGTCTACGCCGACGGCGCACCCACCCGGGTGGATGCGGAAGAGATCAGAGCCAAAGCACGAGAGCAGGCTGCCCGCCTGCACGCCCGCCTGTAACCGAGAGGAGCCGTTCCATGTCAGACCGATTCCAGCCCATCACGATGGAACAGCTCACCGACTGGGTGTTCACCGAGCTCGAGGAGAAGGACTCGATCTTCGGGATCCCCCGCGCGGCGTTCTTCACACCGAGCGAGGACGACCGGTTCCGTCTGTCGAACTACGGACGCACGCTCGAAACGCCGTTCGGCGTCGCGGCGGGACCGCATACGCAGATGGCGCAGAACATCATCGTCGCCTGGCTCGTCGGTGCGCGATTCATCGAGCTCAAGACGGTTCAAACGCTCGACGAGCTCGACGTCAACAAGCCCTGCATCGACATCGAAGACGAGGGCTACAACGTCGAGTGGTCCCAGGAGTTGAGGGTCCACGAGTCCTTCGACGAGTACCTGCGCGCCTGGGTGCTGATCCACGCGCTCCACCACAAGCTCGGGTTCCCCGGCGACGCCCCCGGGATGATCTTCAACATGAGCGTCGGTTACGACCTCCAGGGCATCCTGAAGCCCAATGTCCAGTGGTACCTCGACGTCATGGACGACTCCTCCGGCTACATCGAGCCGTACATCGACATCGTCGCCGAACGGTATCCGGAGATCCGCACCATCGAGATCCCGTCCCAGGTCTCGGACACGGTGACGCTCTCGACGATGCACGGCTGCCCGCCGGAGGAGATCGAGCAGATCAGCACCTACCTGTTGGACGAGCGCGGCATCAACACGTCCGTCAAGTGCAACCCGACCTTGCTCGGTGCCGAGCGTGTGCGCGGCATCATCAACGACGATCTCGGATACACCGACGTCGTGATCCCCGACGAGGCGTTCGGACACGACCTGAAGTACGTCGACGCCGTTCCCATGTTCCACAACCTCAAGCGCGTCGCGGCCGCCAGGGGACTCACGTTCGGTCTGAAGCTCTCGAACACGCTCGAAGTCGAGAACCATCGCCGGACCTTCCCGGACGACGACATGATGTACCTGTCGGGCAGGGCGTTGCACGCCGTCACCACGAACCTCGCCCTCCGCCTCTCCGAGGAGTTCCGCGGCGACATGCTGCTGTCGTTCGCGGGCGGCGCCGACGCGTTCAACGTCACCAACCTGCTGCGATCCGGAATGGCGACCATCACCGTCTGCTCCGACCTGCTCAAGACCGGCGGCTACCTCCGCATGCCTCAGTACATCGAAGAGGTGAACCTCGCCTTCGACAAGGCGGAGGCTGCCGACACCGTCGACCTGATCGGCCGCACGGCGCTCGCCGAGCACCACTTCTCCGCGTTCGCCGAGATGCTGAGCACCGCGGTCCTCGCGGACAGCGGTCTCCAGTTCGATCACGACGACGCCCATGACCTCGCCGTCTATCTCGGCGGCGAGTGGCGCCGGCCCATCGCCGACGTGGTCAGGGCGTGGGCGGCCGACCACGATTGGAGCGAGGACCGCGCAGAGACGCTCGTGGCGCTCACGATGCGAACCCTGGCGCGGGTCAACCTGCGCGGCTACGCGCAGGAAGTTCGCGAAGACTGGCGCTACCGCAAGGAGTCGTTCCGAACCGACCGCTCCAAGACGGATCGCAAGCTCGGCCTGTTCGACTGCATCGAGGCGCCGTGCGTCGACGAGTGCCCCGTCTCCCAGAACGTCCCCGCCTACATGCGGGCCGTTCGCGAAGGCCGGTTCGACGACGCGGTCGCCATCACCCGCGCCGACAACCCGGTGCCGTCGATCCTCGGGCGCGTCTGCGATCACCTCTGCGAGACGACGTGCATCCGCACGCACCTCGATCAGCCGCTGGCGATCCGTGACATGAAGCGGTTCATCATGTCGCATGAGACATGGCCCCGGGCGCCCGAGCGAAAGCCGTCGCTCGGGACGAAGGTCGCCGTCATCGGCGCCGGCCCGGCGGGCATCGCCGCGGCGCAGGAGCTCGCAGCCGCCGGCATCGACGTCACGATCTTCGAAGCACACGCCTATCCGGGCGGCATGGTCGGCGGGGCGATCCCCGAGTACCGGCTGCCGCAAGAGCAGATCGACCAGGACATGGCGATCCTCGACGCACTCGGAGTCGAGGTCCGGTACAACCAGACGGCGGGGAAGGACTTCACCCTCGAAGACCTGCGCCGTGACGGCTACGAGAAGGTCTTCGTGGCGGTCGGGGCACAGCTCCCCAAGTACCTCGGGATCGACGGCGAGGACGCCGAAGGCGTCATCGACGCGTTGAGTTTCCTTCGCAGCGTTCGCGAGGAGACTCCGATCCCCGTCGGTCCCCGTGTCGGGGTCATCGGTGCGGGAGACACGGCGATGGACTGTGCCCGCTCGGCGTGGCGCGTCGGGGCTTCCGACGTGTCGATCATCTACCGACGCACGATCGATCAGATGCCGGCCGACCGGGAAGAGATCCACGAGGTCCTCGCCGAGGGCGTCAAGATCGTGGAGCTCGCCAACCCTCACGCGCTCCACGTCGAGGACGGCAAGCTGGTCGGTCTCATCGCGACCCGCACCGAGTATCGGGGCGACCGCGACGCATCGGGCCGCAAGATCCCGCACGACGTCGAGAACTCCGAGTTCGAGATCCCGCTGGACACGCTCATCCTTGCGATCAGCCAGCACTCGCTCCTCGACTTCTTCGGAGACGCCCCTCCGGAGCTCACCTCGAAGGGCTACATCGAGGTCGATCCCGACACTCTCGAGTCGTCGATCCCCGGCATCTACGCCGGGGGCGACGTCGCCGCAGCAGGCCCTTCGTCGATCGTGAAAGCCGCCGCAGACGGGAAAACCGCCGCCGCCGCCATCATCGCCGACATCACCGGCTCGACCCCGGAGGAGGCACCCGCTCCGATCCCGACGACGGACGACAAGGCGGGGCTCATCATGCGCAGGGCGCATCGCGAGTACCGGATCCCGGCGAAGTTGACGCCGCTGACGGTGCGCAACAACTTCAACGAGACCATGCTGACGTACTCGACGGAGGACGCTCAGGCGGAGGCGAGCCGATGTGTCGACTGCGACACGATCTGCAGCCTCTGCGTCGGAGTGTGCCCGAACATGGCGCTCATGACGTACGAGACTGAAGCCTTCACCGCAGACCTCCCCGTCTTCGCGGTCGACGACGGCGCCCTCGTGGAAGAGGGACGGGCACGGTTCCACGTCGATCAGCCGTATCAGATCGCGGTGCTCACCGACTTCTGCAACGAGTGCGGGAACTGCGTAACGGCCTGTCCGACGTCCGGCAAGCCGTACCAGGACAAGCCGAGGCTCTACCTCGACCGGTCCGAGTTCGATGCGGAGAAGGCGAACGCGTTCATGATCCGGAGAGACGGCGACGCGACCGTGGTGCTCGCCCGATTCGACGGCGAGACCCATCGCATGTCGATCAACGGCAGCGTCGAATACTCGTCTCCGAAGGTCACGGCGACGTTCGACCCCTCGTTCGAACTCACGTCGGCCGCCGCCGGCAGCGGAGCGACCGATGGCGAAACCGTCTCGCTCGAGGCGGCAGCAACGATGTTCGCCCTCTGGAGGGGGCTCGACGCGTCGATGCCGGAGATCCCGGTTGCGGGCGACGGGGGGACGAAGATCGAGGCGCCGGCCCTGACCGGCTGATCGCTCCGGATGACGGGGCGCCGTGTGGACGGCGCCCTACACTCGACGCATGGACGGCGTCCCTTTCGTAGCGATCTTCGGTCTGCTCGGGCTCGCGATCGCCACGTTCTTCATCGTGGCGGCGAAGCGCCAGATCGCCGCGGCGAACGCCGCGTTCGAGACGGCGGCGGACACGCTCGGAATGGAGTTCGAAGCCGGCACGATGAGCGGAGGCCCCACGATCGCCGGCACCATCGACGGGTTCACCGCTCGCGTTCACAACTACACGAAGAAGTCGGGCAAGAGCTCATCCAGGCACACGCGCTACACCGTGGAGTTCCCGCCTCTCGGCATCGGCCTCCAGCTGATGCGACAGAGAGGAATCGGACGGCTCTTCAAGGTCCTCGGGACCCAGGACCTCGAGATCGGCAACCCCGAGTTCGACGAGGCGTTCATCGTCCAGGCCGCGGACACCCGCGCCGTTCGCGAGGTGCTGACGCCCGGCAGGACGATGGTCCTCAACCGTCTCCTGTCCGTGCACCCGAATCTCGTCGTCCTCGACGACCGGCTCGTCATCGACCGGCCGGGCACCGTGACCGACCCGCAGGATCTGGTGTCGACGTTGCGGCGTCTCGCGTCCGCCGCGGAAGTGCTCGCGGACGCCGCACTCGACCGGGAGATGACCGAAGCGGTCGAGCGGAGGATCGACGGATCCGTCCCCGTCGATCCGGCCGCCGCCCATCCCGACGCCGGCGTCGACGTTCGCATTGCCGTAGCCGAGGAGCTCTCAACAGCGGGCATCGACGGGCTTGCGGGGAAAATCTTCGCCGCCCTCGCCGCCGAACTGCCCGCCGATCCCGAGATCGTCGGTTGGGCTGATCGAACCCGACCCGTCGTCGAGGAGCCACCACCGCCGGATGTGAAAGAACCTCCACCACCGGTGTTCGACCGACCGGATCCCGAGTTCGTCGACCTCGACGTCACGGTCCCCGTCTACACACCGGATCTCGAGACCGACCCGGCACCACCGGTGGAGTCGCCGACCGCGCCGGACCGCTCCCCCGACGCCCCGGAGACCGTCGACGACGACCCCGTCGCCATGGCGACAGACCTCTTCGGCGTGAACCGGCTCAGTTTCCAGACGGCGGCCCGCTACGACGAGGACTTCGCCGGACGGGCCGTCCGATGGACCGGCAAGCTTCGCCGGTCCCGGACCGTCGATGAAGACCGGGTGTTCGGGCCCGGCATGATCGACAAGGCCGTCATCGACATCGCCACCCTCGAGAACGACCTCTTCGGCAACACCGTCGTCAGCGCCGTCGTCGCGTTCCCGCCCGGCACGGTCGAGGGGTTCCCGCCCGGCACCGACATCACATTCCGCGGACGACTCGTCGGCATCGACGCGCTCGTCAGGAACCTGTTCGTCGGCGACGCCACGCTGGAACCCCGTCCCTGAAGAGCGAGCTACACCGGGAGGCGGTCCGACAGGTAGGCAACGAGGTTCTCGATCGGGATCCGATCCTGCTCCATCGTGTCGCGATCCCGGATCGTCACCTGATCGTCGTCGAGCGTGTCGAAGTCGACCGTGACGGCGTACGGCGTGCCGATCTCGTCCTGGCGGCGGTAGCGGCGCCCGATCGACTGCGTGACGTCGACCTCGATCATCCACCGGCTTCGGAGTCGATCCGCGACCCGGTTCGTCACTTCGACGAGTTCGTCCTTCTTCGATAGTGGCAGCACGGCCACCTTGATCGGAGACAAGCGCGGATCGAGTTTGAGGACTGCACGCGTCTCACCGCGAACTTCTTCCTCGTGATACGCGTCGATGAGGAAGGCGAACGTCGTCCGGGTCGCCCCCGCCGACGGTTCGATGACGTACGGATAGAACCGCTCGTTCGTCTGCGGGTCGAAGTAGGTCAGGTCCTCGCCGGAGTACTCGGCGTGTGCTCTGAGGTCGAAGTCGGTGCGGTTTGCGATGCCTTCCAGCTCGTCCCATCCCCAGGGGAACCGGTAGTCGACGTCGTAGGTCGCGGCCGCATAGTGTGACAGCTCGTCCTGTTCGTGTTCGCGGAACTGGAGGTTCTCCTCGGTCATGCCGAGATCGATGTACCACTTCTTCCGCTCATCCACCCAGTAACGGAACCATTCGTCGGCCTCTTCCGGACGGCAGAAGTACTCCATCTCCATCTGTTCGAACTCTCGGGTACGGAACACGAACTGGCCGGGCGTGATCTCGTTACGGAACGACTTGCCGACCTGGGCGATGCCGAACGGAAGGCGCTTGCGGGCGGTACGGCGGACGTTCTCGAAGTTGATGAAGATCCCCTGCGCCGTCTCGGGACGGAGGAACACGGCGTTGTCCTCGCTCTCGACCGGTCCCATGTGGGTTCGGAACATGAGGTTGAACTCGCGTGCCTCGGTGAACGAGTCCTTCGCCCCGCAGGTGGGACACTGGTTCGGATCCTCCAGCTTGTCGAGCCGGTGCCGGTTGTGACATGCCCGGCATTCGACGAGCGGATCGGTGAACGACGCGACGTGACCCGAGGCGACCCAGACCTTCGGCGACTGGATGACGGCGCTGTCGATGCCGACGATGTCGTCGCGCATCTGCACCATCGACCGCCACCACTGGTCTTTCACGTTGCGGAGCAGTTCGACGCCGAGCGGCCCGTAGTCGTAGGCCGAGCGGATGCCCCCGTAGATCTCGGAGGACTGGAAGACGAAGCCCCGCTTCTTGGCGAGGTTGACGATCGTGTCGAAATCGGCGGGCATGGGTCACTCGCAGTCGGTCGAGAACAGGGTCGGTGAGTGCCGGGATGGTAACGG
>JAOZRW010000161.1 GCA_029939995.1 Acidimicrobiia bacterium | reverse complement strand
GTGACCCGTCGACGCACCGGATCTCTCCCGAACCACAAGACGCCGACAAGACGGATCCGTCTCCTCGTCCCGTCGGCGAGGAAGGAACCGAGACAACGCGGAGGAGCCCCAGGCGACCACGCGGGGGCTCCTCCAACGGAACAAGGACGCGCACCTACGTCAAGTGAGCCGACTCAGCCGAACCTGCGGCACACCGGAGCCCCCGAGAACCCCGACGCGATTCATCACGAGCAAGGGGCGTCGCCGACGCGACGCCCCTTGCTCCTTGGAGTTCTCCTGTGGGTCAAGGAGCCGACACGACGTGTGCACAGAGAACGAAGGAGTTGTAGGAGCCCACCCCCTCGCCGTGCCCTTCGAAGAGCCACGACTCGCCGTCGGCGCTCAGAGTGTCGGTGAATATGTCGATGTGCACCGAGGGCCCCGGGTTCACGGTCGTGAAGGAACCCGAAATCGCCTGATCACCCGTGTTACATGCCGGGTTGGAGCTCACCACCTCGTTGTCCCAATTCGTGGTCGGCGCGTTGACGGTGTAGAACGTGATCGTGTCTCCGTCGGCACCCGCCGGGCCTGTGTCGCCCTTCTGTCCCTTCAGCTCGGTGGCCGTCATGCCTTCGACCGTCCCGGCGTCGACGACGCGGTTCGTTGCTAGACGATGCATGAACGCAGCCATCTGCTGACGCGTCACGTTGCTCTCCGGACAGAATTCGGTATTCGACGGAGGGTTGCAGCCCTTGGTCACACCCGCATCGGCCAACCACTCAATGTCCGCCTTGAAGACGTTGTCGTCGTCAACGTCGGTAAACCCTCCGCCGGCGATTGCCGCCGCCGGTAGAAGAAACAACGCCAACGCCGCCACGATCAACAGCACCTTGCTCGAAGCTCTCGTCATCTGATACCCACTCCCTTTAGCTCTGCCCATGTTCCGAGCGACCCCTCCGCACACCCTGACGCATCGCACCTTGCTCCGCCCCAGTCTCCCCCATACGACGGGACGGAAATAGAGCCGGATGGCCGGAACGGCCGGGACGTCAGATCCCTGTTCCGGACGTCTGAGCGGTCCGCCACGGATCACCGGAGGGATACCGGGCCACTCACTCAGCACAGGCCGTGGATCACCGCACCGCGTCCGTCCCGAGACCAACGATGCCGGGACCTCCCGCCCACGCCCCGACCGACCACCACGGAAGAACGACGGAACACGCCGACGACGGCCCTTCCCACACCGGACGGCACACCCGATGATCCCTGGCGGCCTCCTCCTCGGTTCGAGTCACGAAGAACTCAGCGAAGTTGAGGTCGAGGAAATCGTCCCGAGTCTCGCCATCGGCATCTCCCGGGGCCGGTTCCGCAAGGGCTACTCCTATGTCGATCCGAATGAGGATGTGCGGTCTTCGCCGACACCGACGATACGACGACGGTGCTCGTCGCCGGCGGCCACAACGGTTTCGACGCCGCCCACGAAGCGATCCTCGG
>JAOZRW010000079.1 GCA_029939995.1 Acidimicrobiia bacterium | reverse complement strand
CGTCGACGTCGAGGTCCCATGCGGCGCCGCGCACCGCGGACTCCGCCTCGGTCCGCACGACGGTTTCGAGATCGGGGGCGTCGAACGCCACCCGTTCGAGGATGTGGTGGACGAGCGTTCCGAACGCGGCGCCGGCCGGCAGCGCCGCCATCGGCATCGGGGCATCGGGCGCGGGAGGCCCGGTGGCGCCGTCTTCGATCGTCTCGTCCTCTCGCTGCGGTTCCTCGTCGGTGTCCCTGCCCGCGGCGATGGGATGGTTGGGTGACAGCGACGTGAACGACACCCTTCTCCATTCGTAGTCGAGGCGACGATCGAACGCCGCGACGCCGAGCCGCGGAACTTCCCCGGTCGGCGGCTCGTACCGATCGTCCCCTGCGAGGTGGTAGACCGTCTGGACGTCGACGACCGGTCCGGCCCGGTCGGTGAGCCAACGCAGTTCGGTCGGATCCTCTCCCTCCCGGACGGGTGCGGTGAGGATCTCGTGGAGCTTGGACCTGGCCGTGTCGGCAGCCTGGTCGATCCACCAGACGACGAGCCGGTGGCGGGCCCGGGTGAGGGCCACGTAGAGGAGGCGGCTCTCCTCGGCGACGCTTTCGGCGACGGCCAGCTTCTGGTGGGCGGCGAAGTCGGGCGATCCCTTCCCTCCGACGTCGACGATGCGCCGTCGGAAGCCACCGTCGGTCTCGGGTCCGTGGAAGATCGGGATGTCGGGCGTGCGGGGCGTCGCGTCCCAGAGGAACGGGACGAACACGATCGGGTATTCGAGGCCTTTCGCCCCGTGGACGGTCTGGACCTGCACGGCGGAGGCGTCGGTCTCGAGGCGGCGTTCCCTCGCTTCGGCCTCTTCGGTGCTGCGTTCCTTCCCCGCGTCGCGCATGGCGTCCTCGAGCCACGCGACCATCGATCCGAGGCGCTGCTCCCGTCGGGCCCCGTTCATCGCTTCGGCGACGTGCGTGAGGTCGGTCATGAGCCGCTCACCGTCGTCGGTGCCGAGGATCCGTTCGACCGCTCCGGTGCGTTCGAACACGTCGGCGGCGAGGGCCGAGACGCCGTCCGTCTCCAGGATGTCGCGCCAGCGCCGCATCTCTTCCTGGAGTTCGATCGTGGCGTCGTCGTCGAGATCCGCGATCGTGCCCGGATCCTCTCCGACGAGGACGCCGGTTGCGGCGTAGCGGACCGTGCCGGGTCGGTCGGGCCGCTCGACGCCGACGAGGAACCGGCGCCACTCGTCGGCGGCCGGCGAGGCGAAGACGCTCCCGGATCTCGCGGCGATGGACGGAACGCCCCTCGCCCCCAGTTCGGCCCGCACCATGTCGATCTGCCTGCGGGTTCTGCACAGCACGGCGATGTCGCCGGGACCGACGGCGCGGCGTCCGTCGTCGCCGTCGATCTCGACGTCGGAGCGGAGGAGTCGGACGATCTCGGCCGCCACGTCCGCGGCGACGGCGCTGCGGGTGTTCGGTGTCTTGAAGGCCCGGGCTCCGGTCTTGCGGCGTTCGATCCCGATGTCGGCGTCGAAGCGCCGGATGACGAGCGCTGCGCCGGGGCCGTGGATCCCGGTGCCGGCATGCCCGGGGGCGGGACGGACCTCGCGGTAGGCGATCCGCTCGTCGCCGAACGTCACACCGGACAACAGCGCGTCGAGGGCGGTGATGAGCGGTCCGTCGCTGCGCCAGTTGGTGAGCAGCGTGCGCTGCGTCCCGGCGCGGTCGACGGTCGATAGGTACGACTCGATGTCGGCGCCCCGGAACGCGTAGATCGACTGTTTCGGGTCGCCGATGACGACGAGACGCGTCTCGTCGAACACGGCGTTGATGACGTCCCACTGGATCGGATCGGTGTCTTGCGATTCGTCGACGAGGGCGACGGCGAACCGTTCGGAGAGGATCCGGCGGGCCTGTGCCCCGATGCCCGGGTCGGCGAGGGCGGAGCGGGCTTCGAGGAGGAACTGGTCGTAGCCGGCGCTCCCCCCGGAGCGGAGCCGGCGATCGATCTCGGCACGGGCCTCCGTAGCGAGCGTGGCCCGGACGGCCGGGAGCCCCGTGACGGTCGACGGGTCGGGAGTGATCTCGGCGTCCGGGTTGGTGGTCACGGCCTTCGCGATGTTCGTCAAGGTTCGGGCGTCGACGAGGTCGGTGGCGTCGTCGGCGAAGCGGGCGACGATCAGGTCGGAGACGACCTGATCCATGAGCTCGCTGTCGACGGCGACGGGCTCGAGGTCGGCGGAGATCCTCGCGTGGAACCCCAGGTGGGCGAGGAGCCGGATCGCGAAGCCGTGGATCGTGAAGATCTGCGCCCGGTCGAATCGGGTGATGGCCTCCCCCAGCCGTTCGACGCTGCGGGACCTCGACTCCTCGTCCGCGTCGAGGAGGACCTGCATGTGCGGGTCGACGTGACCGTCCGGCGGGCCCGTCGTCAATGCGTGGAGGGTGTCGACGAGGCGGTCCCGGATCCTCCCGCGTAGTTCGGCGGTGGCGGCGCGGGTGAAGGTGACGACGAGGATCCGGTCGATCGGGATGCCGTCTGCGGCGATGAGACGGGCGACCTGTGCGGCGATGGTGAACGTCTTGCCGGTGCCGGCGCTCGCTTCGATCACGGTGCGGCCGTCTGCCACCGGTTCGGCCGGGTCGAAGGGACGCATGCCGTTCATCGGGTCGCCTCGTCGATCGTGTCGAGGATGGGCTCCCAGAGCCGCGCTGCGTACGTGGGGAAGTCGGTGTCGGCGAGATCCCGTGCGGTTTCGAGGTCGCCGAACAGCATCCGGTGTGCGGGGTCTTCCCGTTCGCCGCCGTCGCCTTTCCAGTCCGGCTCCCACACGCGGCCGGTTTGGTAGATCCGGTCGGCGGGGTCCGTCGTCGCCCACACGAACGAGGATTCGGGGAACAGCGGCAGCGGTGACGCCATCCCTTCGAGATACAGGTCGACGAGGTCGGCGAGCCTCCTCGCCGATTCGACCGAGCGGGACGCGGCGTCGCCGCCGAGCGGGCCGATGGTGACGGTGGCGGTCGTGCCGTCCTTGTCTCCCTTGCCGATGAGCGTGCCGCGCCATGCCCGTTCCGGATCGAGGGCGGTGAGGAACACGACCCGTGTGTAGAGGGCGAGGAGCCGGGACGGCTTCACCCGGGATGGGCCGACGTCGCAGATCCGTGCTGCGGCGGGATCGGCGAGGACGGACCCTCCGATCGATCCGCCGGGCAGGGTCACGGTGCCGGTGACGGGGGCGAACCCGTGGCCGATGCAGCCGGTTCCGGCGGCCGCTTCCCTGATCCGGGTGGCGAGGTCGAGGGCGTCGACGAGTGGCCCCGTGGCGAGGTCGCCGGCGGGCAGCGTGTCGGCCGCCCGTTCGTGGCGGACGAGCTCGTCGACGTCGTGCCCGGCGGCGAGACCGGTGAGGAGCCGTTGGGTCACGGACCACCGTTCGAGGCCGGTGAGGGCGGTGGGGAGCTCGTCGTCGCCGGCATCGTCCAGGGTGGGAATGAACATGGCGAGGCTGTGTCGGAGGAACGTCGTCGACGGTGCCTTGAGGTAGGCGATGAGCTGGTCGAGGGTCGGATATCCCGGCTCGGCGGTGGCGAGGCGGAGGCCGCCGGCGTCCTCCCGCCGGTCTTCACGGCTCGTGAGGGCGACCGCGCCGGCGTGCTGGACCGGGTCGAATCCCCACGGGCCGTCCACGCCCAGTTCGCCGGCGGTGAAGATCTCCGAGTTGAACGGCTGCAGCGGATGCGCCGTTCTGATGCGCTCGGCACCGGCGACGCCGATCATCGCGGCGATCGTCTCTTCGAGTTCGGCGATGGGGACCGCCGGCGGGTACGCGGCGTTGGTGAGCGGGTCGCGGCCCGTATACGTGACGATGAAGTGGTCGCCTGCAGCCATGAGGGCGTCGAGGAGGAGCCGGCGGTCTTCGGCGGAGCGGTCCGGGTCCGCCACGGCTTCGTCGTCGGCGAGCAGGTCGTCGCCGTCGCCGCGGTCCGACCGGGGGAAGCGGTCGTTCTCCATGCCGAGGAGACAGACGATGCGGTACGGGACGGAACGCATCGGAACGAGGGTGCAGACGGTCACGTCGCCGGTCCGGTGGTGGAGCCGGCCCGGCCGGTCCTCCGTCCATGGTGCGATCAACACGGCGGCTTCGTCGGGACCGATCACCGGATCGGGGGCGTCGGCATCGCCCGCCGGGAACGTCTCGGCGAGGAGACGGTCGAGTTGCGCCCATTGCCATTCGTCTCCCCATTCGGGTTCGGCGAGAAGGCGAACGGC
Organism: Acidimicrobiia bacterium; assembly: GCA_029939995.1. Classification (GTDB taxonomy): domain Bacteria; phylum Actinomycetota; class Acidimicrobiia; order Spongiisociales; family UBA5794; genus JAHEEL01. Next base: position 1,041 of record JAOZRW010000079.1, on the reverse strand, counting down.
GATGCCGATCCTCTCGGCCCAGCCGGAGGTCGCCGCCGGGGCGCCGAGCAGTCCGGCGATCGTGCCGATCCGTTCGAGGAGCACGGCCAGTTTCCCCGCCGCGTGGGCCGCGCCCCCTTCGACGTGGGTGAGGGGTGCGACGTCGTCGACGGTGCGGATCGGGTCGTCGTCGAAGAACACCCCTGAGAGGATCCGCTTCGTTCCCCGGTCCCACGTGTGCTCGTCGCGACGGCCCGCTCCGCCGCGATTCCGGTGGTCGGCGTCGAGTCCCCAGCGGATGTTGGCGTCGCCGACGAGTCCGGCGATCTCGCCGGCCGTGTCCGGGTCGATCCGGAGCCGGCGCTGCACCTCGGGGAGGCCGATGAGTTGTGTGACGTCCCCCCGGCTGATCCTGGAACCCGCGAGGCCGGTGACGGTGGCGGCGAAGCGGAGGAGCGGGTTCGTGCGGGTCGGCGCCCGGTCGGCGATCCGCACCCGCAGGTCCGGGAGGGCTCCACGATCCCCGCTCGACGCCGGGAACGTCGCCTCGATGAGCGGCGCGTAGGTCGCGAGGTCGGGGGTCATGATGACGATGTCGCGCGGCTCGAGTGTCGGGTCGTCGGCGAGGAGGTGGAGGAGGGCGTCGCGCAGCGCTTCGACCTGTCGTTGCGGCCCGTAGCAGGCGTGGATCTGGATCGAGCGGTCGGCGCGGTCCGGGTGGGGCCCCGGCTGCCGGTTTGCCCGGATGTCCGCCTGGAGCGCGCCGAGCAGCGTGTCCGGGTCGGCGGCGCCGAATTCGCGAACGTCCTCGTCCGCCGGATCCCGGGGTCCGAGGGTGAGTTGGAGCTCCCGCGCTTGTTGCCCCCACGATCGGAGCAGCGGGTGGTGGGCCGTGTTGCGAGTCGGGTCGGCGGCGCGCCGGATCGGCGATCGGCTCTGCGGCGTCGCGGCAACGATCGGCGCCGTCTCGGTCCACATCGCCGGGGACGGATGGAGGATGAAGAGATGCACGGCGGTGGTCTCGCCGAGCGCCTCGAACACGGCGCGGTCGACGGGATCGAG
>JAOZRW010000160.1 GCA_029939995.1 Acidimicrobiia bacterium | reverse complement strand
AGCACGGCGTGAACATCATGGACTTCGTCCAGGCGTACAACCACGCCACGGCGAGCCAGTCGGGGACGATCGTGCCCGTCGAGATCTCGATCTACGAAGATCGAAGCTTCACGTTCATCACGAAGACGCCGCCGGCCGCAGTCCTGCTGCGCCAGGCCGCCAAGGTCGAGAAGGGTTCACCCGAACCGCACAAGGAGAAGGTCGGAAGCGTCACCCGCGATCAGATTCGCGAGATCGCCGAGATCAAGATGCCCGACCTGAACGCCAACGACGTCGACGCCGCGATGAAGATCGTCGCGGGTACGGCGAGGTCGATGGGCCTGACGATCGACGGCTAGCACCGTCGCAACACCCGGTACCCGGTACCGGTCCACAATCGAGGTGGGAGAGGTGTGACGCCTCGTTTGCACCACAAGGAGACGAAGACGATGGCCAAGAGCAAGAACCGCAAGAACGTCGAGAGCGGTTACGACAAGCAGACGTACTACAGCCCCGAAGAGGCGCTTCGTCTGGTTCGCACACTTTCCTTCGCGAAGTTCGATGAGTCCATCGATCTCGCTTTCCAGCTGGGGATCGATCCCCGTCAAGCCGATCAGATCGTTCGCGGCACCGTCACCCTTCCCAACGGGACGGGCAAGGACGTCAAGATCGCCGTCTTCGCCGAGTCCGAGGACGCCCGTGCCGCCGAAGAGGCCGGTGCCGACGTCGTCGGCGGCCAGGAACTCGCCGACGACATGAAGTCCGGCAAGCAGCCCCTCGACTTCGACGTCGTGATCGCAGCACCCTCGATGATGTCCGTCGTCGGGAAGCTCGGACCGGTCCTCGGCCCGCGCGGCCTGATGCCGAACCCGAAGTCGGGAACCGTGACGAAGGACATCGGCAAGACGGTGGCGGCTTTCAAGGCCGGCCGTGTCGAGTACCGCAACGACCGGTACGGGAACGTCCATCTCCCCATCGGACGCGTGTCCTTCGAGGTCGAGCAGCTGCTCGAGAACCTCGTGGCGGCTTCCGACGAGATCTTCCGCTCCCGGCCCGCGTCCACGAAGGGCCGTTTCGTGCGCAGCGCGACGGTGTCTTCGACGATGGGTCCCGGCGTCAAGATCGATTTCGGTCTGCTCGAAGACACGGTCAAAGAGCGCCGCTGAACCGACCCGCCCCTGCTCCGATCCATAAACGGGTTGCCCCGCAGCGGGTTCTCCGCGATACTCGGTAGCACATAGCGGGGGATGCTTGGGCCATTCGCCGGCGGAACGATCCACCACCGTTGCCGCCCCGGATCCCAAACCACCCTGACCACCTGATCGGCCGATCCCTACCACGGCCGGTCGACGGGGTGGGGACGAGTAGATGGCTTCCTGGCCCGCCGTCTGCAGAGGTCCATGAGAGTGGGGTCCGCACAGGACCCGAGCCGACCGCTATCAGTGAGTGCCCGGCCCTCTGCCGGGCACTTGCGCGTCACCGCTGCGAGCTGCAAGCG
>JAOZRW010000159.1 GCA_029939995.1 Acidimicrobiia bacterium | reverse complement strand
GAGGGCTTGTCGGCTTTCCCGAAACGACCGTGAGATACGATCGAAACATGATCCAAGGTTCCGTTCATCACGCCGCCGGTGAAGTCGTCTTCGAGTTCGACGCCGACGGATACGTCGGTGACGGCTCCCATGCGGAGGAGTTCGAGTACGTCCCGGCCGGCGTCTGTTCCGGCGATCTGGAACTCGGCGTAGAGGCCGTCTTCGGCTTCGAAATGCCGTTCCATGATGCCGATACGGTCGAGGACGCCGCCGGAGTGATCCACTGTCAATGGGACGGGCGTTGGGGGAACGTGAATGCTTCCGGCGGCGAACTCGACGTGCCCCGTGCCATATGCGACCGGGACGCCGAAGGGTGCTAGCCGTGCCGTAAACGTCCCTTCGGTTGATCTGATGATCTCAGCTGTGAACTCATGGAGCATTGCGTGTGGACTCCTGTTGTAGCGTGACGGGGATCTCCCCGGTGTGCGTGATGGGCGGCATACCAACTTGGTCGAGTGCTTGTGCAGGGTCGAAGCCGGTACGAACCAGCTCGGTGGCAGACCATACCCGGTCTTTCATCGAGGCGAGGAACAGGGGCTCGGGGTCGAAGCGGACGGTCTGGCCGAGGACCTGGGTCCATGCCTTCTCGATGCGGGACACGTAGTCGGGCCAGAGGGCGATGCGCCACCAGCCCTCGTACACGTCGCCGAGGTTCTGATAGGTGAGGGACGAGCCCGGCGGCGAATAGGCGAGGAACGTGGACGGCACGCCGGACAGGGCGGCCACGTCACCGACACCGACGAGATGCGTCTGGGTCCATTCGGAGTCGGCGGCGTTGAACGACGTATCTTTCCATTCCATGCCGCCTGAGATGACGGCCGGCGTTCTCGGCGTCCGGGCGCTCACCCATTGTTCTTGAAGCTTCTCCGCTTCCTTGGCGGTGAGGATTCCGGGCGTCGAGAGGATGCCGACCGGGGATGCGTTGTTCTCGAAGTACTCTTGCGACCATTTCTGTTCGGCGAGGAGTCCGGCGATACGCTCTGACTTCATCCAGCCCTTGCCGGTGAGGTCGCCTGCGCCACGGTTGACGGAGATGACGTGCAGGTTCGGGACCGGGCCGGTGGTGCGCATCTGTGTCTTGGCACGGTACAGGTAGAGGCGGAGCGTCCGGTCCTGGTTCCATTTCACTTCAATGTCGCCGTTCGGGATGACGGTCATCTCGCCGGTCGGTGTGATCCGCCAGTAGGCGTCGCCGTGGTCTTGAAGTGCGAGGATCGTCTCGGCGACAAACTGTTGCGAGTCCTGTAGGGCGTTGGGCGCCGGGACGAGACTGTCCCCGATCTTCAGGTTCAACGCTGCGGGGACGTTGGCGTTGAGCGCTCGGGCTCGGAAGATGGCGGCGACGCCGAGCTTCGCATCAAGCGTCCCGGAGTTGCGTTGGAGGTAGTCGGAGACGATGAGGTCTGCAAGGCTATGATCCGCTGTGGGGATCGGCGCAGGAGTGTTCAACCAGGAT
>JAOZRW010000012.1 GCA_029939995.1 Acidimicrobiia bacterium | reverse complement strand
TTCTTCACGAACCCGCAGCACGACCGGACGAAACTCTTCCTCAGCCAGATCCTCTAACCCCCGCTGCGAAACCCAGGGTTCTCTGCGCCCTATATGCCGTTCCGGGCCCGCGGTTCGCCGCGCGTCGCTCTACGACCGTGATCGCTGCCACCACTTCCAGAGTTCGGCAGCGACGAGGATCGCGACGGCCGCGGCGAGGGACACGAGGAGATCCGTGGAACCGAGCGGATAGGTCCCGAACACCGTCTGGAAGAACGGCACGTAGACCAGGATCATGTGCGCCGTGATCCCCGCTACGACGGCGAACAGCATCGCCCGGTTCGAGAGCAGCCCGATCGAGAACAGGGATCGCTTCTCGGCCCTGACTTCGAGGGCGAGCGCGAGCTGACCGAAGATCAGCGTTGTGAACAGCATCGTCTGCCACGCCGGATCGTCGTTCCTCCACGCCCACCACCCGACGGCGAGCGACAGGGCGGCGACGAGCGACCCGAAGACGATGATGTACTGCGTGACACCTCCCCCGAAGATCGTCTCGCTCGCCGAACGGGGAGGTCGCTTCATGACGTCGTCCTCGGCGGGCTCGATGCCGAGGGCGAGCGCAGGAAGACCGTCGGTGACGAGGTTCATCCAGAGGATCTGCAGCGGGAGCAGCGGAATGGGCAGGCCCAGGAGCGGCCCGATGATCATCACCGCGATCTCCGACGCGTTGCAGGTGAGGAGGTACTTGATGAACTTGCGGATGTTGTCGTAGATCACCCGGCCTTCGGAGACCGCCGCGACGATCGTCGCGAAGTTGTCGTCGAGGAGCACCATGTCGGCGGCTTCCTTCGACACATCCGTTCCGGTGATCCCCATGGCGACGCCGATATCGGCCTGCTTGAGCGCGGGAGCGTCGTTCACGCCGTCCCCGGTCATCGCGGTCGGGTCCCCATCCTTCCGGAAAGCCGAGATGAGTCGCAGCTTGTGCTCGGGGGAGACCCTCGCGAAGACCCTCGTACTCTCGACGGCCACAGCGAGTTCGTCGTCGTCCATCTCGTCGAGATCGGCTCCGATCAGGAACTCATCACCACCGTCGATGCCGACCTCGGTAGCGATGTGACGGGCGGTCAGCGGATGGTCCCCGGTGATCATGACGGTGCTGATCCCGGCGTCCTTCGCCGTCGCGACGGCACCCGGAACCTCGGCACGCGGCGGATCCATCAGTCCGAAGAGGCCGATGAACACGAGGCCCCGTTCTGCAACGTCCGTCGAAGGCGGCGCGTCCCAGCCGCGTGCGGCCACCGCGAGAACCCGGGTCCCCGTTGCCGCGAGCGCCTCTGCACGATCGAGAACCCGCTTGCTCCAGGCATCGTCCATGGTTTCGATCTCCCCGGCGGTGAGTACCGACGTGCAACGCTCGAGAACTCGCTCGACGGCTCCCTTCGTGAACGAAGCGGCCTTCGTTCCGTCGGGGAAGACGGTCGCGACGCCGTCCACCCAGCCCGGGAGGTCGTCCGGCACGCTGTGGATCGTCGTCATGCGCTTCCGCGTCGAGTCGAACGGCACCTCGTCGACCCGCGGGAACAGCTGCTCGAGCGCGGGCTTGGCAACGCCGAACTCCGCCGCGGCGAGGACGAGGGCGGCCTCGGTCGGGTCGCCGACCGAACGGTTGCCGTTCTCGGTCACGGTGAGGGTCGCATCGTTGCAGAGCGCGCCGGCAGCGAGCGCAGCCTCGAGGCCGGGAGCGATCTCGTCCGCTCCCTCGGAGCTGATCGAGAACGGTCCGCTCGTGGCCCCCGTCAACGAGACGCCGTGCTCCGCGAGGTCGAGGACCGTCACGGTCATCTTGTTCTGTGTCAGCGTGCCCGTCTTGTCGGTGCAGATGACCGAGACCGAACCGAGGGTTTCGACGGCTGGGAGCCTGCGGATCAGCGCCTTCTTCTTCAACATGCGCTGGGCACCGAGGGAGAGGGCGATCGTAACGACGGCGGGCATCGCCTCCGGGATCGCCGCGACGGCGAGGCTGACCGATGTGAGGAGCATCACCTCGACGCTCTCTCCTCTGGCGATCCCGATCACGAACAGCAGCACCACGATTCCCAGCGCGGCGATCGCGAGGATCTTCGCCAGATGATCGAGACGACGTTGGAGCGGTGTCTTCTCATCCTCGACGGACTGGAGCATGTCGGCGATGCGCCCCAGTTCCGTCTCCATGCCGGTGGCCGTCACGATGACCGTGCCCCGCCCGCGTGTGACGGTCGTGCCTCGATAGACGACGTTGCGGCGATCGGCGACGGCCCGCTCGCGGTGGTAGACCCGTCCGGCGTCCTTGGCCACGGGAACGGACTCTCCGGTGAGCGGCGCCTCTTCGACCTCGAGGTTGACGGCCGTGACGAGACGGCCGTCGGCGGGAATGATGTTCCCCGTCTCGAGAACGAGCACGTCGCCCGGGACGATGTCGGCGGCGAGGACCGTCACGGGCTCACCCGACCGGATGAGCGTCACCTCCGGCATCGCCATGCGCTTCAAGGCGGCCATCGCCTGTTCGGCCTTCTTCTCCTGTGTGAATCCCATCACCGCGTTCAGGACGATGATCGCCAGGATCGCGACCGCCTCGATCCAGTCGCCGAGGAACGCCGAGATGAGGGCGGCGATGATCAGGATCCCGGTGAAGAGATCCTTGAACTGCGACAGGAAGATCTGCAAGGACGACCGTCCGCCGCGATCAACGAGCTCGTTCGGACCGTGGCGTTCGAGACGTTCGGCAGCTTCGACCGACGAGAGGCCGTCGAGGGAAGAACCGAGCGCGTCGAGCGCAGCCTCGGAGTCGATCCGATACCACTCAGTCTCCTCTGGCGGAATCCTGGTTGTCATATCCCTCCATTCCGCGGGCTGGAGACGGCAAATAGGGCGCAGAGAACCCTGGGTTCGCTGCGTTAGGGGAGGGCGGTGCCGAGGTCGTCCCAGCGGTCACCTTCGGCCAGGTCGATGATCGTCATCGCCATGGCCAGCGCCCCGTCCCGGATCGCCGCCTCGCCGGTCGGTGTCAACGTGTGCGCCGCGAACTCCTTCTGGTGGTTCACCGCCGGCGCCGCCTTGATGTCGAGCATCGGATGGATCGTCGGCACCTCGTATGAGACGTTCGACATGTCGGTCGAGCCGGTCGCCGAGATGTCGTACTCGCTGCCCCGATGCATCGGTCGGCCGAGCGCCGCCGAGTTCTCGGCGTAGAGATCGGCCATGACCGGGTCGATCAACATGTCCGTATAGGTGTTGCCGATCGGCTTCACCTCGTACGTGCAGCCGGTCGCGATCGCAGCACCCTCGAACGCCGCGCCGACCTTGGCGTACAGTTCATCGAGACGTTCCTTCGTCAACGCCCGGACGTACCAGGACATCGATGTGAAGGCGGGGATCACGTTCGGCGCACCACCGCCGTAGGTGATGACGCCGTGCACCTTGTCCGTCGGATACATCGCCTGGCGCAGGGTCGACACGTTCACGTAGGCCTGCACCGCGGCGTCGAGGGCGTTGATGCCGACCTGGGGCTTGAACGCCGCGTGCGACGCCTTGCCGTGGAACTCGACGTCGATCTGGGCGACCGCGAGGAAGTTCTTGTCGACGACGTCGTCGTTGGCCGGGTGGACCATCATCGCTGCGGCGGCGTCGGCGAAAGCGCCCGCGTTGATGAGATCGACCTTGCCCCCGTAGGCCTCCTCGGCGGGCGTTCCGAGCACGGTGACGCGGATGCCGAGATCCTCGACGAGGGGTTTGAGCGCGATCCCGGCGCCGATCGCCGATGTGGCGATGATGTTGTGGCCGCAGGCGTGACCGACCTCGGGGAGAGCGTCGATCTCACAGCAGATCACGACCTCGGGACCCGCCGAGCCGATCCGGGCCGCGAACGCCGTGTCCATCCCGTAGGCCGGGTACTCGACGGCGAACCCCTTGTCGGTGAGGAACTCGGCGAGCTTGGCCGACGTCTCGAACTCCTCGTAGGCGATCTCGGGATGGTCGTACATCCACCGGGAGAGATCTCGCAGTTCATGCTCCACGTCGTTGAACGCTGCTTCGGCCGTGTCCTTGCTACTCACGACGGATCCTCCAGGGTCTCGCTTCGGAGCAGGCTACACCGCACGGGAATGAGGTCCTCCGTATGAGGTTGGTTCTCGTACCATGCTCACCTGCAGGAGGTTCCGTGGGCCAGCACCAGGATGAGTTGAAGAAGATCACCCAGCCGACGGCCGAGCTTCGCGAACGGATCCCGGAGGTCTACGACGGGTTCACGACGACCTATCGGGCCGTGTACCGCGACGATGCGCTCCCGGCCGCGACGAAAGAGATGATGGCCGTGGCGATCGCCATCGTACAAGGGTGCACCCCGTGCATCTCGAGCCACGTGCGCGGTGCGGTTCGCAAGGGCGCCACGGAAGCCGAGTTCGTCGAGATGATCGGCGTGACGATCCAGATGGGGGGCGGTCCTGCGTCGGTGTACGCACCGGTCGCGTGGGACGCCTTCAAAGAGTTCAAGGAACGATACGAATGACGCCACTACTCGCCTCGATCCCGTCACCGGCCAGGAACGTCATCGAGATCGGGCCGCTGACCATCTACTTCTACGGGATCATGATCGCCCTCGGCGTCATCGTTGCCGTGCTCGTCGCCAAGCGGCGGTACGAACGCTTCGGCGGCGACGGGGAGCTCCTCGAGCGGGTCGCGATCTGGACCGTGCTCATCGGGTTCCTCGGAGCGCGCACCGGGTACGTGATCACCCACACCGGCGACTTCCTCGATCGCCCGTGGGCGGTGTTCTTCATCTGGGAGGGCGGACTGGCCCTCTACGGCGGGCTCACCGTCGGCGCCATCACCGCCATCGTTCTGTTGCGCAAGTGGCGGGGCGACGTCTTCGCGTTCGGCGACGCCGTTGCGGTGGGAGTCCCTCTCGCCCAGGCCCTCGGACGGATCGGCAACTACTTCAATCAAGAGCTCTTCGGGACACCTTCGAATCTCCCGTGGGCGGTGGAGATCGATCCGGACATCGCTGCGGCGGCCGGATATCCCGGGTACACGACCTTCCATCCGACGTTCCTCTACGAGGCGTTGTGGAACGTGTTCCTCACCGCCGGGATCATCCTCCTGCTCGAACGCAAGGGGAAGCTCGCGAAGGGTGCCTCGATCGCCCTGTACCTGATCATCTACGGAACCGGGCGGTTCCTCATGGAGCTCCTCCGAACCGACACGACGTTCCGTCTCCTGGGCCTGAGCCGCAACGGATGGATCTCGGCCGGTGCCGTCCTGTTCGGGATCGGGATGCTGATCTACATGCAGCGCCGGGGCGAAGCGCGAACGCTCGTCGGCCCCCCGGTGTTCATCGCACCGGGCGCCGAGACGGTCACCGTCGCGGAAGCAGCGGCCGACGGCGGCACGGATACCGACGAGCAGGGCTCCACCGATCCGGACGAGGCGGCATCGCCTAGCTGAAGCCCCGGCGCGCCAGTTCGCCCCTCACAGACGGATCCTCGAGGAGGCGCCGAAGCGCGACGACGGCCGGTGCGTCCCACCGGTCGGCACGCACGGCGAAGTCGTATCGCTCGTTCGCGACGAACCGGAAGCCGAGACCTGCGGCCGCCGCCACGGTTTCGAGCGTCATCCCCCAGTCGGCGCGACCCTGCTCCACGGCGGCCGCCACGCCGTTGTGGGTCTTCACCTGATGGAGATACCCGGGCGGCCGACTCCCTTCGAGGAGTTGATCGATGAGGATGCGGGTCCCGCTTCCGGGGTTCCGATTCACCATCCGGTGGCGATCGCTGCGTATCTCCGCCGTGAGATCGGAATCGGTCGTCGACGCGAGCGAGCCGTCGGACCGGTACACGATGCCCTGGCGACGGTCGTAGCCGGGTACGAGCCGGACACCGTCCGGGAGGAACGCCTCGTTGTATCGCCCGGTCTCGGCATCGAGTAGATGGGTGCCCGCGATGTCGCCTTCACCCCGGCCGAGAGCGGCGAGGCCTGCTGTGGACCCGACGGGGATCGCCTTGATGCGATATCCCTCCTCCGCCAGCAAGCCGAGGAGGTAGTCGAGTCCGACGCAGTGGCTCCCGATGACGACGAGATCGGGCATACGGACCCGGTCGTGGAGGAGCCGGACCGTCATCGGGGCACCCATCTCGACGTACTCGGTGACGGCGGGGATCCGTACGAACCCGTCCGCCCGGCCGAACGCGGTGACGCTCCCGGACCCGGCCCCGAGCGGATAGGCGGCGTACCCGTTCCCGGAAGCGACGAGATCGACGAGCGAGTACTCGGTGCGACCCGACACCGACGTGATCCTGAGCGGGGCGAACGCCTCGACGGTCCCCGCCGACTCGTCCGGAATCCCGGAGAGGCGACGGAGCAGTGGAGCGACGAACTCGTGGAACGTGAACACCGCCGAGGTGGGGAAGCCGGGGAGCACGACGACCGGTTTGCCCGCGATGACGGAGAGAAGGATCGGCTTGCCGGGCTTGAGAGCCACGCCGTGGACGACGATGCCCGGCGAGTCGGGCAGCCGGCGGGCCAGTCGCTGCACCGCTGCCGAGTTGACGTCTCCCTCACCTTTCGAGGTTCCCCCGGAGAGGAGGACGACATCGGCTGCGTCGGGCCCGACGAGGAGCGATTCGAGCATCTCCTCCACGACGTCGAGACGATCGGGAGCGACACCTGCGGGGATGGGATCGCACCCGAGTTCGGCGACCGCGTCGAGCAGCATCGGCTGATTCGAGTCGTACACCTGGCCGATCTCGAGCGTGCCGCCGGGTTGCACGATCTCGTCGCCGGTGGACATGACGGCGACGCGGGGGCGAACGACGACGTCGACGGTCGCGATCCCGACCGCGGCGATCACCGCCGTGTCCCGGGAGGTGAGCACGGTTCCGCGTCGGAGGACGGTGTCTCCCCGGCCGATGTCGGAGCCGGCGAAGGTGACGTTGGCGCCCGGTGCCACGGATTGGCCGACGGCGACTCCCCCGTCGACCGGTTCGGTGTGCTCGACCATGACGACGGCATCGGTTCCCCTGGGGACGACGCCGCCGGTGGCGATCTGGACGGCCGAGCCGGGTGGAACCTCGAAGCCGTCGGGCGGAGCGATGCCGGCCGCGAGCGTCACACGTGCGATGCCGAGCGTGACCGGTTCGAGTTCCTCCGCCCCGTAGGTGTCGGACGCCCGCACGGCGTAACCGTCGACGTTGCTGCGATCGAAGCCGGGGACGTCGACGGCGGCGACGACGTCGTTGCCGAGCACTCGTCCCAGCGCGTCGGAGAGCGGAACCGGTTCGGTCTGCGGGGTGAGATGAGCACACGCGGCGCGGAAGGCCTCGTGTGCGGCGCTCTCGTCGATCACGGTGAGGAACTGTCGCTGTTTCACGAGACGCACGTTCCGCGATAGCAGTGGATGGTGACCTCCGTCCCCTCGGCGTAGCCTTCGGATTCGGCCGGGACGACGACGAAACCGGAGGCGCCGGTCACCGAGGAGAGGATCGACGAACCCGAGATGGCGATCGGTCGGGCCGTGTCCCCCTCGACGACGATCCGCGCGTAGTCCGTTCTCCCGACCTGGGACGAGAGACGGCGCGACAGCGTCCGGGTGACGGTGAGATAGGGCCATCCCGACGGTCGGCCGCCGAGGGTCCGGATGACGGGTCCTGCGAAGAAGTCGTAGGCGGCCAGGCAGGCCACCGGGTTGCCGGGGAGGATGATCGTGCGGACCCCCCGGACCGTCCCGACGCCGGTCGGCGCGGAAGGGCGCATCGTGATGCCGTGAACCGCCAGATCTCCGAGTTCTCCGACGAGGACCGGCACGCGGTCCTCCGACCCGACCGACGCCGCTCCGGATGTGACGATGACGTCGGCCCCTTCCTCGACCAACGCCTCCTCCATCGCCGATCGCTCGTCGGGGAGACGGACGACCTCGGGGATGCCGCCGTCGCGTTCGACGAGAGCGGCGAGCATGGGGGAGTTCGAGTCGACGATCCGATGACCGGCCGGAGCCTCGCCCGGGGGAACGAGCTCGTCCCCGGACACGATCACGCGAACTACGGGTCGGCGAACGACGTCGACGGGATCGGCCGCTATGGCGACAAGGATCCCGACGTCCTGCGGAAGGAGCACCGTTCCCGACGCGAGAACGGGGTCTCCGACGCGTACGTCCTCGCCGATGCGGGCCGCATTGCGCCCGACCGGCACCGGCGCCGTGGCTTCGACCAGGTTCCCGGAGCGTCTCGTGTCCTCCACCTTCAGCACGGCGTCGGCGCCCTCGGGGATGGGAGCACCGGTCATGATGCGGACGCAGGCCCCGGGCACGACCGGTGCGTCGCTCGGGTGTCCCGGCATCGACGATCCGACGACACGCAGCGGGATCGGGTTGTACGCGGACGCCCCGTACGTGTCCTCGGCGCGTACCGCGTAGCCGTCCATCATCGCACGCCGGAACGCCGGAACGTCGATCCCGCTGACGACGTTGCCCGCCAGAACCCGTCCCGTGGATCCGGTGACCGGAACACGTTCGGCCGGGAGAGCTTTCACGCCGTCGAGCGCCGCAGCGAGCGCCTCTTCGACGGTGGATCGCTCGCGGAACCCCCGCATGCGGATGTCTTCAGTGTTCGGCACGGTCAACGATGGTACCGCCGGGGAGTTCCCGCGCGCTCAGATCCCCAGTTCGTCGGCGACCCATGCGAGATCGAGCTCCTCGAGCGTCTCTCTCGGAGGGTTCCCGGTCTCCGGGTCCCATCCGGCGAGGCGGTAGTACGTGTCGAGCGCGGCGGCCACGGTCGCACGATCCACCGTCGCTCCGGCGTTCGGCCCGTCTTCGAGCGGATCGTCGTAGATGCGCTTCGGAAGGGTGTCCCGTTCACGCGTGATCCCCTCGCGAGCGTTGAACGCTCGCAGCAGGTTCAAGCGACGCCTGCCGTAGGTGAGGAGATCGTCGACCGTCGTCTCCATCCCGGTGACGGCGGTGACCACCCCGGCGAGGTCGTCCACGCCCAGCAGCTGCCATGCGGGCCCGTACACGAACTGGCAGACGTCGGCGGTGTCCATCGCCGAGTATGCGTACTGGGTCGTGAGCGCGTAGCGGACCTTCTCCTCGTTGAGGGAGTCCTTCGGTTGCGGATCGGTGAGGCCGATGTCGGCCATCCGCTTCCCGTACTTCTCGGGCCAGGAGTCGATCGTTCCGGGTGTGTACATCGGGTCGTGCTCGCTGGACTGGTGGTCGGCGCCGAAGGGATTCACCGCATAGATCACGCTCAGGGTCGGCTTCACCTGCGGCATGTGCGCCGGGAACTCCTGATCCTTCGAAGCGACGACGAAGTCTTCCGCGCCGTTGCCGATGTGCCGGGCGGCGGCGGCGGACCCGTCTGCGAGGACGTTGCCGAATCCCTCTCGCCTCAGCGTCATTTCGAGCATCGCCATCATGGCGTCTGCGTCGCCCCACTTCAGTTCGATGCCGCCCGTGTCCTCGGTGGTGATGATGCCGTGTTCGAAGCAATCGATGGCGAACGCCATGGTGGCCCCCGCCGTGATCGTGTCCGCCCCGTGCTCGTTGCACATCTGGCTGGCGTAGGCGATGGCGTACGGGTCGTTGATGCCGCAGTCGGAGCCGAACATGGCGACCGTCTCGTACTCGGGTCCGCCCGACTCGTGCTTGATCGCCTTGTCGTGCCACTCGGCTTCGACGACCCGCTTGCAGCGAACGGCGCACGAGTAACAGGTGTCGCGACCCTGCTTCAGCTGATCACCGGTCTCCGCGCCGCGGAGCAGTTCATCGAAGTAGCGCTCGGCCCCGATCGCCTTCGCATCGTCGAAACCGAACGAACCGCTGCGGTAGTTACGTGTCGGCAGGCCCCCTCCCGCGCTCTGGCTCTCCGTGATGTCCATCGTCCCGTACTTGGCGAGGCCCCACACGTCCTCGTCGCCGCGGACGAGCGGAACCGCTTTCTGAACGATGGCTCGCAGCGCCTCCGGATCGGCCATCGGGAGTTTCTTCTTCCCACCCCGCACGGCGATCGCCTTGAGCTTCTTGCTCCCCATCACCGCGCCCATACCGGTGCGTCCGTGTGCCCTGTTCGCCATCGACATGATGGCTGCGAAACGGACCTGCTTCTCACCGGCCGGCCCCACCTGGATGACCTCGATCCGTTTGTCGTCGAGCTCCGTCTCGAGGATCCTGTCGACTTCGGTGGTGGTCTTTCCCCAGAGATGGGCGGCGTCGCGAAGCTCGGCCTCTCCCTTGTTGATCCAGAGATAGACGGGCTTCGGGGACGTGCCGCGCACGACGATGCCGTCGAATCCGGCGAACTTCAGCTCGGCGGGCCAGAACCCGCCGGCCTGGCTGTCGCCGACGCCGCCCGTGAGCGGTGACTTCGCGACGACGGTGCAGCGGCTCTGTCCTGCGATCGGAGCTCCGGTGATGCCGGAGAGCATGAACGCCATGGTGTTCTCCGGTCCGTACGGATCCGCACCGGCCGGCGTGTTCTTCAGCAGGTAGTAGAGGGCGAGGGCGCTGCCGCCCAGGTAGGTCCGGTAGAGCTCTTCGGGTGGCTCCTCGACATCGAGGGATCCGGTGGTGAGATCAACGTGGAGGATCTTGCCTGCGTAACCGAACATCGGGTGGGACTCCTTGGTGACGGCGATGTCGGGCCACGATAGCCGTCGAGCGATCATCCGATGTATGACCTGTGGCCGGCGGCGACGCCGGGACCGTCAACCGTTTCGCGCCGCGAGCCCGTCGCGGATCTCGGTCAGGAGATCGATCTCGGTCGGGCCGGCCGGAGCCTCCTCGGCTGCTTCGGTCCTCGCCCGGTACGCGTTGTACGGCTTGACGATGAAGAAGAACACGGCGATGGCGACGAGGAGGAACATGACGAGTGCCGTGATGAACGACCCGATGAGGATCTGGGAGCCGTTGATCGTCCAGATGATCGAATCGAAGTTCGGCTCGCCGAACGGGATGGCGACGATCGGCATGAGCACGTTCTCGACGAGCGCCCCCACCAGGGCGGTGAACGCGGCACCCATGATGAAGCCGACGGCGATGTCGATCATGTTGCCTTTCGCGATGAAATCGCGGAACTCCTGGACCATGTTGCGCCCCCTTCTGGACATCGGCTGTGACGGTCGGCGACAGCATAGATGACGATCCCCCGGCGCGAAGGCCGGGGGATCGCGTGTGAGTCGGTCGAAGGCCGGGCTAGTCGGCCACGCCGTCGTTCTTGGCGGCGAAGACCTCGCTGATCGCTCCGAGCGATCCGAGGATTCCGCTCGTCTCCAACGGGAGGAAGAGCTTCGTCGCTTTCCCGTCTGCGATGCCCTGGAGCGCCTCGAGGTACTTGATGGCGATCAGATCGGGTGTCGGGTCTCCGTTGTGGATCGCTCCGAACACTCGCTCCACGGCCTGTCCTTCGCCCTCGGCGACCGTCAAGATCCGGAACTTCTCCGCGTCGGCGACTTCCCTCACCGCCTGCGCTTGACCCTCGGCTTCAAGGATCCGCGACTGCTTGACGCCCTCGGCACGAAGGATCTGAGACCGCTTCTCGCCCTCGGCCTCGGTGACGATGGCACGGCGCTCGCGCTCCGCTTTCATCTGGCGGTGCATCGCCTGGGTGACGTCGACCGGCGGATCGATGCGTTGGATCTCGACGCGAACGACCCGGGTTCCCCACACGTCGGTCGCTTCATCGAGGATCTCGCGGAGTTCGGTGTTGATCGTCTCACGAGACGTCAACGCGTCGTCGAGATCCATGTCGCCGATGACGTTACGCAGGTTCGTCTGGGCGAGCTTCGTGGCGGCGAGAATGAAGTTCGACACGTTGTACTTCAGCTTCACCGGGTCCGTTGCCTGGTAGTAGACGACGGCGTCGACGGTGACGACGACGTTGTCTTTCGTGATGACCTCCTGCGGAGGAACGTCGACGACCTGCTCACGCATGTCGACCTTCTGCATCCGTTCGATGAACGGGACGATCATGTGGAAACCCGGTCCCACGCTCTTGCGGTATCTACCGAACCGCTCTATCAGGCCTTTCTGGTGCTGCTGGACGATCTTGATGGCGAGCGCCACGTAGACCACCAGGAGCAGGATGAAGGCCAGGACGACGACTGCTGCAGTCATTGCTGTTCTCCCTTTCTCTCGGATTCCATTCTGACTCGATCGATCATGTCTCTACGGTCGGCGGAACCGGCTCGACGACGAGGCGCGTGCCGCGCACGGCCGTGACCATCACCTGTGCCCCGGCGGGGATGTCGATCTCGGAGTCGACCGTGGCCCGCCACTCCTCCGTACCGACTTTCACCATGCCGCTCGTATCGAACTTGTGGATCGGTTGCAGAACGATCGCGGTTCTGCCCACATAGCGATTCGCTCCCGCCTCGACTTCTGCGTAATCCTTCTCGTCACTCCGAGCGAAGCGCTGAAGCACGATCAGGAAGATGATCGAGATCACGACGAAGGTAACGAGCTGAATCGGCACGGCCACGCCCATGAACGCGAGGATCGCAGCGGCCGCCGCTCCGACGGCGAAAGGCAACAGGAAGAAGCCGACCGTGAGGAGTTCCCCGATCGCGAGGATCACGGCCGCGGCGACCCATATCCATCTCCATTGTTCAGCGTCCACATCTGTTCCTTTCGGTGCGAGGATCGCGACGATCGCGAATGCGATGCCGAGCAATCCGATGGTGAGCCAGAGCCACAAGGTGTCTGATCGGTCGTTCGTCTGCTGCTCCGTGTGTACCCGGTGCGGGTTCCGGTAGGCGGAGGCCCATTCTTCGGCGAACTCGGCGAGGTCGGAGCCGACGACGGCGTCGACGGTCTGGCCGGCGCGTACGGCTTCGGTGAGGTGGTCGGCCAGTTCGTCGCGCATCTCGGAGACCTGCGTAGCCGGCACTCCGGTGTCACGCCAGTAGCGCGCGCACTCTGCGACGGTTTGATCGACGGTGCGTTCAGTCATGCTCACCTCCGTTCAGTATCGTCGAAACACCTGCCTGGAGCATTTTCCACTCCTCCGACCATTCGGCGAGGCGATCTCTGCCTTCGCCGACGATCCGGTAGTACTTGCGCGGGGGGCCGCTTCCGTCCGTCTCCACGAAGTACCCCTCGACCAGGCCGGCCTTCTGCAATCGTGAGAGCGTTGGGTAGATGCTCCCGTCGCTCACGAGGTGCAGGCCTCGGTCCTTCAGTTTCGCCGCCATCTCGTATCCATAACTCGGTTCCTCGGCGATCAGCGAAAGGAGACACATGTCGAGAACTCCTTTGAGGAGCTGGGAATTGTGATCCACCGTTCGCTCCCTCCAACTCTTGCGATGCTAGATATAGTGCTTCATGGAATACCTTGCTACAACATATATCATGGAATCCGCCGGTCGTCAAGGGGAATCGCTCCTGTCGGATGCTCTCTGCGTCCTCGCGGGGCGCCCCCTCTGCCCTTCGGGCATCTCCGCCACCTCCTGCGTCGGTGGGGGAGAATGGTGTGTGGCGGGAGGCTTTCGCTAGGAGGCGGGGCACTCCGGGCGCCACTCCGTCTCTCCGAAGACGTCGACCAGGAGCTGATAGAGGAACGGGTCGTAGGAGCGGAGCTCGGCGCGGGTGTCGACGAAGTTGTGGACCTCGTCCTTGTCGTCGGTGGCCTCGTTGTTGACGTCGAAGAACGACTGAACTCCCTCGGCCCAGTACTGATCCGAGTTCACCTCGGCGATCGTGTGGCGCCAGAGATCGGCCGCGATCGCTCGCGAGTAGGCGTCCTCGATCGCCCGGTCGAGGACCGGGTCGATACGAGCGAGCCCGAACCGGCGGATCGTCCAGCCGAAGTCCCGGACGAACATGTCCTCGCCCCGGTAGTGGTCCTTCTCGAGGCACAGGAGGTTCTCCTCCGCCCCCGCCGCGACCGGGATCTCCTCGCTCCCGGGGAACGATCGGCCGAGACGGTGCCAGTCGGTTCCGGGGAGGACGAAGTAGAGGTCCTCGAAGTCGGGGAGATCGGTGATCCGCTGGCCGGCGCCGATGATCGCCACGTAGTCGATCGACTCGGCGATCGCGTCGGCCAGTTCCGGTCGGTTCGCCAGGAGCCCGGCCATGCGTTCTGCGGCTGCTTCGAGGGCGCCGTCGTCGACGGCGTCTCCGGCGACGATGGCGATCCCGCTCTGCTCACACGATCGACGGTAGAAGTCGTCGTCGGTGCCGATGGCCCGGACGTCGCATTCGGAAGTGGGGATCGTCGTTGTGGTCGTCGTCGAAGGCGCTTCCGTGGTCGTGGTCGTCGTGGTCGTCGGAGAGGTGGTGGAGGTGGTCGTCGTCGAGAGGGGGGCGTAGGTGTTGGTCGTCGTCGGGCCGGTGTCGCCCGCAGCGCTCTGACACCCGGCGGCAAGGATCGCCGCAGCGACGAACATCGAGATCGGCCTGAGAGGAATCATCGGACGCTGATGCTACGCCGAGATGGCCGCAAGGCGTCGCAATGGGGGGGGATCCGCGGTTCTGGGCGACGAGGACGCTAACTTATCCACAGGGCATAGGGCGGTTGTAACGGCAACCGAACACAGGTAGGAACGATGCGGTCAAGACACGACCGGATCCTCGAGATGACGGCGCGACGTTTCGACGTCGGCGTCAACGCCGGCTTGCTCCGGAATCGGATCGAGGACGTCGAGCTCGAAGACCCGTACATCACGATCGACGGTCAGAAGCTGATCAACTTCGGCTCGGCCGCGTATCTGGCTCTCGGCCGGGATCCCCGGCTGAAGGCGGCGGCGATCGACGCGATCGAACGGTACGGCACCGCGTACTCGTCCTCGACCGCCTACACGTCGCTCCCCCTGTACGTCGATCTCGAGGAAAAGCTCCGCCGGATCTTCGAAGCACCGGTGGTCATCGCACAGACCACGACGCTCTCACACCTCGCCGTTCTCCCGGTGGCCGTGGCGCCCGAAGACCACGTCCTCATCGATGCCCACGCGCACTCGTCGGTGCAACTCGCCGCGATGGCGCTCGGCGGCAGCGGCGCGTCGGTCGAAACGGTTCCCCACAACGACGTCGACGCCCTCCGGCGGCGGTTGACCGAGCTCGCCGGATCGGAGGGGCGGCTCTGGTACCTCGCGGACGGCATCTACTCGATGCTGGGCGACCTCGCCCCCGTTCGCGAGATCGTCGGCCTCTTCGACGAGTTCCCGCAGCTCCACGTCTACTTCGACGACGCGCACGGACTGGGATGGCAAGGCCTGCACGGGAGGGGCTCGGTACTGGACCAGGTCCCGTGGCATGAGCGGATGATCGTCGCCGGGGGGCTGTCGAAGTCGTTCGGCGCTCTCGGTGCGGTTGTGGCTTTCGGGGACGCAGACCTCGCGTGGCGAGTGCAAGCCTGCGGGGGACCGGTGACGTTCTCCGGGCCGATGCAGCCCGCCGGGCTCGGAGCAGCCGTGGCATCCGCAGACATCCATCTCTCCGATGAGCATGCCGAGCGTCGAGCCGAGCTGCTGCGTCAGATCGACCTCGTGCGAACACGCCTCGTCGATCTGCAACTGCCCGTGCTGTCGCTGGCGACGTCGCCGATCTGGTTCGTCCGGATCGGGGGCGTGGATCGGGTCGTCCAGCTCCTCTACAAGCTGAGAGCCGAGGGCTACTACCTGAACCCGTCGACGTTCCCGATGGTCCCCATCGGGTACGCCGGAGTCCGGTTCACGCAGACGTTGCATCATTCGGACGAGCACCTCGAGGGCTTGCTCGACGCTTTGGGGCGGCACGTGCCCGACCTCGCCGACGACATCGACATCTCGATCGATCTCCGATCGGAGGACGCCGACGCAGATCAAATCGGGCGTCCCACAGGGGCGGAGCTCCAGGAGTAGCGCTACACCGGGAACGACATTCGACCGATAGAGAGAGGGCATGCGCTCACTCGGTCGCTCCCGATGGTTCGAGTCGATGGTCAAGGGATTCTCCGAACTCCCTCGATGGCCGTTGGCTGCCATCGCGCTTCTCGTCGTCTCAGGCGTCGCCTGGCTGTTCGCCCCGAAGTCGATCGGGGAGCCCCTGTCGTACGTGGCGATCTTCGTCGGTGCGATCGTGGCGGGGGTCACGTTCATCCGTCGATCCCGGCTGCTCACCGGACGGGAACGTCAGGCATGGACGCTCGTGGGATGGGGGTTCACGGTCGGATCCTTCGGGATGGTTGCGCTGGGTGTGATCGACGTCGTCAGCGGTGGAGCCCCGGCGTTCGGTGCAGCCGACGTCGTCTTCATCCTCGGGTACCTCGGGGTCCTCATCGGCTTCGCATCCCTCCCGCACACGTCGGGCACGCGCCTGCTGAGGCTCCGGACGGGGATGGATGGGCTCATCGGAGCCGTGGCCATCGGTGCGCTGCTGTGGGCGCTGATACTCGAGACCGCCGGAGCGAACTTCGATGGTGTCCCGGCGTGGCAGAGATTGATCGGGTCCGCTTACCCGATGGTGGACCTCGCCGCTCTCGTCGTGTTCATGATCGTCACCGTTCGCCAGTCGAGCCGCAGGTTCGATCTGCGGATCATCCTTCTCGCCACCGGGATCCTCGCCCAGGCGATCGCAGACGTGCAGTTCTTCGTGACGGGCGCCGGGAGGTCGTTCGCCGAGGCGCAACCGCCGCAGTTGCTCTACATGTTCGCCATCGGATGCTACGTTGCGACGTCCGCCATCGTGGATCGGGTGCCCCCCGTTCGCGAGTACGCCAATCGCCGTCCATCCCTGTGGGCGCTGATCGCCCCGTACGGGGCGGCGGTCGTCATGATCGTCGTGCTCGTCACCCGTCTGTGGGATGCGCAGCTGGGACGGGTCGATCAGTTGTTGATCGCCGCGACCTTCATCGTCGCCGTGCTCGTGATCGGACGGCAGGGGATCGCCATCCGGGAGAATCGGATGATCGTCGAGCGGCAGCGAACCGAGCTCGTGTCGTCGATCTCACATGAGTTGCGCACGCCGTTGACCGCGATGGTCGGGTTCCTCGCGGTTCTCCAGGAGGACCCGAAGCTGCATCTCGAGGAGCGAGTCGAGATGATCGAGGTCGTCGTCGAACAGGCGGAGTACCTCGAACGCATCGTCGAGGACCTGTTGTTCATGGCTCACGACAACCCGGGCCAGATACCGCTCCACGTGGCCAACCAGAGTGTCGCCGATGTGATCGACCACGCCCAGAACATCGCGATCGCCGATCGAACCTGCGTGGACGTCGAGGTCGATCCGGATCTGATGGCGGTGATCGACGGTGCCAGGATCCAGCAGGTCCTGGTGAACCTGCTCGCGAACGCCCGAAGGTACGGAGGCGACCGGTGTCTCGTCGTCGGTTACGAGCGCGACGGCCACCTCGTGATCGAGGTCCACGATTCCGGGCCCGGCATCCAGAAGAAGTACGAGCTGGCGATCTGGGAACGTTTCGAGCGGGGCCCCAACCGCTACAACGCCGCCGTCCCCGGATCGGGGATCGGGCTCGCGATGGTCCGGTCGATCGCGGAGGCCCACGGGGGACGGGCGGTCTACCGGCGGTCGGAGCGGATGGGAGGGGCCTGTTTCGTGATCGACCTTCCGGGTCGCGTCGGCGCATCGCCGGTGAGCGCCGTCTCCTCGACCGGGACGATGGCCGTCGGCTGAGACCGCCGCTCGGTGCTCGGGGCCGCTACTCGATGGGCTCGCGTTTGCGGAACGCGAGCCCATCTCCGTCGACGACGATCTCGACGTGGTCTCCCTCACGGAACGTACCGTCGAGGATCGCCATCGCAAGCGGGTCACCGATCGCCGTTTGGATGAGGCGCTTCAGCGGGCGCGCACCGTACACCGGGTCGTACCCGTGCTCGGTCAGCCAATCCGCAGCCTCGTCCGTGAGCTCGATCTCGATGCGCCGGTCGGCGAGACGACGTTCCAGATCCCTGAACTGGATCGCCGCGATGCGGCGCAGGTCGTCGCGCGTGAGCCGGTGGAACACGATCACATCGTCGATTCGGTTGAGGAACTCGGGCCGGAAGTGAGCGTGGACGGCGTCCATGACCCTGGCCTCGACCGTGGCTTCCGGAAGTTCGGGGTCGATGAACTCGGAGCCGAGGTTCGACGTCATGATGAGCACGGTGTTCGAGAAGTCCACCGTGCGGCCCTGACCGTCGGTCAGGCGACCGTCGTCGAGCAGCTGCAGCAGGACGTTGAAGACGTCGGGGTGGGCCTTCTCCACCTCGTCGAGGAGGATGACCGAGTACGGGCGTCGACGGACGGCTTCGGTCAGCTGTCCGCCCTCGTCGTATCCGACGTATCCGGGCGGTGCACCGATGAGGCGGCTGACAGAGTGCTTCTCCATGTACTCGGACATGTCGATGCGAACCATCGCCCGCTCGTCGTCGAACAGGAACCCTGCGAGCGCACGGGCGAGCTCCGTCTTCCCCACCCCGGTCGGGCCGAGGAAGAGGAACGACCCGATGGGCCGGTTCGGGTCTGAGAGGCCGGCGCGCGAACGGCGGATGGCGTTGGCGACCGCCTCGACGGCGTCGTTCTGACCGACGACCCGCTCGTGGAGATGCTGTTCGAGGTGGACCAACTTCTGGACTTCGCCTTCCATCAGCTTCGAGACCGGGATCCCGGTCCACCGGCTGACGACCTCCGCGACGTCCTCTTCGTCGACCTCCTCCTTGAGCATCTTCACCTCCGACTGCAGCTCTTCGAGGCGAGCCTGCCGCTCGGCGAGGTCGCGCTCGAGGTCGGGGAGCGTCCCGTAGCGAAGCTGAGCGGCCTGCTCGAGATCGCCGGACCGTTCGGCCCGTTCCGCTTCGGCACGAACCTCTTCGATGGCGTGCTTCGTCGAGCGGATCCCGTCGATCGCGTCCTTCTCGAGCTGCCAGTGTGCGGTGAGCTCGTCGAGGTCCTCGCCAAGGTTGGCCAGCTCCTCTTCGATCGCGGCGAGGCGGTCCATCGACGCGGCGTCCGTCTCTTTCATGAGTGCCTGGCGTTCGATCTCGAGCTGACGCCGTCTCCGGGTCAGCTCGTCGATCTCCTCCGGCATCGAGTCGATCTCGATGCGCAGGTGCGACGCCGCCTCGTCGATGAGGTCGATCGCTTTGTCCGGGAGAAGGCGGCCGGTGATGTACCGGTCAGACAGGACCGCAGCCGCTACCAGGGCGGCGTCGGTGATCCTGACACCGTGATGGACCTCGTACCGTTCCTTCAATCCGCGCAGGATCCCGATGGCGTCCTCGACCGACGGTGGATCGATCAGCACGGGCTGGAAGCGCCGTTCGAGAGCCGAGTCCTTCTCGATGTACTTGCGATACTCGTCGAGCGTGGTCGCACCGATCATCCGGAGCTCGCCCCGGGCGAGCATCGGCTTCAGCATGTTCGACGCATCCATCGACCCCTCGGACGCGCCGGCGCCGACGATCGTGTGCATCTCGTCGATGAAGGTGATGATCCGGCCTTCCGCGGCCTTGATCTCGGCGAGAACGGCCTGGAGGCGCTCTTCGAACTCGCCCCGGTACTTGGCGCCCGCGACGAGCGTTCCCATGTCGAGCGCGATGATCCTGCGGTTCTTCAACCCTTCGGGCACGTCGCCGTCGACGATGCGCTGGGCGAGGCCCTCGACGATGGCCGTCTTGCCGACGCCGGGCTCTCCGATCAGGACCGGGTTGTTCTTGGTCCGGCGGGAGAGAACCTGGATCGTACGCCGGATCTCGTCGTCCCGGCCGATGACCGGGTCCAGCTTGCCCTGGCGGGCGAGCTCCGTCAGGTCGCGGCCGAACTTCTCGAGCGGGGCGAACGTCTCTTCCGGATTCTGCGAGGTCACCCGCTGGCTGCCCCGGACCTCGGCGAGGGCCCCGAGGATGGCGTCCTTCGTGACGCCGGCGCTCCGCAGCAGATCACCGACGGGCTCCGTCGACGCGGCGAGCGCGAGCAGGAGGTGCTCGACCGAGACGTAGTCGTCCTTCAATGTGCGGCGCTCTTCGTCCGCTCCGTTGAGGATGCCGAGCGCTGCAGGGGAGAACGACACCTCGTTGCCGCCGACAACGGTCGGGACGGCATCGAGCGCTCGCTCGAGCGGACCGCTGATCTCGGTTGCGTGGACGCCCAGCTTCGCGAGCACCGGATAGACGATGCCGTCGGTCTGGGCGAGCAGGCCTGCGAGCAGGTGCTCGGGTTCCACGTACGGGTGGGTACGCTGCGTTGCGAGGTCTCTCGCCGAAAGCACGGCTTGCTGTGCTTTCTGTGTGAAGGTGTTGAAGTCCATGTGTGATTCCGTTCCGTCGTTTGTTCTGAGACTACCGAATGTTGAACCCGAAGTCTAGCGTGTTTATGCCAGAAAACTTGAGTGTATTATTGTCAACTTCAAGGACGGGGTGCGTTCTATGACCTTCTCCGAGCGGGGCGGGTGGTGGGTCGTCACCCAGGTCGTTCTCGTGGGCCTCTACGCTCTCGCCATCCTCGGCACCCCGGGCATCGACGAGGGAATCGGGCTCGGGTTCGCCCGGATCGTGGGAGTCGGCATGGCGGCGGTCGGGGCCGTCATCGGAGGGTGGGCGCTGGCCCTGCTCGGCAGGAACTTCACGATCTACCCGGATCCGGTCGACGGAGCCACGCTCGTCGACTCCGGACCGTACCGCCTGGTTCGCCACCCCATGTACCTGGCCGTCGTCCTGGGCTTCGTGGGACTGGGGTTGGCGGCGCTCAACACGGCCGCCGTCGCCGTCGGCCTCGTGTTCATCCCGTTCTTCGGAGCGATGCTCGGCTTCGAAGAGGACCGTCTCGTCGAGAAGATCGCCGGGTATCGAAGCTACCGGTCGGCGATCCCGAATCGCATCATCCCCCGCCTCATGTGAGCGCGATCCGGAAATAGGTTCCTCCCCGGGGGCGTTGATCGAGCGAACCGACCCTGGAGCAGACCGATGCCGAAAGCCGTATGGAATGGAACCGTCCTCGCAGAGAGCGACGACACGATCGTCGTGGAGGGGAACCACTACTTCCCCCGCGAGGCGCTGAACGACGAGTACTTCGTCCCGAGCGACCTCGAGAGCCGCTGCCCGTGGAAGGGCACGGCCGGCTACTTCGACGTGCGGGTCGGTGGCGAGGAGAACCCGGGCGCAGCCTGGTTCTACGCCGATCCCAAACCCGGAGCCACCGAGATCAAGGGCCGTGTCGCGTTCTGGCGGGGTGTCGAGATCGAAGCGTGACCGGAGGGGAGGTATCCTTCCCATCCGCTACCACGGAGTCGCATGCTCCCCCTACGAATCGTTGAGACCGAGAGAGAAGACTTCGACGAGCCGGTCGTCGAGATCTGGATGGAGAACGAGTTCGTCGGAATGGTGTTCTGGGACGGCTCGGCCACGGTCGTGCAGATCTACCCCGCCGGTGACGACGACGTTCACGATCTCGACGTTCGCGACCTGTTCCGTGTGCTCGAGATGGCCGAGAAGATCGTCGACCCGCTCGCGTTCGACGAGGTCGAGGGCCTGATCCAGCTCGGCGGAGGCCGTGCTCAGACGAAGCGGGAAGAGCCGGAGGACGACTGGTCCGACGAGGATCCCGCGACCGTGGAGCTGCTGTCGGAGTTCGACCCGCTCGCCGCGTTCCGCTCGGAGGACGGTGAAGGGTTCTTCCCGCGCGACGTCGCCGAGCGTTTCGTCCGCCGGTGCGACGAGCTCCGGCTCGCCGTCGTGGAGATGGAGGGCTTCGACCTCGTCGACGGGGAGTTGAAGGCCCGGCCGGGACTCGAACTCGTGGTCCGTCCCCAGCCGGTGATGTCGGCAGGAGAGTTCTATCTGCATGCGAACGCAACGGCGCTCGACCACCTCGACGGCTGGCCCCGCCGCGAGACGCTGGTCGTAGCGTTCGTCGTCCAGCAACAGGACGGCGAAACCATCGTCGCCTGACCCCGCAGCGAACCCAGGGTTCTCTGCGTCCTATGTGCCGTCTCCAGCCCGCGGTATCGGCGAAGATGGCGGGAGCCATCGTGTCGGGCGACTATGATTTCATCCACGCAGCGACACGGGAGATCGATAGCGATGTTCAACTACAGCGAAGCGAAGGCCTACTGGTGGCTCTTCCTCGTCTCAGGTCTGATCAGTGTCTTCATGGGGGCCGCCCTCGTGTTCTGGCCGGGCAAGACGCTCACGGTCGTCGGGTTCCTTATCGGGCTCTGGATGTTGTTCTTCGGCATCATCCGGTTCGTGATGGCCATATTCGGCGGAGAGGCCGAAGGCCGCTGGATCCTCGTCATCCTCGGAATCCTCGGAATCGTCCTGGGCATCGTCGTCATGAAGAACCCGGCCGAGACGATCGGGATCATCGCTCTCATCGCGGCGATCTTCTGGATCGTCAGCGGTCTCATCGATCTCTTCGGTGCCATCACCGACGCCGAGACGCCGTCGAGGGGATGGGTGATCTTCGGAGGCCTGGCGGCTGTGGCTGCCGGTGCGGTGATCCTGTTGTGGCCGGGCGCCTCCATCCTCGTTCTCGCATGGGTTGCCGGGATCTTCTTCATCGTGGACGGGATCATGCAGATGATCGCCAGTTTCCAGATCAAGAAGATCTGACGCCTGAAGTCGCCGTCGGCGGTCAGTCGTCGGCGACGGCGTTGGAGTCGACGGAAGCGTCGTACCAGGCGGCGTAACGTTCCGCTCCCCACGGAGCCGTGCTGCCGTGGAGGAACACGCTGAGCATCACGGTGGTCATCACCACGGCGACGATCGTGCCGGACGCGTCCATCCCGGACTCCTCGAGGAGGACCCCGGCGAAGATGATCGATGCCAGCCCGCGCGGACCGAACCAGCCCATGTAGGAGATCGTCGGGAAGCGCCGGTGCGCGCCGATCATCGAGATCGCAACCGGGATCATGCGCACGAGCGTGAGGCTGAGGATCGCGTAGACGACGGTGCGGACGGAGAAGAACTCCGGATTCGGCCCGATGATGAACGCTCCGAAGACGAGGAAAGAGACCATCGTGAGAACCGTCCCGAGCCCGTCGCCCAACGCTCCCGACGACGGGGCGGTCTTCTGCCCGATACGCCCGAAGACGTGTCCGGCGACATAGGCGGCGATGAAGCCGCTTCCCCCCAGCTCGTCGGTGATGACGAACGTGCCGAACGCCACCGCCACGACCGCGATCTGGGTCCATGCGGGTGCGACCCACGAGCGACGGGTAACGAACAAGATCGCCATCGCCGCTCCGGCGCCGATGACGACTCCGACGACCACGGCGATGCCGATCCCTTCGAAGAACAGGTGCCACAGCGGCAGGCCCTTCTCGGCGCTCTGAAGCGAGAGGAGGAAGAGAAGGATCGGCAGGGCGATCCCGTCGTTGAGCCCGGACTCGATGCCGAGAGCCTCGCGGATCCGCGTCGGCACGCTCGGGTTCGAGACCACCGCCTGACCGAGCGCGGCGTCGGTCGGTGCGAGGATCGTGGCTGCGATGGCCGCGCCGACGATCCCGAGTGTGGGGAACACGAGCACCGCCCCACCCGTGCCGAGCAGGATCGTGAGCGGCATGCCGACGACGAGGAGCCTCGCCGGCAGGGCCATGTCCGCTTCCCACGACCTCAGGTGGAGTTTCGATGCATCGAGGAACAGAAGCAGGGCCAGCGTGATCTCCAGCAGGTCCTTGACTCCGGCTTCATCGATGTCGACCGGTTCGAGAAAGCCGGAGACGTGGCCCAGGATCCCGAACGCGACGAAGACCATCGGTGCTGAGATGGGCGTCGTGGAGAGGCGTTTCGACACGAGCGCGTAGATGAACAGAGACGCTGCTGCATATGAGAGGAAGGGCAGTTCCATGTGTCCTCTGGGTGAGGGCGGATCCTAGGGACGATCGTCGATCCGCACGAGTCGCTCGAACGAGGCCTCGACGGCTCGTGCGAGCGCTCCCTTGTGGAGCCAGAGCAGAGTGGCGTGGCCACCGGAGACCCACCGGAGCTCGGACCCGGGCCAGTGGTCCCGGAGCGCCCGGGTCGCCTCCGGAGGGACGTAACCGTCGGATCGGGCGGCCACGAGCACGGCGCACGCCGCGTGGTCGGGCGCGGGGCGATCCAGCACCGAAGCTCGAAGGAGCATCCCGCGCAGTCGCGGCTCGGCATGCGTCTCGCCGCCGAGCGCGTCCCAGGCGATCCCTCCCCGCAGGGCTCCGTCGAGATAGACCGGCGCCGGCGAGTACGACGCCGCGAGCGGCGCCGTCGCGACGGGGAACGGCATCGTCGAGCTGATGAGGGCCGCCACGTTCCCTCCCATCGAGTAGCCGGCGACGCCGGGCGTCAGACCCGCAGCTCGGATCGTCGCGAGCAGGGCTCGTCCCTCCGCGACGGCACCCATCCCCATCAGGAAGAAGTCCGCGACGGTGCGGATGGCCTGACCGCCTCGATCCCGTGGCCGGCGGATGCCGTAGTACGGGTTCTCGAGGATCAGGCTGCCGATTCCTCTCCTCGCCAGGCGACGAGCGATGCCGAGCCGCGCCCGCGCATCGTGCTCGTTCCAGGCGGCCATCAGCACCACCATCCGATCCGTGCCCGCGGAGGGGGAGACGCGCGTGACCGCGCCGAAACGGGAGTGAGCCGGCAGGTCCGGG
This sequence comes from Acidimicrobiia bacterium, assembly GCA_029939995.1. Taxonomy (GTDB): domain Bacteria; phylum Actinomycetota; class Acidimicrobiia; order Spongiisociales; family UBA5794; genus JAHEEL01. The sequence goes on along the minus strand of JAOZRW010000012.1, from coordinate 25,456 downwards.
ACCGGGCTCTCGAAGATCCCGACCTCGATCATGATCCCATCCTCGACGTTCTCGGATACCCAGTCGATCTCGATCGGGAGCGGCGGCCCCGTTGGAACGGAGATGCCGTCGAGGACCGCGGGATCACCCCATCCGTCGGTGAAGAACCGCAGATGCTCCGGCCCGCCTGCGAGGATCGTCGCACCCAAACGGTCGACGGGATGGATCACGGCTGCATCGCTCCCAGAACGTCGTGGTAGAGACGCCGCTTGACCGTCCCGAGGGTCGCCGGGTCTTTCGATGCGTGGCGTTCCGCCAGTTCGATCGCCAGCGGGACGACGGCCTCGTCGGGTACGGCCCGGTGCACGACGTGGAGATCGCACGCTTCTCTCCCGCCGAGGCGGTCGCCGGAGACGGCCAGATCGTCGGCCCAGGGTGCTGGCACTTTCCTGGCGATCAGGGAGGTCATTCCCCGGGTGAACGGGATGCCGACGTCGACCGAAGGAAGGGAGAAGAATCCCCGATCGGCCCGCATCACGCGGTAGTCGTGGGAAAGGGCGAGCAGCGCACCCGCGGCGATGCTGTGGCCGTTGATGGCCGCGACGGTGATGAACGGAGCGGCAAGGAGGCGAGCCAACATCCGGTCGACGATGCTCAGGAACGCGTCGAGATCATCGGCGCCGAGGGTTTCGACGTATGCGAGTGACAGGCCGTTCGAGTAGAACCGGTCCGCTCCCGTCGTCACGAGAGCTCTCGGCCCCGGAGATACCTCGACCGCTGCGAGGATCGCGGTGAACTGTTCGACGAAAGCCGGGTCGATGACGTTCTCACCTCGACCGAGCGTCGCCACGAACACGGATCCCTGCTGTTCGAGTTCGATCATCCGATGTGCATGCCTCTCTTCCGGACCGGCTTCGCGACACGGTACAGTCTGGTGCACATGGAGATCGAAATCGGAATGGTCGCGGTCGTCGGACTGGTCGTCGAAGGAGCGGACACCGCCGTCGCCCTCGGGAGCGGTGACGTCCCCGTTCTCGGCACGCCGCGCGTCGTCGCCCTCATGGAGCAGGCGGCCGTGGCGGCGCTCGCCGGGTCCCTCGACGACGGGTCCACGACGGTGGGCACCCGCATCGCGATCGAGCACTCAGCGCCGTCCTTCGTCGGAGCGACCGTGGAGGCGCTCGCGGAAGTGGTCGCAGTCGACGGTCGTTCCGTGAGGTTCCGGGTCGAGGTTCGGGAAGAAGGCCGGGTGGTGGCACACGGAGACCACAGCCGGTTCGTCGTGGATCGGGAGAAGTTCCTGGGTCGGTAGCGTCGTTCGAGAGAGGTGATGTCGTGCGCGTGCGGCCGTCGGTAGGCGTCGGGGTGGCCCTCGCGGCCGTGTACATGATCGTGTTCGGCGGCCTCTTCAAGGCGCTGGGCGTCGGGTACGGCGACGTCGGCGCATCGGTCTCCAACGTGCAGCGAACGCTCGTCATCCCGGTCGCCGTGGCGCTCGTCGTGTTCATCGGCGTGACGTCGGTCTTCGGATGGTGGCGTCCGGTCCTGCGGGATCGACGCCGTGCCGGGGGATGGCTGATCGCCGTGCCGATCGTCATGGTGCTCGCCCTGCTCGTAGGTGTCGACTACTCGAACCTGAGCGTCCTCGACTCGAACCTGCTGCTGTGGATCGGCATCGGGGTCGCGCTGGTCGGGATCAGCGAGGAGTTGGCGTATCGGGGCCTCGTGGTGGTGGCGTTCCGCGGATCGATGCGAGAGAGCCACGTGTGGCTGTGGTCGTCGGTAGCGTTCGGGCTGCTGCACAGCATCAACGTCCTCCTCGGCCAGGGCGCAGGGGCGACGGTGAAGCAGGTCGTCGTGACGTTCATCATCGGATCGGGGATGTACATCGCGCGGCGCGCGACGGGCTTGATCGTCGTGCCGATGCTCCTGCACCTCCTCTGGGACTACTCGGCGTTCACCGCCGGCGACGGCTCATCGCTCGGGGGTCTCGTGCAGTTCGTGCTCCTGGCCGTGGTGCTCGTATCGCTGGTCGCGGGGAGACATCGCCTGTTCGGTACGGCCGACGCTCCGGTCGACGAGTCGGTTTCCTGAGCCCGGAACCATCCGATGATCCGGCTCTCCCGTGGGGAGCTGCGAGCGCCTCCTCGCCCTACGGGGTGACGCAGTCCGGTTCCGGTGCGGCGCTCAGGCCAGCCACTCGACGCGGCACCATGAGCGCCGCTGGCAGTTCGGGCACTGGATCCACCGGCTGTAGTGCTTGCCGGGGATCCAGAGCGAGATCAGGGCGATGCGAACCCCGATGTCGATGTGCGACGCCCGGGTCTTCGTCCCGCAATGGGAGCACACGATCACGCCGGTGCCGGGCTGGTGCTCCCCGGTCGAGAACAGCGCCGTTATCCCGTCACGCTCCTCGGGCTCGATGAGGACGTCGTCTTCGAGCGGATCGTCGAGCTCTGCCTTCGGAGTCTCGAACAGCGCTCGCTTGCCACGGGGGTCGGATCGGCCGGTCATGTGCGTCGCTCGATCTCTTCGGCGAGCGAACGGTACGCCTCGGCGCTCTTCGACCTGCGGGCGTGGGTGAGCACCGACCGGCCCCTTCCCGGCGCTTCGGCGACCTTGACCGAGCGGGGAATCGGAGGCGGGAGTACCTCGATGTCGTGCACTTCCGAAACCTCCGCGAGAACGTGTTTGCCGAGGTTGGTCCTGCCGTCGTACATCGTTGCGACGGCTCCCAGCACACGGAGATTCTCGTTCGTGTAGACGCGCACGTCGTCGATGGTCTCCAGGAGCTGCCCGACGGCGCGATGGGACAGCGTCTCCGCCTGGAACGGGATCAGGACGTCCGAAGCAGCGGTGAGGCCGTTCAGCGTGAGAATGCCGAGCGACGGCGCGCAGTCGATGAAGACGTAGTCGTACTCGTCGACGACCGGCTTGAGCGCCCGGCCGAGGACGAACTCGCGGCCGGTCTTGGTCAGGAGGTGGATCTCCGAACCGGCGAGATCGATCGAGGAGGGAACGAGATCGACGTCACCGGTTGCGACGATGACATCGTCGAGCTTCGTTCGTCCGAGCATCACGTCGTGGATGCTCGCTTCGAGTGCGTCCGGGTCGAAGCCGTTCTCGTAGGTGAGGCACGCCTGAGGGTCGAGGTCGACCATGAGGACGCGACGGCCGCGTTCGGCGAGGGCTGCGGACAGGGTATGAACGGTGGTGGTCTTGGCGACCCCGCCCTTCTGGTTCGCCACGGCGATCACGGATGTCATAGCCCGATTGTAGAAGGCGTTCCCCGTGATTGTTCGGGCGAGTAGCGTTTCGTCCATGGTCAACGAATACAGAGTCAACGGCTTTCGACGCACGATCAACAGAGCGATGGCGGCCTTGTCCCGGCGCGGGAAGGGCCCGGCATCCGAGTTGACGGTTCGCGGGCGCCGCTCCGGCGTTCCGCGCACGGTTCCGGTCACGCCCATCGTCGTGGACGGGTCGCGATATCTGGTGGCACCGTACGGAGCCGTCGGGTGGGTGCACAACATCAGGGCTGCAGGCGGAGCGTCGCTCAGCCGCGGCGGGGTGAGCGAGCAGATCACGGTCACCGAGTGCGAGGGTCGGGAAGCCGGGACGGTGTTGAAGGCGTACTACGAGGACCTCGAGCGCATCGTCGGCAGCTACTTCGATCTTCCGGACGATCCGGAGCTCGAGGACTTCGTCGCAGTCGTTCCCGACCACCCGGTGTTCCGGATCGAGTAAGCCCGGCCGGCTACTCGGGCCCGTCGGGGAGGCACGGACCCTCATAGCCGGACTGGAGAACCGGGTGCCCCGTCGACTCGATGACGACGGGGACCAGGCAGGCCCCGATGCGGCCGTCCGGCTCGTACACGAACTGGGCTACGGCGGTCCGGCGGGCCTGTGGAGATCCGGCCTGCCACACGAAGTTGCCGAGGCCCCACGCGATGGGTCGTCCGTGGTACCAGCCCAGGGGCTGGAGGACGTGCTGGTGGTGACCGAACACCCCGTCGGCTCCCGCGTCGATGAAGGCTTCGGCGAGTCGCTGCTCGAACGGGCGAGGCCGGGTCGTCTCCGCTTCGCCCCAGTGGATCGTGACCAGGACGAGATCGGCGTCCTCTTTCGCCGCCGCGATCGCCCGGGTCATCGCCTCCGCCGAGTCCCCGTCCGTCATCCCAGGCCGATCGTCGGTGGCGATCCAGGATCCCGATTCGGGGTGAACACCGCCCCCTCCGAGGATCGCGATCTTCCATCCGTTTCGCTCCACGATCACCGGCGTGTAGGCCTCGTCGGCGTTCGCCCCGGTTCCGACCGGATCGATGCCCACCGCCAGCAGGTTCTCGCGTGCGTCGAGCATGGCTTCGAATCCGTAGTCCATGGAGTGGTTGTTCGCGAGGTTGGCGACTTCCACGCCGGCGTCGGCCATGGATGGGAGCGCGTCGGGATCGCACCGGAAGTTCCACGGCTTGTCCCACGGCGTGCCCAGGTTCGACGCCGAGCACTCGAGGTTGACGATCGTGAGGTCGTCGGCGTCGAGGATGCCTCCCAGCCCCGACCATGCGTACTCGTAGCCTTCCGACCGGAACGAGCGCACGAAGGTGGGGTCGAGGTTGACGTCACCCGTGCCGCTCACGACGAGACGCGTCCTGGGGGTGGGGACGGCGGCGCTCGTGGTCGTGGTGGTGGACGACGGAACGTTCTCGAGCGGCTGGGTGGTCGTCGCCGTGGGTGCGGGCTCGACCGTCGGCGCCGGTGGGAGGGCGGTGACCGGAGTGAAGGCGGTGTCCGGCGGAGGAGATGCGATGGCTCCGGTCGAGCAGCCGGCGGCGAGCGTCACGAACGCCATCCCGACGAGAACACGAAGGAATCGAATCCGATGCATCGAGAACACGGTACCTTTGGGGCACCGAGATACGGTGGTTCATGCGCCGCGGCGCGACCGGGATGCCCGGCGATCACCAGGCAGCAGAGACAAGGAGTTCTCGATGGAGAAGTGGGTTTACCGTTTCGACGAGGTCGAATTGGCCGAAGAAGCGGTCGGTGGCGACTGGGACGACGTTCGCGGATTGCTGGGGGGTAAGGGAGCGAACCTCGGCGAGATGTCGAGGATCGGAGTTCCGGTGCCGCCCGGATTCACGATCACGACGGCCGCATGCAACGCCTACCTCCAGAGCGACGAGCAGTTCCCGGAGGGCCTCACCGAGCAGTTCGACACTGCGCTGGCGACCGTCGAGACGACGCTCGGGAAGAAGTTCGGCTCGGCCGACGCACCCCTCCTCGTGTCCTGCCGCTCGGGAGCCAAGTTCTCGATGCCGGGCATGATGGACACGGTCCTCAACATCGGCATCAACGATGCGGTCCTCGACGGCATGATCGAAGCATTCGGCGACGCCCGGTTCGTCTACGACGCGTACCGGCGTCTCGTTCAGATGTTCGGCAGCGTCGTCATGGACGTCGACGACCACGCGTTCGAAGCCGTCCTCACCGCCGTGAGGGACGCGGAGGGTGTCGAGAGCGACTCGGATCTCGACGCAGAAGCGCTCAAGTCGGTCCTCGAGCAGTTCAAGGCCATCTTCAAGGCCGAAACCGGTATCGACTTCCCGCAGGACCCGCGCGAACAGCTCATGCGAGCCGTCGAAGCCGTCTTCAAGTCCTGGAACAGCAAGCGTGCGTTCGCCTATCGCGACGCGGCCGGCATCGCCCACGACCTCGGAACGGCCGTGAACGTGCAGACCATGGTGTTCGGCAACATGGGCAACGACTCCGGTACGGGTGTCGCCATGTCCAGGAACGCGACGACCGGCGAGCCCCATCTCGAGGGTGACTACCTGATCAACGCACAGGGTGAAGACGTCGTGGCCGGCATCCGGATCACGAAGCCGATCGCCGAACTCGCGAACGATCTCCCCGAGGCGTACGCCGAGTTCGAAGCGATCGCGAAGCGGCTCGAGAAGCACTACCGCAACATGCAGGACATGGAGTTCACCATCGAGAAGGGCAAGCTGTGGCTGCTCCAGACTCGCGATGGGAAGCGCACCGCCCAGGCCGCCGTGCGCATCGCCGCCGACATGGTCGACGAGGGACTGATCACCACCGACGAGGCCCTGATGCGGGTCGAACCGGAGCACGTCGATTTCTTCCTCCATCCGCAGTTCGAGGCCGCTTCGAAAGAGGTCGCCGTCGCGGAGAACCGGAAGATCGCCGTCGGGCTCAACGTCTCTCCCGGCGCTGCGGTCGGCATGGTCGCCTTCGACCCGGACCTGGCCGAGGCGTGGGCGAGCGAGGGCAAGGAAGTGATATTGGGTCGTCCCGAGACGAAGCCCGATGACGTCCACGGCATGCTCGCCGCCAACGGCATCGTGACCACGCGCGGTGGGCGTACGAGCCATGCCGCGCTCGTTGCCCGTCAGTTCGGCAAGCCGGCAGTCGTCGGCGCTTCCGAACTCGACATCGATCTCGTGGGGCGCACGATGATCGTCGGCGACGTCGTCGTCAACGAGGGCGACTGGCTCTCGGTCGACGGGACGACGGGTGAGGTCTTCCTCGGAAAGGTCGACACGAAGGTCCCCAGGATCGACGATCCCTGGCTCACCAGGATCCTCGACTGGGCCGATCAGCGTCGCGTCCTCGACGTGTGGGCGAACGCGGACTACCCGTCCGACGCCGAGCGTGCCCGTTCCTACGGTGCGCGGGGCATCGGCCTCTGCCGCACCGAGCACATGTTCTTCGAACCGGAGCGTCTCCCGGTCGTCCAGCGGATGATCCTCGCCGACTCGCAGGAGGAACGCGAGGAGGTCACCTTCTCGCTCCTCCCGCACCAGCGCGAGGACTTCGCCGGTCTGTTCCGGGCCATGGACGGGTATCCGGTCGTGATCCGGCTGATCGACCCGCCGCTCCACGAGTTCCTTCCCGGGTTCGACGAACTGGTGATGGAGATCGCGGATCTGCGGGTCGCCCTGGTCGAAGCCGAGGACGCGGATGAGATCGAGGCCCAGATCGCCGAGAAGACGGAGATGCTCGAGCGAGTCGAGTCGCTCAAGGAGCAGAACCCGATGCTCGGCCTGCGCGGCGTGCGACTCGGCATCCTTCGCCCCGAACTCACCCGCATGCAGGTGCGGGCGATCTTCGAGGCGGCATGCCTGGTGACTCGCGAGGGCGTCGACGTGCATCCCGAGATCATGATCCCGCTGACGAGCCACGTGAACGAACTGGAGCGGCAGCGCAGCGTCCTCGAGAAAGAGGCGAAGGACGTGATGACCGAGCAGGGCCTCGATATCGACTACAAGTTCGGGACGATGATCGAGATCCCCCGTGCGGCACTCACCGCCGACCAGATCGCCGAGTACGCCGAGTTCGTGTCGTTCGGCACGAACGACCTGACGCAGATGACGTACGGCATCAGCCGGGACGATGCGGAGAAGGGGTTCCTTCTCGACTACCTGAAGGAGGGGATCCTCGCCGACAACCCGTTCTTCACGATCGACCGCGACGGTGTCGGACAGCTGATGGGGATCGCGCTCCAGAAGGCCAAGTCGACCCGTCCGGACATCGAAGCCGGGATCTGCGGCGAGCACGGCGGCGAGCCCCGCTCGATCGCTCTGTGCCACGAGCTCGGCTTGAACTACGTGAGCTGCTCACCGTTCCGCGTGCCGGTCGCACGGCTGGCGGCTGCGAGAGCGGCGATCTCGAGCGACAAGTAGGCGTTCGACCGACGATCGTTCACCGAGAAGCGTCCCCCGGGTCGACCGGGGGACGCTCTTCGTCGGCCACCCTCCGGTGCTCGTCAAGCTCCGCTGTGTTCGGGCCGATACGTGAAGATGGACGTTCTTCAGGGTGATCTCGGCTCGTTCCGGCTCGGCCACATCGTGCGCCTCATCTCCGGTGGGTCGAAGACCGGCGTGCTCCGGGTCGAAACCGGCCCGATCACCGGTCGGATCTTCTTCGTCGATGGATACGTCACCTATGCGACGACGAGGGACGGCGACGGGTCCGTGGCCGCCCTCGGACGTCTGGGCCGCCGACCGGAGCGGGATCGGCGGGGTCGCAACCCGGGCGGCAAGTGGCCCTCCCCGGCCCGACCGCTGATCCTCCAGCAGATCGGGGAAGTGCTGATCCGGTTGGACCAGGGCACGCCGGGGCGCTTCTGGTTCATCGACGGGGTCACAACGCGGGCCTACGGGGAAGAGCCGATCCAACGGTTCGAGGCCGATGAGGTTCTCACAGCGGCGGACGAGCGGCGGGAGGAGTGGGGGAAGATCGTGCGCATCCTCCCGAATGCGCACGCCCGGTTCGTCATGCGCCCGACCCTGCCGGAGGACGCACAGGACGTCGTCGTGGATGCCGCAGCATGGTCGGTGCTGTCCTCGATCGGGGGAGGGGCGTCTGCTCAAGACGTCGCCGAGCGTCTCAACCTGTTCGAACTGTCGGCGGCCGGCTTGCTCGCCGATCTCTACGAACGAGGTCTGATCGTCCCGGAGCACACGGCATCGGTCGAGGGCATCGTCCGGGTCAGCGTCGGCGGCGAGACGGCCTGACTCCCGTCAGACCGGGGGCGTCGTCCCGGTGATCAGTCGGATGACCCAGACGATCACGAGCAGGGCGGCCGTCGCGCCGATGACCACATCGACCCAGCGGTGGTGTCGCCAGCGGATCCAGCCTGCTTGATGCGCCGCCCAGATCGTCCACGCTGCGAGCAGTTCGAAGAGGATCAGGGGAACGAGCGGGTGGTAGCGGAGCGCCTCACCGACGTCGCCCCGGAGGAGCGAGCCCGCGGCCCGGGTCATGCCGCAGCCGGGGCACGCCACGCCGGTGCAGTTCGCGAAGCCGCAGATCGTCGGAGCGCCGTCGGACGGCTGGATCGCCGAGAGCGTGATCGCAGCGACGAACGGCAACGCATACAGCGACCCCCGTCCCAGACGGGAGGCGGCGAGCGAGGTGCCGTCCATCAGTTGGAAGCGGCTCCGACGATGAGGAGGACGAGGAAGAAGGCGAAGAACACGACGCCGATGGCGAGCATGACCGTCGAGATGATCCCGAGGATCTTCCCGGCCTGTGCCGTGCCCCGGTTCTCCGGCGGACGTGTTCCGGCGTCGATCGCGGCGAGTTCCTTGTTCCCCATCACCCAAGCGAAGGGCCCGAGGAACTGGCAGAGCACGAGGCCGAGGATCCCGAGCACGAGAATCGTCGTCGCCTGGCTGTCTTCCTGGTAGTACTGGTCTGTCATAGGCCCCATTATGGCGAGCCGACCCGACCGGCACCACTCCGCCCGTCCCGAACCCAGGGTTCTCTGCGTTCTATATGCCGTCCCGAGCCCGCGGAATGGAGAGATTCCCCGGTCCGCGGGCTCTCGAACGGCCGGGCCCCTCAGTTCCGCCCGGATCCGATCATCGCCGCATCGTCCTCGACCGTCGTCAGGTCGATCACCTCGGCGATGTGTGACGTGCGCGGCGTCGTGAGCGCCGCGAGATCGTTGATCCGTCGCTCGACGTCTGCGACGGCGCTGCGCAGCAAGGCGAGCCGCTCGACGAGCCGGATCTCCTCCCGCCCGGCCGCGCCGACGATCTCGTTCGCATGCCGCTCGGCTTCCGCCAGTATCGATCGACGTGTCTCTTCGGCCTCCTCGCGTGCCGAGGCGTGGATCCGTTCCGTCCCGGCGAGAGCGTCCGATCGCGCCTCTTCTGCGTCGAGGAGGAGCCGGAACGCCTGGGCTTCTGCTTCCGCCATCCGTTCGGCGCCGATGCGATGCGCCTGCACGATGGCCTCGTCACGTTCGAAGACCATGGCTTCGACTTCCGTGCGGGCCCCGGCAACGAGTCGTTCCGCTTCGGCCCTGGCCTGGGCGAGGATGACGGCGGCTCGTCCGTTGCTCTCGCGAAGCATCTCCTCGCTCGTGCGCTGGGCTGCGACGAAGGTGCGGCGGATCGCGTCGACGGACTCGTCGGCGTCGCGAACACGCGACTCGAGTTCGGCCGTCTCCTCTTCATAGGAGCGGAGCGTTGCGGCGAGGCGTTCCATCACACGGTCGACCTCGACGGGGTCGTAGCCCTTACGGCGCACGCGAACGAACCGGTGTGCCTCGACGATCGATGCCTGAATCTTCATGCGTCAGCCTCCCCGGATCCCTCCGCCCGTCGCTGCCCCTGCAATCCTGCAGAGCGACCGGGTTGGTCGCATTCGGATCAAGACCCTACGCTGAACACCCGTCGATGGCAAGCGCTTGTCATCGGGGTAGACGTCGGTCGCGCGTTCGGGTAGAACAGACACATGGATCGGATAACGGTCGACATCGGCAAAGAGTGGCTCTCGGTCGCAGACATCTGCGAGTACATGGACGTGTCGCCGTTCGTCGTCACGAGCCAGCTGCGGTCAGGCGGTCTCCCGGCAGTCAAGTTCGGGAGGGAGTGGCGCATCGCCCGCCGCGATTTCGAAGATTGGATCAACGACCAACGCGCCCGTACCAACGCCGGGGCCGACGTCGAGGCGACCCGGCCGCGCTGAGTGCGATCAGGAGCGCCCGAGGGCGTCCAGCGGCGCCACGAACTCCGATTCGAGGAACGCCGCAACCGCCTTGTTCGTCACCGACCCGTCCACCACGTTGAATCCGGGGACGAGCTCCGGATAGCGGTCGATCGCGCTTCCGACACCGTCGGCGAGCGCCACCGTGTAGGGGAGCGTCGCGTTCGTGAGCGCGTACGTCGAGGTGTTGGGGACGGCGCCGGGGATGTTCCCGACGGCGTAGTGGACGACGTCGTGTTCGATGTAGATGGGATCGCTGTGTGTGGTCTCCCGTGCGGTCTCGATGCACCCGCCCTGGTCGATCGAGATGTCGACGACGACGCTGCCCGGCTTCATCATCTTGATCTGCTCCTCCGACACGACGACCGGAGCCCGTGCACCGGCGACGAGGACGGCGCCGATGATCAGATCGGCCGTCGGGAGCAGCTCGTCGATGGCGTGGATCGAAGAGCTGATGGTGATGATGTGGCCGTGGAACGCCTCGTCGATGTGGCGGAGCTTGTCGACGTTGAGGTCGAGTACCAGGACCTCCGCGCCCATGCCCGCAGCGACCGAAGCAGCGTTCCTCCCCGCGAATCCTGCCCCGAGAACGACGACCCGCGCCGGCTTGACGCCGGCAACCCCACCGATCAGGAGACCGCGCCCACCGGCCGGTCGTTCGAGATGATGGGCCCCGGCCTGGGAGGCCATGCGTCCGGCGATTTCGCTCATGGGGGCCAGCAGCGGCAGGGCGCCGGAGGGAAGCTGAACCGTCTCGTATGCGATCGCCGTCGCTCCCGACTCGACCAACCCCTTGGCCTCGGCCGGATACGCGGCGAGGTGGAGGTACGTGAACAGGACCTGTCCGCGCCGCAGCATCGCGATCTCGTTCGGCTGCGGTTCCTTGACCTTGAGCACCATGTCCGCACCGGCGAAGACGTCCTCGGCCCGTGGAACGATCTCGGCCCCGACGGATGCGTAGTCGTCGTCGTCGATCGACGAACCCACGCCCGCACCGGCCTGGATGAGCACCCTGTGCCCGTGGGCGGTCAATTCCCGGACGCCGACCGGTGTGATGGCGACCCGGTACTCCTCGGTCTTGATCTCACTGGGAACTCCGACTATCACGTCAGTCTCCGATCTGCAAGCGGTTGCCGTTGTCACCGTATCGTACGGTTGTCCCGCACGGTCGGAGTCTTCTCGGTCGGCCCGGATTTCGCAAGCCGACTCCTGGCTCTACCGGCGTCCGTCGCGGTGGAGTAGCCTCAGTTCCATCAACGCCCAGGAGGTGAAGGTGCTGGATCAGGTTTCGATCGATCGGCTTCGTCGGATGGACACCCGGGGGTTCCCCGTGCTGTCGGTGTACGTGAATCTCCAACCGGGCCCCGAGTCCCTGAGGGGTGTGCCGGCCCGGATCAAGGACCTCCTCGCTCACGTCGAGAAGGATTCCGAGGATCTTCCCCGCGATCAGCGTCTCTCGGTTCGCGCCGACGTGGCGGCGCTCTCGCGCGACGTCAGCCGCTTCGGTCCGGATCTCGGGCACGGCGTGGCGGTGTTCAGGTCGAACGGTGCCGCGATCGACCAGCAGTTGGTTCTCCCGGGACCGGTTCGCGAACGGGCGGTGATCGATTCCGGCGCCTATCTCCGACCGCTCGAGGCGATGATCGAGCACTACCCCCACTACTGCGTGGCGGTGGTGGGGCGGCGGTTCGCTTCGATCTTCCGGTTCGTCATGGATGAGCTCGAGACATGGGAGGAGATGCGCGACGAGGAGATCCGCAAGTCGAACTACGGGGGTTTCGCCGGATACGAGGAGCAGCGGGTCCGGGCGAGGGCGGACGAGGTTGCCTCGAAGCACTATCGGAACGTCGCTGCGAGGTTGGCGGAGCTGAAGAGGACCGACGGAGGGTTCGATCTGCTCATGGTCGGCGGGCCCGAGCCTCACGTCGAGGGCACCATCGAAGCTCTTCCGCCGGATGTCGCTGCTCTCGTGGTCGGCACGTTCTCGATCGATCCCGGGACGATGACACCGGCGACGGTGCTCGAGCATGCCCGTCGTGTGGCGACGGCTTGGGACGCGCGCGAGGAGGAGCGTCTGGTCGCCGAACTGTTCGATACGGCTTCGGCCGGCGGCCGCGCCGTACTCGGTCTCGACGAGGTGTGCTCGGTCGTGAACCAGCGAGCCGTCGACACGCTGTACGTGCAGGCGGGACGGGCCGTACCCGGGTCGGTCTGCACCGGATGCGGAAAGGTGAGCGTCGACGTCGCTCCCGTGTGCTCGGTGTGCGGCGCACCGACCCGGCCCGTGCCGGACGTGATCGATCGTCTGTCCGAGTCCGTTCGCTCGGGGGGAGGCACCGTCCGGCACATCTTGAACCCCGGTCCGCTCTCCGAATTCGAGGTCGGGGCGCGATTGCGGTACTCGACGCTGTTGGTCGACGCGACCTGACCGGCCCTGCGGTACCGTTACCGCTCCCTTGAAGGAGGCACCGTGCCGAGGAACGTCGCTGTTGTTCTCGCCAACGATCCCGGAGCAGGATTCGTCGGCCCCAAGTACCTGACCGACGTCTCCGGGGCCACGGTCATCGACCGGGCGATCGCCGACGCCTCCTCGTGGCCCGTCGATGAGGTAGTCGTCGTCCTCGGGCCCGACGCCGAGGAGGTCGCGGCGAGAATCGTTCCGAACGATGCGACCATCGTGATCGATCCCGATTGGGAGGAGGGTTCCGCGGCGTCCCTGAGGGTCGGGCTCGACGTGGTCGTTCGAGGTCCGTCGACCGATCTCGTCGTCATCGCCCGGGCGGATCAGATCGGCGTTCGCCCCCAGGACGTTGCCGCCTTGATCGACGCGGCCGGAGATGCGACGGCGGCCGTCCCCAAGTATCGATACCGTCGCGGCACGCCGATCGTTCTCGCTCGAGAGCTGTGGGAGCGTCTGCTCGGGCTCGAGGGCGACGTCGATCTGCTCGGTGTTCTCGAGACCCACCCGGACGGCGTCGAAGAGGTGTGGTTCGATCATCTGGAGGCGCCGCGTCTCGAGCATCCGGGGGACGCCGACGTTCGAAGATGACGTTCGATCGGAACCGCCACACGGGTGTCGGGTAGGATTGTCGGGCGAGATAGCGAGCGTCCGTGAAAGGGGCGGAAGATGGCGTCGATCACTGCGATCGAATCGATGAGTCACCGTGATGCGACGAAACTCCGCAAGGCCGGCGTGAGAACGACCGGAGCACTGTTGAAGTCGGCGGGGACGCGCACCGGACGGCGGCGTCTCGCCAAGACGACAGGACTCGATGAGCGGGACATCCTCTCCTGGGCGAATCGGGCCGACATGATGCGGATCAAGGGCATCGGTTCCGAGTACGCCGATCTCCTCAACGCTGCGGGTGTCGACACGATCCGCGAGCTTCGTCGCAGGAACCCGGAACGCCTTCTCGAAGCCTTGACCGAGACGAACCTGAGGCGACGGGTCATCCGGAGGCTCCCGACCGGCGGGATGGTCGCCGATTGGATCGCCGCAGCCAAAGAGACCGAACCGCTCATCACCCACTGAGAGCGGTCTGCGCAGCAGACGGACCGGTCGAACATGGACACGGCAAAGCCCCGACTCGTCGGAGCCGGGGCTTCACCACCAGACCCGGGGGTCTAGTTGTTCGTGTCGGTCTTCTTGGCCGTCGCCTTGGGGGCGGTCTTCTTGGCCGCTGCCTTCGGAGCCGTCTTCTTGGAAGCGGTCTTCTTCGGGGCGGTCTTCTTGGCGGCCGTCTTCTTGGGGGCGGTCTTCTCGACGGGAACCTTCACCGGCTTGGGTGCGGCTACGCCGGGGGTGAACTGCTCGCGCCAGTTGTGGAGCGTCGTCTCGAGCTGCTCGCGGAGGACCTCGACCTTCTCCTGGAACTGGTCGACGTCGACCTTCTCCTGGATCTGCTCGACGACGTTCATCTCCTGGATCTGCTCGACGACCTTCGACTCCTTGATCGAGCCGGTCACCTCGCGTCCCGCGGCCTCGAGATCCTCGACCGTGGTCGAGAGGAACAACTCGGATCCGAAGTCCTTCATCTTGCGGCCGGCGACCATCGGGGCTCCGATGACGGCGTAGAACGTCCTGGTGGCGTTCTCTTTCTGGGTCTCCATGACACTGGTCATGTCGTCTCCTTTTCTGTCGTATTGACGAAGCTCCGGTAGATCTCCGTCAGCGCTTGTTTCTGGGATCTCGTGAGGGTCGGGTCGGCTTCGATCGAATCCTCGACGCCGGTGCGTTCGACGGTGTCGAGCAGGCCGGCGCGCTCGTAGAGCGATTCGGTGCTGATCTCGAGCGCACGGGCGATCGATTTCAGGATTTCGGCGGAAGGCTTTCGGAGGCCTCGTTCGATCTGCGACAGATACGGGTTCGAGATGCCTGCCTGATCGGCCAGCTTGCGGACGGACATAGCCGAACGCGTGCGCTGTTCCTTGATGAACACGCCGAGATCTGGGACGGTTGGACTCTTCACGATGGTTGCAGTATATCGCAGAGTGCTAACTACTGCAAGCACATTCTATGAGAATGCGGTTCCTCGTGCTGCGAGCATCGCATCGAGCGCGTTCTGCACCGACCGCCGGATCTCCTCGGAGCGTTCAAGCATCCGCAGGGGATCGGGTTCGGATCCGGGATCCTCCGGCATGACCGGCGGGAGGAAACGGATGTGCCAACGCACCGGCAACGGGATCGGATTCAGGAAGATGGCGATCTCCTCGACCCGCTGCTGCGGGAAGATGAAACGGAAGAGCTGGGCGAGCTTTTTCGAGACGGCGACCGCCGGGTGGACTTCCTCGGCGCCGAGAATGGCTACCGGGATGATCGGTGTGCCGGTCCGTTCGGCCAACTGGACGAACCCTCCGCGACCGAACCGTTGCACGTGGTAGGCCTGCCAGACCGGCTTCATGAACCCGGACTCCCCCTCGGGGAAGACGCCGAGCAGCGAACCGTGGTTCAGGAGATAGCGGGCGTCTTCGTGGCTCGCGTAAACCGCGCCGACCTTCCGATACACGTGGGACACCCAGGGGAGCATGTTGAAGATCTCGGTTGCGCTCACGCGAACCCGCCGCGGCCGGGGTGCCTCGTTGAGGACCGCGAGGCTGAGCATCGCGGCGTCGTAGGGGAGCGCCGCCCCGCCGTGGTTGGCGACGAGCATCGCCGCCCCGTCCATCGGGAGGTTCTCGATGCCTTCGACGTCGACCCGGAAGTAGTCGTAGTAGAGGCCGTTGAGCACGTGCCACGCCATCTCGTGGACGATCGGGTCGAGTCCGATGGGATCGATGTCGTAGGTTGCGAGGTGCAGGTGACGGAACAGCGTCGGCCAGGTATCGAATCCGAGGCGGCCGGTGGCGGGAACGGCCGTGTCGTACCGGTCGCTCCCCGAATGCAGGATGCAAGCGTCCTCACCCCGGACGACGGGGAGACCGCACGAGTGCCCCTCGATGCTGCGCCAACGGCACAAACGGTCCCGATCGACGAGGTCGGCGAGCCGACCGTACAGCTCGGTACGGCGGGATCTCGCCTCGACTCGATCCTCCTGGCTGACACCGGGTATCGGGAGCATCGGCAGGTTCTCGTCGGCCCGTGTCGATCGTTCGGCGGATTCGGCTTCGTAGACGGCGTCGACGAGCTGCGCCTTGTTCATCGAGGATCGACCGCGAACGTTCAACCGTCGCGCCCGGATGAGCAACTCGGCCTTCGTCTGCGCCGAGAGCTCTTCCCTGGTCATCGGTCCACCTCAGGCGAGACGCGGCCGTATGCGACCATCGTCGTCTGCCTGCACGAGAGCGCAGGTGTGAAGCCGAGGACGGACTCCATGCCCGTCGTATCCATGACCCTGCCGTGCTTCAGCAGCGACACGGTGTGCCGGGGAAGCGGGATCCCGCTCCTCTCCAGACCGCGGAGGGCTGCGCGGAACGCCCGTTTGGGGAGCGGCTGGGGGACCCTCCGCCCGAGTCGCAGGATCCGCGAGAGGTAGAGCTGTCCGCGGCCCGCGACGTTGAACGTGCCGGGTACGGGGTGGTCGGTGACGTGATGGAAGACTTCCAGGGCGTCTTGCTCTGAGATCAGCTGAAGACGCGGGTCGAATCCCAGGAGCGTCGGCACGCCCGGAAGTGTCAGATATGCGCTGAGTGGGTTCCCGATCGTCGGACCGAAGATCGGGGCGAGTCGCAGGATCGTGTAGTCGACGTGCTCGTGTCGCTCGGCCATCTCGTGGACGAACGTCTCCATCTGCTCGAGATCACGCTGGTACCTGCCGGTCGATCTGGCCGGCTTGGTGTCGACGTGGACGACCGACGGGGACCGGGGACCCGCCCCGTAGTACGCGCCGTCGGACTTGACGATGACGTGACGAACGGTGGTGCATCGGCCGATCGCGCCGAAGAGCGCCTGGGCTCCCACCGTCGACTCCTCGTGCGCCCGCGTGGAGCCCAGCAACGCCGACCGGTCCACCGTCTGGAGATGGATGACCGTGTGGGGTTTGCTGTCCAGCAGGAATCGAGCGAACGACAGGTGATCGAGGTTGAGGCGTTCGAAGGGAGACGAGAACGTTTCGACGGGATCGAGATCGTCGACCGCGAGCACCTCGGTGTCGGGAGCGCGTTCGAGGATCTGGATGAGGCGACCACCGATCCGGGTGGCCGCGCCCGTTACGAGGATGCGCCGCATCCCCAAAGGGTAGAACGCACGTGAACCGTCCGGCGATTCGACCGGGGTCGAGACGGCCGACGCCGGCCGCCGGTCGGGAACCGTGACCGCCGCCGCACACCTACCCTACGGAGGCCATCAGGAACGGAACCATGCCGGGAGACGGAAGTTTGATCATCGTGATGCGGGCGGGAGCGACTCGTGAGGACATCGACGGCGTGCTCGGTCGACTCGCCGAAGTGGGCGCCGAAGCGCACGTCTCGGAGGGGAGCCACCAGACGATCATCGGGATCGTCGGAGATCGAGCACTCGTCCAGCAACTCCCGTGGGAGGCGCTGCCCGGCGTTGAACGGGCGGTCCCCGTCCTGAAGCCGTTCAAGTTCGTGAGTCGCGAGTTCCAACCCGAAGACTCGATCGTCGAAGTCGGGTCGGCGAAGATCGGTGGCGGTCGGTTCGCCCCGATCGCCGGACCGTGCGCCGTCGAATCGCGCGAGCAGCTCTTCGCCTCGGCCGAGGCGGTGCAGAAGGCGGGGGCAACGATCTTGCGCGGCGACGCCTTCAAGCCCCGGACGTCGCCGTACGCCTTCCAGGGTCTCGGGGAGGCCGGGCTCGAACTGCTCGCCGAGGCGCGCGAGGAGTTCGGTCTTCCGTTCGTGGTCGAGGTACTCGATCCGCGCGACGTCGATCTCGTGTCCTCATACGCCGATCTCATCCGGGTCGGGACGAGGAACATGGCCAACTTCTCCCTCCTCTCCGAACTCGGGCGCCAGTCGAAACCGGTGATGCTCAAGCGGGGCTTCACCGCGACGATCGAGGAGTGGCTGAACGCCGCCGAGTACATCTACAAGGAGGGCAACCACGACGTGGTGCTCTGCGAGCGCGGCATCAGAACCTTCGAGAACGCCACACGGAACACGCTCGACATCTCGGCCGTGCCGATCGTCAAGGGGCTCTCCCATCTGCCGATCATCGTCGACCCCTCGCATTCCGGCGGTCACAAGGAACTCGTCGCCCCGTTGACGCGGGTCGCCGTCGCCGCCGGAGCCGACGGGTTCATGGTCGACGTCCATCCCACACCAGAGACGGCGCTCGTCGACGGGCCGCAGGCGATCCTTCCGGCCGAGTTCGCCGCCCTCATGGATGAGGTGCGGGCGCTCGCCGCGGCGATGCATCTCGAAGTCTGAACCGCGTGGCACGGGCGCTGATCTCCGGGACCGGGCTCATCGGGACTTCGATGGCGCTCGACCTGAAGGCCCTGGGATGGGAAACCCTCGGTTGGGATCCCGATCCGGAAGCGCTCGCCGGGGGCGTTCGGGCGGGAGCGGTGTCGGCGATCGAGGGACCGGACGCGGTCGCGCTGACGCCGGAGGATCTCGTCGTGCTCGCCGGTCCCCCCTCGGCGGTTCGCGACACATTGCCGGAGCTCGTCACACCCGCGCTCGTGATCGACGTGGCTTCGGTGAAGGCGCCGATCGTGGCGCTCGCCCGGACCGACCGGTTCGTCGGTACCCACCCGATGGCCGGACGCGAGGTCACGGGGCCGGACGCCGCACGACCCGGGTTGTTCCGGGGCGCCACGTGGGTCGTTGTGCCCGACGGGGCGAGCGAGACCGATCTCGAGATCGTCGAATCGATCATCCACGATCTCGGGGCGAGACCCGTTCGCATGGGGGCGGAGGAACACGACGCGGCGGTCGCTCGGATCAGCCACCTCCCGCAGATCGTGGCGGCCGCGCTCCTCGACGGTGCCGGGGAGATCGACGGTGCGATGGATCTGGCCGCCGGAAGCTTCCGCGACCTGACCCGCGTCGCGGCGTCGGATCCGTCGATCTGGATGGACATCCTGACGACGAATCGCGACGAGGTCGTCGCGGCCGTCGAGCGACTTCGCGAACGGCTGGCCTCCCTCACGATCTCCGACGCCGAACTGGCCCGGACCCTCGAGGAGGCCCGCCGGTTGAGGGCGAGCCTCACCCCCGGCCTCGCGGTCGTGCGGGTCGCCCTCGAGGATCGGCCCGGGGAGATCGCCACCGTCGGCCGGGCGCTCGCCGAGACGGGCATCGACGTGCGCGATCTGCAGCTACGTCACGCGCCGTACGGGGGCGGTGGCATCCTCACCGTTTCGGTTCGCCTCGGCGACGAAGAGGCGTTCCGCGCTGCGCTCGAGGAGGCCGGGCTCAGCGCAACCGTTGCAACAGTCGAATCAGGCTGAGGGCACCCACGGCGATTCCGTGTCCGATGGCCGTTTCGTCGAGATCGAACGTCGGCGAGTGGAGATCGACGGGCGACCCGTCGCCGCCGACGCCGAGCCGGATCAGCGCTCCCGGTGCGTGCTGGAGGAACCATGAGAAGTCCTCCGAGCCCATCGACTGCGGTGTGGAAACGATGGCGTCCGACCCGATCAGGGACGTTCCGGCCTCGCGAACGACGTCGATCACGGTTGCGTCGTTGTCGACGGGCGGGGATCCGCGGCGGTAGTCGAGCTCCATGCCTGCTCCGTATCCGGCGGTGATCGACTCGATCTCGCGTTCGATGATCCCGGGTAGGGCACGCCAGACATCCGTGTCGCGGACACGGGCCGTTCCCGCCATGTCGATCTCCGTCGGGATGGCGTTGGCTGCGCTGCCGCCGCAGATCTGTCCGAACACGATGGCGAGGTGGCGACCGGGTTCGAAAGCCGATCGGACACGATCGGGCAGGTCGCTCACGATCGATGCAGCGACGCGAAGGAGATCAACCGACCGCTCCGGGCGCGACGTGTGACCTCCCGGCCCGGTGATCCGCAGGCCGATCCGGTCGGCGGCGCTCGTGATGGGCCCCGTCTTGAGGCCCACCTCGCCGGCCCGGATCGTCGGGTCGACGTGGAACGCGATGATCGCGGCGAGGTCCCGTTGGAACCCCTCTTCGATGAGTTTCGCGGCTCCCGACGGATGCGACTCCTCGGCCGGCTGGAAGATGACCCGGACGGTGCCGGGGAGATCGTCGAGCATGCCCAGCGTCCTCGCGATACCGATCGCGATCGCCGCGTGTGCGTCGTGGCCGCATGCGTGCATGACACCTTCGACGAGAGACCGGTACGGTGCGCCCGTCTGCTCGGTGATCGGGAGAGCGTCGATGTCGGCGCGGAAACCGACGATGGGCGGACCCGTCCCGACCTCGACGCTCAGGCCGACCCCGTCGGCCCGAACGGTCGGTGAGAACCCCTCCCGCCGGAGCGTCTCGGCGATGCGATAGGTCGTTCGACGCTCACTCCACGAGATCTCCGGATGGCGGTGCAGATCGCGGCGCATGCGAACGGCGTCGTCGGACACGGATCGTGCGGCGGCCGCCACAGCATCGACGAGTCGGGTCATGGCGCAGAAGTGTACGGGTTTGGCTCGCGCTCATCGTTCTCTACGCTACGGGGCAGGAGGACCCATGACGACCGACCCGAGTTTCACCGTCGGAATCGAGGAGGAGTACTTCATCGTCGATCGCGAGACCAGGGATCTCGTGCGAGACATGCCCGACGGGCTGATCGAGGCGTGCGAGGAGATCGCCGAGGGGATGGTGAGCCCCGAGTTCATGCGATCGCAGATCGAAGTCGGCACTCCGGTCAGTGGAACGATCAAAGAGGCGCGGGCCCATCTCGCCCGCTTGCGCCTGGACGTCACCCAGGTCGTCTCCGAGTACGGGCTTGCGATCATCTCGGCGTCGACCCACCCGTTCGCGGCCTGGGACGAGCAGCGGTACACCGACAAGACGCGGTATCACACGCTCGCCGAAGCGCTCCAGGGGGTCGTCAGGCGGCTCCTTGTGTGCGGGATGCACGTCCACGTCGGGATCGAGGACGAGGACCTCAGGATCGACCTGATGAACCAGGTGCTGTACTTCCTTCCCCATCTCCTGGCACTGTCGACGTCGTCGCCGTTCTGGCACGGGGACGACACGGGTCTCAACTCCTACCGGACCGCCGTCTTCCGCTCGCTCCCCCGCACGGGTCTTCCCGATGAGTTCCTCGATTGGAGCGACTACAAGCGGCATGCGCGGATCCTCGTCGACTCGGGTGTGATCGAGGATGAGACGAAACTGTGGTGGTACATCCGGCCGTCGCATCGATACCCCACGCTGGAGATGCGCTCGACCGACATCGCGACCCGTCTCGACGACGGGATCACCCTGGCGGCGCTGTACCAGGCGCTGCTGTCGATGCTGTACCGCCTGCGACAGAAGAACCAGCGATGGCGGATGTACTCGCGGATGCTGCTGAAGGAGAACATCTGGCGGGCCCAGCGGTACGGCGTGTCCGAGTCCTTGATCGATTTCGGGGTCGGCCGGCTCAAGCCCGTACCGGAACTGTTCGAGGAGATCAGGGAACTCGTGGCGGAAGACGCCGAACGTCTCGACACGGTCGAGGAGATCGGCAACGTCGACGAGATCCTGAGCCGGGGTACGAGCGCCGACCGCCAGCGCGCCCTGTTCCAGGACGCGATCGCGTCGGGTGCGGGCGAGCGGGAAGCCCTGAACGCGGTGGTCGACTTCCTGATCGAAGAGACTGTCCGGGATCTATGAGCACGATCCGAGTCGCCGGTGCGCAGATCGATCTGACCGTCGGGGACCTCAGCGGGAACGAGGCGCGCATCCTCTCGGCGATGGAGTGGGCCGAACGTGCCGGGGCGGAGGTGCTCGTACTGCCGGAGCTTGCAACGGTCGGCTACCCGCCCGAGGATCTCGTTCTCCGGGAGGGCTTCGTCGCGGAGAACCTCCGGGTCCTCGAACGACTGGCGGAGGCATCGGGAGAGTGCGCCGTCGTCGTCGGGTTCGTCGATCCTCTCGAACGCGGAGTTCTCGACGACGACTCGGTCGAGCGACGGGTAGCGAACGCTGCAGCGGTGCTCGCCGGCGGTCGCCTCGTCGGCGTCTACCACAAGGAGCTGTTGCCCAACTACGGCGTGTTCGACGAGGCCCGGTACTTCGCCGAGAGCAGGGACGGCGTGCGCTTGTGGAAGATCGGCGGCGCCGTGGCGGGCATCTCCATCTGCGAGGACATCTGGTCACCGGAAGGTCCGCCGGCCGAACAGGCGGCGGCCGGTGCGAGCGTACTCCTCAACCTGAACGGCTCGCCGTTCCACGTGGGAAAAGGGACCGAGCGGGCGACGTTGTTACGTGATGAGGCGGTGCGAGATCGGGCGGCCGTCGTCTACGTGAACTGTGTCGGAGGGCAGGACGAGCTCGTCTTCGACGGTGATTCAATGGTCTTCGACGCCGACGGCCGACTCCTTCACCGGGCGGCACAGTTCGACGAAGAGCTGTTCGTCGTCGACGTCCCCATCCCGGACGGAGAGGGTTCCCCGGCGGAGGCCGTCCCCGTGGCCGACCGGCGGCCCGTCACCGTCCCGAACCCGGGTGCCGAACCGGCGCAACGGGTAGAGGGCGAGGCGGAGATCTACGCGGCTCTCGTCACCGGCCTCCGGGACTATGTGAAGAAGAACGGTTTCTCGGAGGTCGTCATCGGCTCGTCCGGAGGGATCGACTCGGCGCTCGCCGCCACCGTCTCCGTCGATGCGCTCGGGAGCGACGCGGTTCACACCATCACGATGCCGACCCGATACTCATCGGAGGGCTCCGTGTCGGACTCAGGGAAGCTCGCCGAGAACCTCGGATGCCGGTTCGACGTGATCCCGATCGAACCGACCTTCGAGTCGTTCCTCGAGACCCTCGAACCGCTCTTCGGGGACACCGAGCCGAACGTCGCCGAAGAGAACCTCCAGGCCCGGGTTCGCGGCACGATCCTCATGGCCGTGTCGAACAAGTTCGGCGGCATGGTCGTGGCGACAGGGAACAAGTCCGAGATGGCCGTCGGATACGCCACGCTCTACGGGGACATGGCCGGGGGGTACGCCGTCCTCAAAGACGTCTACAAGACGCTCGTCTACCGGCTCGCGAGGTGGCGCAACCGGGACGGGGAGGTGATCCCGCAGGCGATCATCGACAAGGCCCCGTCGGCCGAGTTGAGACCCGACCAGTTCGACACCGATTCGCTTCCCCCGTACGAGACCCTCGATGCCGTGCTCGAGCAGTACATCGAGCAGGATCGGACGGTCGACGAGATCGCATCCGCGGGATTCGACCGTGATCTCGTGTGTCGCATCGCCCGCATGGTCGATCGCAACGAGTACAAGCGTCGCCAGGCTCCCCCCGGTGTGAAGATCACCCGGAAGGGATTCGGTAGGGATCGCCGCCTCCCGATCACGAACCGCTATCTGAGCGGATAGCGTCGAACGGGGTCCGTCACGGCCGTCGTGCCCTTGCTCTACGCTTGGCACATGGCAGTGGTTGGATCTGTGCTCATCGACGGGGAACCGTTCGCACCGGAAGACGCCTCGATCTCGGTGTTCGACATCGGGTTCCAGCGGGGATACGGATGCTTCGAGGCGATGCGTTCCTACGGGGGTTCGATCTTCCGGCTCGAGGCGCATCTCGAGCGGCTCGGGCGGAGCGCCGCGAAACTCCACATGCCGGAGCCGGATCGTGAGACGATCGGTGTGTGGTGTCGCTCGGTCGCCGACGCGGCGGGTGAAAGCGTCGTTCGCGCCTTCATCTCGGGCGGGACCGATGCGAAGGCGCCGGGCACGAACTCCCGGATCGTCGTGTTCGCCGAGGCCGTTCCGCCCATGCCGGAGGCGCTCGCTCTCCAGACCAGCGTCGCTCCGTGGCACACCGACGGCGAGTGGTTCGAACTCACCGGGGCGAAGGGACTCTCCTACGGGTTCAACCTCGTCGCGTCGCTGGTCGCCGTGCAGGCCGGATTCGACGACGCACTCCTGATCGGCCGGCGCGGTCACGTGCTCGAAGGGCCGACGTTCTCCATCGGATGGGTGTCCGACGGGATCTTCCACACGCCCGCCATCGAGATCGGAATCCTCGAGTCGATCACGCGGCGCGCCGTGATCGACGCCGCTGAAGGCATCGGCATGACCGTGAGAGAAGGGATCTACAACGTCGAAGCCGTCATGGACGCAGACGAGGTCGTCGCCATGTCGACGGTGAGGGAGATCCTGCCCGTCACCAGGATCGACCTGGAGACCTACCGGCCCGGGGTCGCGACGAGCAGACTCAGGGAGGCCTTCACCGCCCTCGTCGAACGGGAGCTCGGCCTGTGAACCTCGCCGCCGCCGTCGATGATCTCTACCGGTCGGTCGTGTTCGATCCCGGGCGATGGGGGGAGGAAGCGTTCGGCGAATGGATGTCCAACCTCGCCATCGACGGCGGGTCGCTGGATCGAGAGGCCGCCCGATCCGTCCGCAGGGCCGTGCGGATCGCCGTCAAGCTGCAACGATTCTGGTCATCCTCGGAAGCCGACCGGTTCCGGGGGGAGGAATCGTGGGAGTCCCGGGTCGACCTGGCGATCGGCATCCCGGCCTGGCGGCCGCCGCTCGAACTCGCAGAGCTCGAACTCGCCGAATCTCCATCGCCGGAGAGCTTCGACGACGTGCGGCGCCGGTTCCGGATCGTCAACGGTACCGGGTGGATGGAGGACGTCGAGTACGAAGATTGGATTGACCTCGGACGGGACGGTCCGGGCGGATAGAATCGAACCCAATGAGAGCACGAGTCGTTCCGATCATCGCCGTGATGCTGCTTGCGACCGCCTGCTCCTCGTCGAGTGAAGCGACAACGACGACGACCCGGCCGCCACCGTCGGGTGCATCGACGACCACGACGGCCGCCCCGTCGACAACGACGTCCACGACCACGACGATCGCCCCATCGACCGTGATCCCCGCCTTCCCCGAGTACCGGATCGTGCAACGCATCATCGCTCCCGAGACCGGCGATATCGTCGTATTGCTGCTCGATCCTCACTCGTACACGAGTCTGTCGGACCTCGATCTCTACGACGTGATCGCAGACGCCGCGGATCGCTTCCCCCCGATCTTCGAAGCCTACGTCGTCGATTCGCAAGCGGCGGCCGACGCCGTCCTCCTGGAGGACCCCGACGCCGATCAACTCCGGGAACTCGCCGCCCACTACCTCGCCCGGCTCGAGGAAGGGTTCCGCATCGTGTACGTCGGTCCGTTCGAAGACTCCGAGGAAGCAGTACTCGGCTCGTAACCCGGTCTCGTGGTCCCCGACGATGACGCGGCGCGGCCTCGATTTCTCCCCACGGAGTGGGGGAGATGGCCGGAGGCCAGAGGGGCATGCAGAGGCGGAAAGGCCGCATGGATGCCCCCCCTGCTCGTCACTCCGCTCCTCGCGTGCCCCCCCTGAGCCTGGATCCACGGTTTGTGGGTGATAGTTTGGTGAGTGTCCCTTGTGGTGTTTGGGATTCCCGAG
>JAOZRW010000158.1 GCA_029939995.1 Acidimicrobiia bacterium | reverse complement strand
GCACCGTCGACTCGTCCGTTGAGAGGCTGCCGAACGATGCGATGAGATCGTTGAGCGCCGGGTAGCCCTCGGTGCACCACGGAAGCGGCGTGTTGCACGGGATCATCGAGGCGACCAGAAGCGTGATGTCGGGGCTCACGGCTTGCAGGCCGGCGATGAACACCTTGAGTCTCTCGGCGGTACCCGAGGGGTCCCCGATCTTCCATACGTCGAAGCCACCGAGTTGGATGAGGGCGACATCGGGTTGGAGCGCCTCGACGCTCTGCGTCATCATGTCGGTTTCGAGACCGCCGACGCGGGCTCCGAGCCATGCCTCATGGTCCTGATCGAAGTCGGTGGGACAGGTGTAGTCGAAACCGTCGGCCGGTTTCTGGCGGGTACCGACGAAGTCGAAGGCAACTCCGGCGTCGTGGAGCATCGCGTCGAGGAAGCAGCGATAGGTACTGTGATCGCGGCCGCCTTGTGTGACCCCTTCCCCGATGTGCATGATCGTGACCGGCGATGTCACTGTGGCCGGCACCGGAGTAGTGGTGGTCACCGTCGACGTGGTCGCGGTGGTTCCGGCCTCGTCGGCCGTTGTCGTCGTGTCGGTGGAGCCTGAAGAGCAACCCGCGGCCAACATCGCCACCGCGACCAGCAGCGCAGTCACATGTCTCATGTCGTCTCCCCTTGTGTCGTCAACTCTCCCGTCAGTGTCCGTCAACGGCCTCAACAGAGTCTCAACCGTGGCTCAGCCCCTCGTCAGGACTTTCGCCAGCCGAACCTTCTAACCGGAACGCGACTCACAACCGAGGGACGCGGATAGGGGAAGACGTCACAACCAGCGCACGGCAACAACAGTGAATCTGTCCGGTGCCGACCGTGCGGAGCCGGCCGTCTCCAACGGAGATTCGGGAGTGCCCGGCATCCCGGGAAGATTGGGGCTAGTCGCGAGGCCGGTGCAGACATACGATGTGCACTGATGGCTACATGGCCGCGCATTCGGTCGGCGCTCGGTGTGCTGGTCGTCGCCGCGGTAGTCGTCGGTGGAGCCGCCGTCGCCGGCGCCCAGGAACCGTCCTCCCCGATCGTCGAGACGCTGGAACTCGACGAGGCCGCCGTGGTGAACCACATCGCCGCGAACGACCCGGAACGCGGAGGCGGCTTCGGCGGCGGCGAGGTGCGGACCAACGAGCTCTTCATCCGTTTCTGGCCGGATCAGAACGTCGCGGACGTGTTCCTCAGCCTGATGGTGGTCGGCGAACTCGAGGGGTGCCCCGCGTCGTGGAGCACGCTCAATCAGACGACGTCCGAGCCGGTCGTCGTCGACTCGTCGGGGACGGCGACGGCCACCATCGCCGCCCACTGGGTGTTCGCGCGGCAAATGCCGTCGGGCGGTACCACGTGCTGGGAGAAGCAGGTGATCGCCGAATGGGTGGAGGACGTGTCGATCGACCTGTCCTTCTCGGAGGACGGCGTTTCGGCTGCGGTGAAGTCGGAGACCGGGACGCCGCTCCTCGCCCCGGCCGTCGGAGT
>JAOZRW010000157.1 GCA_029939995.1 Acidimicrobiia bacterium | reverse complement strand
GTCGACGCCGACGCCGTGACAGTCGAGCAGC
Source organism: Acidimicrobiia bacterium (assembly GCA_029939995.1). Taxonomy (GTDB): domain Bacteria; phylum Actinomycetota; class Acidimicrobiia; order Spongiisociales; family UBA5794; genus JAHEEL01. Next base: position 1,487 of record JAOZRW010000157.1, on the reverse strand, counting down.
GACGGGGCGACAGCGTCGATCAACGGGGCCTGTCAGATGCTCTGTGTAAGTGGTGTGGCCTGACATAGTGGCCCCGGCGGTTGGAGTTCGGGGTCTGTGGAAGGACCGTGATGATGACAGAGAATGAGAATGGGCAGGTCGATGCGGCGTCGTCGCCGTTGGTGCCTGATGACGTGTTGGATGAGTTGATGGCCCGTGTTGATGCGGAGGGCGCCGAGTTGTTGGGCCCTGACGGGTTGCTCAGCCAGGTGACGAAGGCGGTGTTGGAGCGGGCGATGGCTGAGGAGTTGACGGGTCATCTCGGCTATGACAAGCACGACCCGGCGGGTCGCGGGTCGGGGAACTCTCGGAACGGCACGACGCCGAAGGTGGTGTTGACCGAGGCCGGGGCGATCGATCTTGATGTGCCTCGTGACCGGAACGGCGAGTTCGATCCGGTGATCGTGCCGAAGGGCACGACGAGGTTGAAGGGTTTCAACGATCGGATCATCTCGTTGTATGCCCGGGGGATGACGGTGCGTGACGTCCAAGCGCACTTGGAGGAGATCTACGGCGTCGACGTGTCCCCGGATCTGATCTCGAAGGTCACCGACGGTGTGTGGGACGAGCTCGAGGCGTGGCGAAACCGGCCGCTCGATGTGATGTATCCGATCGTCTACATCGACGCTCTGATGATCAAGATCCGTGACGGTGTTGTGGCGAACCGTCCCGCCTATCTCGCGGTCGGTGTCGATCTGGAGGGCCGTAAACACGTCCTGGGGATCTGGATCGGCGACTCGAAGGGCGAAGGCGCGAAGTTCTGGCTGGCGGTGTTCTCCGAGCTGAAGAACCGCGGCGTCGACGACATCCTGATCGTTGTCTGCGACGGACTGTCGGGCCTGCCGGATGCGATCGAAGCGGTCTGGCCGGAAGCGACGATCCAGACGTGTGTCGTGCATCTGCTGCGAGGCTCGTTCCGCTACGCGTCCTACGGTGATCGCAAACGCCTCGCCGCCACGATGCGGCCGATCTACACCGCTCCGTCCGTCGACGCCGCTGTGGAAGCCTTCGACGAGTTCGAAGCGGAGTGGGGTGCGAAGTATCCAGCGATCATCAACCTGTGGCGTAACTCGTGGGACGTGTTCGTCCCGTTCCTCGACTATCCGCCCGAGATCCGCCGGGTCGTCTACACAACGAACATGATCGAATCAATCAACTACCAACTGAGGAAAGTGACCAAGACGCGGGGCCATTTCCCGACCGAGAAAGCAGCACTCAAACTGCTGTATCTCGCTGTGCGTAACATCACCACCGACAGAGGAGGAACAGCCGGCACCGGAACCAGGGGATGGAAGGCATGCCTCAACGCACTCGCCATCTACTTCCCCGACCGAATCAACATCGCCTAGCGATGACCGATGCCACCCACTTACACAGAAGAACTGACACCCCCCCGATCGAGGTCATGGACGACGGGGTTCCGATCGAGCTCGGAGCCCCCAAGCAGC
>JAOZRW010000011.1 GCA_029939995.1 Acidimicrobiia bacterium | reverse complement strand
TGTTCAGCGTCGCATCGGCCTTGAGGCCGTGGCGGGAGAGGCTCTCGGTGAACTCTCGCCAGACCCTGTCGTAGTCCATCGGCTTCGTCCAGATCATGGTGTCGCGGAAGGCGGCCCTGATCGCTTCCTGCCGCTGCCCTCCGGTACCGGGATCCTCATCCTTCTTGTCCTTGCCCAGTTTGGCGAAGGCTTTCGACGCTTCGAGGCGCTGGAGGGTCTCTTCGTCGATGATGAAGACCCGGCGCATCGGACGCTCGACCGTGATGCGCTGGTATCCGAAGTGGGAGTTGTCGAAGATCTTCACCGTGTCGGACTCGGTGAACGATCCGTACCAGCGGGTGATCTCGGCGATCTGGTCGACGGTCATGTACCGGCGCTTGTCACCGAGGGACTTGCGCATCGGTTTCCACATCTCGCGGGCATCGACCAACTGCACCTTGCCCTTGCGATGGGCGGCCTTGCGGTTCGTGACGATCCAGAAGTAGGTGGCGATGCCGGTGTTGTAGAACATCTGCTCGGGGAGGGCCACGATGGCTTCGAGCCAGTCCTGTTCGATGATCCAGCGTCGGATCTCGGACTCGCCCCCGCCCGCCGATCCGGTGAACAGCGGCGAACCGTTGAACACGATGGCGATCCTGCTGCCCCCATCCTCCGGCCTCTTCATCTTCGAGACCATCTGCTGGAGGAACAGCATCGCCCCGTCCGACTTGCGGGGCAGGCCGGCGCCGAACCGTCCGTCGAACCCCTTCTCCTTGTGCTCGTCGACGATCGGCTTCTGGTACTTGCCCCAATCGACGCCGAACGGAGGGTTGGCCAGCATGTAGTCGAACTTCTTGGAGGGAAAGGCATCCTCGGTGAACGAGTTGCCGAAGGCGATGTTGTCGGCGTTCTGCCCCTTCAACATCATGTCCGAACGACACACGGCGTAGGTCTCCGAGTTCAACTCCTGTCCGAACACTTCGAGCGTGGCGTTCGGGTTCATCGACCGCAGGTGCTTCTCCGCCGTGGCCAGCATCCCACCGGTGCCCGCCGCCGGGTCGTAGACGGTGCGAACGATGCCGGGCTTGGCGAGCAGGTCGTCGTCCTCGATGAACAGGAGGTTCACCATCAACTCGATGACCTCACGGGGTGTGAAGTGCTCCCCGGCCGTCTCGTTCGACAACTCGGCGAACTTCCGGATCAACTCCTCGTAGAGATACCCCATCTCCTCGTTCGACACCCGGTCCGGGTGCAGATCGAGGTCGGCGAACTTCCCGATCACCTTGTACAGCAGGTTGGCCTTGTCGAGGCGGGCGATCTGCGTGTCGAACTCGAAGTGATCGATGACGTCATGGGCCGACTTGGAAAAGCCGGCGATGTAAGCACGGAAGTTGTCGGCGATCATCCCCGGGTCGTCGAGCAACCTGCGGAACGTCAACGGGGAGACGTTGTAGAACTGCTCACCGGAGACTCGCTCGAGGATCGGCTCGACGTTGTCGACCTTGTCCCGGAACTTCTCGTACTCAGCGAGAACCGCGTCCTTGGTCGGTTCCAACACGGCGTCGAGACGCCGGATCACGACCAGCGGCAGGATCACCTTCTGGTACTCGGACTGCTTGTAGTCACCGCGCAGCAACTCGGCGATCGACCAGACGAACGACCCGTGGTTGTCAACCGATCCGGCCAAGAGATCCTCCCCGTTGATGGAACCGGCGCCGGGCCAGAGTAGCGATGACGGAAGCCGACGCACGCAGACTCCACCACGAGCCGACGAACGGGGAACCCCACTCATGATCACGGCGCGGGCCCGAGTGCAGGGTGGTGCCTGTGATAGGTTGAGCCCCATGAGACGGGAGATTGAACTCGACGACGAACGCCGATGGGATGACATCGAAGCAGGGCTCGGAGTCCTTTCCGACGAAGGTCACGAGTGGGATGCCGGTGTTGCGGAGTGGGTGCGGGCGCAGCGACGCGACGCGAGTCGCAGCGGATGAGTAGCCGGACCGTTGGCACCCGGCGGTCCCGACGGGTGTGCTGAACGGTCCGAGCGTTCGCGGACAGAACACTGGAAACCGTCACAGGCGGATGGGACATTGTCCCGATGAGTAGTCTTGCCGACACGCCGACCTGGAGGACCGCCTTCTCGAAAGCACCACGAGCATCGCTGACGATCCGCATGGACGTCGAACGAGATGGGGCGATTCCCCTGACGGAACTCGCCGGCATCGCCAAGACCGTTCAGGAAGCGGTCAGCCAGATCGCGCGTACGCTGAACGGTCGATCGGGGCCGGGTCGCCCACCCGAGTATCTGAAGAAGGTGTCGGCGCTCGAGGCCGTGGGCATCGCCAAGGGGAGCGCCGTGCTGGAGATCGAAGCGCCGCACGACATGGAGCAGTTCCCGATCGAGTTCGGTGAAGCCGACGCCGGGGTACAGGCGATCGAGTTGTTCGTGCAATCCGTCGACGCCCTGTCCCGCGGTGAAGACCCTCTACCGGAGATCGGAGGACCGGCTACGAAGTCCCTCGGCGCGTTCGTCAGGGCGGTCGGCAGCCATGAGAGCGTGTGGATCGAGTCGAAGTCGGGCGACACGGCGACGAAAGCAACCCTCAAGCCGCGCCTCTTGCAGGCTCCAGAGCAGGCACCGACTTCACCGCGAGAAGTCGAAGCCACCGTTGAGATCGTCGGAACCCTGTACGAAGCGAATCTGGACAAGCACCAGTACCGCATTCGAGATGAACTGGGAACGGTGCGCTACGTCTCGCTGGGCGAAGGGATGGATGCGCAGGCCCTGGCGCGGTCGCTCCTCGGCGACGTCGTTCGGGTGACTGCCGCTCGGGCGGACACGGGTGGAGGTGGAGAAGAGCATCTCTCCGCACGATCGATCGAGCGGGTTGCTCCGCCTCACGCGGCGGAGTACTACACATGGGACCTCGAGGAGGCGCTTGCTCAGGTCGATCCGATCGAATCGATCCACGATCTCGCGATTCCCGGACTCGACGGCGACGAGTTCGACACGTTCTGGCGGGCGGTGAACGATTGAGCCCGGGGGCCGACGTCGTTGTCGTCGATACCAACGTGTTCTCGGCCGCGCTGAAGGCTTCATCGAGCGGCCTCATCGAACTCTACGCGCCCGACTTGGACGGCAAGAAACTCGTCATCTCGTTCCAGACAGCCGCGGAGATGCGATACGGGGCAGCCAGAGACAACTGGGGGCCATCGAGGAGGGAAGCTCTCGATCGGCGTCTCAAGATGGCCGTAACCGTTCCGCCGTCGGACGAACTCGTACGGGAGTGGGCGGAGCTGAGAAGCGAATGTCACAAGAGGGGCCACGGATTCCATGACCGCCGTCACGCCGCCGACCTCTGGATCGCTGCGACGGCACGACTGGCCGGTGTGCCCATCGTTACCCACGACAAGGGGTTCCGTGGCTTGCCCGGCCTTGAAGTGATCTGCAGGGCGTGATAGCCGGGGTGTCGGGTTCGATCGGAGCCGCGGACTCCGGTTACCCATCAAGCGGAGGCCGCTCCTGATCCGGATGTGAACCTCAGAGATCGACGGGTTCGTACATCTTCTCCCCGGCACGTATCGGCTCGGCGATCCAGTTGCCCGGCGGGGGGAGCGGGCAGACGAACTCCTCGTCGTAGACGCAGTACGGGTTCTGAGCCCGGTTGAAATCCACCGTGACCACCCCGTCGGAGGACGGCTCGATACCGGCGTACCGGCCCCCTCCGTAGGTCTCCGTCCCGGCGGTGCCGTCCCGGAAGGGGATGAACATCCCGCCGTCGCCGTCATCGAGCACCGTCAGCGTGTAGGCCGTATCGCCCATGTCGAGCACGACGACACCGACCATCGTGTAGTCGCTCGCGGAACCGGTCGTCGACGGTATCGCCACCTTGCGAGGAGCAGTCGCCTCGAACCGGCCCGGAATCACCCAGCGCGGATCCGGCGGGAAGTAGGCGAGTCCCCGGAAGCCGGAACGGTGCTCCTCGGGGATCGGGGACGCATAGTGCTCCGCCATGAAGCGGTCACGTTCGACTCGCTCTTCTGTGAGGCGTGCGAGATCCATGGCGATACGGCTAGGCCTCGCCCAGGTTCCAGATGGCGGCCGATCTCGGGGCGATCGAGATGCTCGTTTGATTCTCTCCTGCGGTCAGTTCGCCGTTCCCCCAGATCAGGGTCGCCTCGCCGAACCGGATCCGGTTGTGGGACAGCGAGACGGTCTCGCGATCCCGCCCCGCGTTGACCGCAACGAGGATGCGCTCGTCTCCCGCGGCACGGGTGAACACGTAGGTCATCGACTCGTCGGCCCCGTCGGGTGGCCACAGGATCCGGTAGTCGGATGACCGGAGAGCCGGGTGTCGATGTCGAAGCGCGATGAGGTCCTTCGACACGCCGAGCAGATGCCGGTTCCAATGATCCTCGTGGCCCCACGGGAACGAGCGTCGGGAGTCCGGGTCCTTCCCTCCCTCGAGGCCGATCTCGGTGCCGTAGTAGACGCTGGGCGCCCCCGGGAACGTCAGCAGCAGCACGAGTGCCAGAACGACCGAGTCCTCGTCACCCGAGGCGATCGTGAGGATCCTCGCTGTGTCGTGCGAGTCGAGCAGGTTGAGGTTCGCGAGCGTCACCGGGTCCGGGTAGTGGTCGAGAAGCCAGTGGATCCGGTCGCGGTAACCGGAGGCGTCCAGGCCGGGGGCGATGTTGTAGAACGGGTTGTCCATCATCGTCGACGTGTCGACGCGGTCCCCGACCGTGTACGCGATCGTCGCCGTCGTGAACGGGTAGTTCATCGTTCCATCGAACCGTGTGCCGTCGTCGACGTAGCCCGCCGCGTCGCCCCAGATCTCGCCGACGATGTAGAGGTCGGGGTTGACGGCCCGCGTGCGCTCCCGGAACTCCTCCCAGAAGCCGGGCGTCTGGATCTCTTCGGGGACGTCGAGGCGCCAGCCGTCGATGCCCCGCTGCGCCCAATGTTCACCGACCTGCATGAGGAACTCGCGGGCCTCGGCGTTGTCGGTGTTGAACTTCGGGAGGGCCCGCATTCCCCACCAGGCCTCGTAGTTGGCCGGTTCGTCGAGGTCGTACGGGTTGAGAGGGAATCCGTTGATGTGGAACCACCCGACGTACGGGGACTGCTCGCCGTTCTCGAGCACGTCGTGGAAACGGAAGAAGCCGCGGCTCGAGTGGTTGAAGACGCCGTCGAGCACCACCCGGATCCCCCGATCGTGACAGGCTGCGATGAGCGTATCGAAGTCCTCGTCGGTTCCCAGGATCGGGTCGATGCGGAAGTAGTCGTGCGTGTGGTACCGGTGATTGGACGCCGACTGGAAGACCGGGTTGAAGTAGATGGCGTTGATGCCGAGATCGCTCAACCAATCGAGACGGTCGACGACCCCGAGGAGGTCCCCACCCTTGTAGCCGTGATACGTGGGAGGAGAGTCCCAGGGCTCCAGGTTGACGGGCTTCTGGGTCAGATCGCTCATCGCGAACCGGTCCGGGAAGATCTGATAGAACACGGCGTCGGCCACCCACGAGGGGCGTTCGTGAAGGGCCGTGCCCGCGCTCCGGTTCCGGCGACAGAGCACGCAGATTTCGGAGTCGTGTGACGAGGGGAGAGTCAAGGTCGTGGTCTTTCGATCGGTGGTGCCGACCGCTTCATGATATCCCGGGCCCGCGCGTTGTTCCGGTGGCCGTGCGCCCGTCGTTCGACGATCCGGGGAAGTGGTTCGGATGCCCGATGACGATCGCAGCGGCCTATCGTCTCGACCATGCGAATCGGATATCAGGGAGAGCCGGGCTCCTACAGCCACCGGGCCGTCGGTGAACTGTTCCCCGAGTGCGACGCCGTCGGCATGGTCGGGTTCGCCGCGGCGTTCACCGCGCTCGAGGACGGAGACGTCGACCGTCTCGTCGTTCCCGTCGAGAACTCCACGACCGGTTCGGTCCTGCCCGTTCTCGACCGTCTGCCGGGTGGGGGAGGGCGACAGCCGTTCGCGATCGTCGCCGAGCATCTCGTCGAAGTCCGTCACGCGATCCTCGGCGTGCCCGGCGCCACGCTCGCCGGCGTGCGGGAGGTGCGTTCGCACCCCGAAGCCCTGTCCCAGGCCGAACGGCACCTCCTCGACCTGGGGGTCGAGCCGGTCGCCCGTCGCGACACGGCCGGCGCCGTACGAGAGGTCGGGGAGCTCGCAGACCCATCGATCGCGGCGCTCGCCCCGCCCGGGGCGGCCGAGATCTACGGGCTCGAGATCCTGCAACGCAACGTCATGGATCGGGCGCACAACACCACCCGATTCGTCGTCCTCGCACCGGGGGCGCCGCAGGTGGATCCCGACGACGACAAGACGACGATGCTGTTCACGACGTCGCACACACCGGGTGCGCTCGCTCTGGTTCTCGCCGAGCTCGGCCTCCGGGGAGCCAACCTCACGAGGATCGAATCACGCCCGGCGAACGAGGCCTGGTCGTATCGGTTCTTCGTCGATCTGGTCCATGCCCCGGGGCCGGACGGCCTGGCGGCCATCATCGATCCTCCGCCGGCAACCTGTGCCGACCTTCGCGTTCTCGGTAGCTACGTGCGGGTGGTCGAGTAGTCGATCCGCGTCGACGGCGGGTTCTGCAACTACCGTTGTGTCCAGGAGGAGCAACGGATGGCGACCAGCACGGCGAGTTTCGGCGCGAGCAAACGCGAGAGCCACGACGCGTCCGCGTACTACGCCCGCCGGATGACCCGCACCCCCGACCGGGGCAAGGCCCGCGAGGTGCGCGACGCGCCCGCCAACGTGCTCGACAAGGTGTTCGTCCAGTCTTCGGAGTCGATGGACCAACTCCCCGACGACTGCGTCGCCCTCATGGTCACGTCTCCGCCCTACAACGTCGGCAAGGACTACGACGAAGATCTCGACCTCGGCGAGTACGTCGACCTTCTCCGGAGGGTCTTCACCGAGACGTATCGCGTGATCGAGCCGGGCGGCCGGGTCGCCGTCAACGTGGCGAACCTCGGACGCAAGCCCTACCTACCCCTCAACCACCTCGTCGGCTCCCTCCTGACCGAGATCGGGTTCCTGCTGCGCGGCGAGATCATCTGGAAGAAGGCGAAAGCAGCCGGCGGGTCGACGGCGTGGGGCTCGTGGCAGTCGGCGAAGAACCCGACGCTGCGAGACATCCACGAGTACGTCCTCGTGGCCTCGAAGGAGTCGTTTCGCCGGGAACGGGCGGGGACCGACACGATCTCGAAGGAGGACTTCCTCGAAGCGACGATGTCGGTGTGGGACATCCTCCCGGAGTCGGCGCGCCGCGTCGGACATCCGGCACCGTTCCCCGTCGAACTGCCGAAACGGCTCATCGAGCTCTACACGTTCGAAGACGACCTCGTTCTCGATCCGTTCCTCGGATCGGGCTCGACGGCCGTCGCCGCCGTGCAGACGGGCCGGCACTACGTCGGCTACGAGACGGATCCGGCGTACGCCGAGTTGGCCGACAAGCGCATCGGCGCGGCGCGTGCCGGCCGCCGGACGACGGGTCGGTGACCGAACGTCCGGTGGGCTCCGATGCCCCGATGGAGCGTGCCGTGCTCGCGACCATCCCGTTCCTCGCCGTCGGGCTCGTCGCTTCGCTTCCCCTTCTCCTCGTGTCGTGGACGCCTCCTCCCTTCACGATCTTCATCGTCCAGCTGGCAGGACTCGTCCTGCTGAGTCTCGTCGCGACCCTTCGGCTCGTTCCGTTCGCCGGGCCCGACTGGTTCCGCGGGCACACATGGTCGCCGTTCCTGCGGCTCGCCTCCTCCGGCGTCGCGATCGTGTTCCTCGTCACGGGAACGACGGGGCTGGTGACGCTCGCCTCGTCGGCGGCCCTGGGATACCCGCCGTCTCTGCAGTTCCTCCAGCTGCTGTCGGCGCTCGACATCGCGTGGGCCGGGGCGGCGTTGGTGGTCGGGGGATACCGGGCGTGGGGCCGTCCGGTCGCGATGACGGTCGGGGCGCTGCTCGGGATCGCATGCATCTGGTCGATCCGGGCGTACCTCGACGCGATCGGGTTCGGACCGGCGGGCGAGTGGATCGTCGACGCCGACGGTCTCGTGCGGTACGTACTGCCGTTCGACGTCGCCGCCGCCGTGATGGGGATCGGTGTCTTCGTGTACGGGACCCGTCGTCAAGCGATCGAACAGGCGAGACCCCAGTCGTAATCGGCGTACTCGACCGTCGGATCGGATCGGGTCACCCACGCCGCGTCTCGGGTGGGAAGCCACGTTGAGACCACTCTGGCGAGATCCCGCTTCGGGGCGGGGAGCCACGTGGGCATTCGACGAGGTCGGGTGAAGTCCCCGCCGTACCAGAGGAACACGCGGGAGAGCCGGAGCGTGCCGGTGAGGCGGTCGACGGACGCGCCCCCTCCGGCGAGGAACGAGCGCATCTGATCGTCGAGCTCACGATCGAGATCTGCTCCGAACGGAGCGTATCGCAGCGTCGGACACGACGCCGATCCGCATACGAGAGCGCCGTGCACCCGCGGGTCGCCGAAGCGCCTGATCTTCCCGTGCTCGATGTCGTTCAGGGACAGCGTCTCGCCGGAGACCGCTGCCCACGGCCGATCGAACGCCCCGGGCAGTCGAAGCACCGTCGTTGCGGAGGAATCGAACGCGTCCGCTGCGAGCAGGAGCGCGCCGGCGTTGTAGAGATTGAGCCAGAACGCGAGGGACCCGTTCGGGGAGAGGGCATCCGGGTCGACCCGCTCCATGCGGTCGCGGAACGATCGGAGGCGACGGCGCTCGTCGCGGAGCACTGCGATGCCACCCGAGCGGAGAGCAACAAGCGTTGCCGCGAGGTCCGGGGCGTCGATGGAGCCGCGACCGGTCGGATCGGGTTTACCGGTGCGTCTCGCCCCGGCGATCGAGACGGCCACCGAGACGGGGTTCGGTTGATCGGACATGGTCAGATCAACGGGCCGGAGAGGAGATCTGTTCCGACGTCGCCGATCAGTCGGCGGCGCGCTTCCTTCCGGTGACCTGGAAGTACAGGTAGCCGAGGACTCCGGCGGCCAGCGAACCGAGGAAGATCCCGATCTTCGCCTCGTCGGCGAAGAGGTGCGCATCGGGGCTGGACCGGAACGCGAGCTCCGCGATGAACAGCGAGACGGTGAAGCCGACGCCGGCGATCATGCCGACGCCGATCACGTGATGGAACGTGACGTGTCGCGGTAGCTGCCCCAGCTTGAGCTTCAGACCCAGGAACGTGGCGAGGGTCACACCGACGGGCTTGCCGATCACGAGACCGATGGACACGCCGAGCGCCACCGGGTTGATCACCGCTTCGAGCACGTCGATGCCGACGAACCGCACACCGGCGTTCGCGAGGGCGAAGAGCGGGATGATGAAGAACGATGACCACGGGTGAAGCTTCCGTTCCCACCGTTCGAGCGGCGACACCGACTCCCGGGCGATCGCGGCGAGTTCCAGAGCGTCTTCGTCGAGACGGGCGTGGGCCGAAGGCGATACTGCGTCCCGGTCCCATCGATCGAGGATCCACCCGGCGCGCTGCCGGAAACCCTTGTCGCTGTAGTAGGACCTGGCGGGCACGGAGAGGCCGAGGATGACCCCTGCGATCGTGGCGTGCACGCCCGACTCGAGGAAGCCGAACCAGACGACGATCGCGAGCGGAAGATAGAAGGCGACGGAGCGGATTCCGGCCTTACGGGCTATGAGGATCAAGGCGATCACAGCGAGAGCGATGCCCAACCACGCCAGGGAGAGATCATCTGTGTAGAAGAACGCGATGACGAGGATCGCGCCGATGTCGTCGACGATGGCGAGAGCGAGGAGGAACATCTTCGCCCCGACAGGGACGCGGCTCCCGAGCAGCGCGATCACCCCGACCGAGAACGCGATGTCGGTCGCCATCGGTATCCCCCACCCGTTGATGGCGTCGGCCGGGCCGCTCGAGATGACGAAAGCGAGGTAGATGAGCGCCGGCACGATCATGCCGCCGAGGGCTGCGAGGGCGGGGAGCGACGCCTTGCGAGCCGTGTTCAACTCTCCGACCGTCAACTCGCGTTTGATCTCGAGGCCGACGACGAAGAAGAAGATGGCCATCAGGCCGTCGTTGACGATCAGCTTCAGCGATTCGGCGAAGTGGAATCCGCCGACGTCGATGGTGATGTGGATGTCCCAGAACTCGAAGTAGGAGTCACCCCAGGCCGAGTTCGCCCAGATGAGCGCGAGCACGGTGGCCACGAGCAGCACGATCCCGCCGGATGCCTCGGTGTGGGTGAAGGCGAGCGCGGGTCGAACGAACCGTCGGGGGACCATTCGATCGGAGTGCAACCATGTTCGGTGAAGCGGTTCGTTGTCCTGGTTCATGGAGATCGCGAGGTTAGCGTCACGGAGGTCCGAGTCCACCGGAGGCGCCGGTACCATCCGGCAGGTCTTCCGAAAGCTTCCGATGCTCATCGACATCCTCAAGATCGCCGCGGGCCTCGTCGCTCTGATCTATGCGGCGGATCGGCTCGTGAAGTCGGCGGTGCGCATCTCGCGGGCTTTCGGCGTCTCGGTCGTGCTGATCGGAGCCGTCATCGTCGGCTTCGGCACGTCGGTTCCCGAATTCGTAGTGTCGGCTCTCGCGTCGCTCGAAGGGAATCTGGACCTCGCGGTCAGCAACGTCGTCAGCTCGAACACGGCGAACGTGACGCTCGTTCTCGGGTCCGGCGCCGTGCTGTGGCCGCTCACAGCGAGACGTCGGATCATCCGACGGGAAGGTGCGTTGATGTTCGCTGCGGTGGTCGCTCTGACGGCGATGCTCGCCGGGGGATCGCTGAACCTGTGGGAGGGATTCGCGCTGCTCTCCATGCTCGGCCTCGCCATCTGGCAGATGGTTCGCTGGTCTTCTGAAGACCCGGACGCCGCGCTCGCTCAGATCGACGACGTCGACGACGAAGACGGTGCAGGCGAACCGGGTGATTTCGCCAAGTGGAGAGCCACGGTCGGCAAGGAGATCTTGATCGGCCTGGCGGCGCTGGTGGTCACCGTGATCGCCGCGGACTTCCTGCTCGATGGTGTGGTCGGGATCGGTGCCCGCCTGGGATTCTCGGCGGTGGTCCTGGGGCTCATCACCGGGGTCGGCACGAGTCTCCCGGAGCTCGCGGCCGGGATCTCCGCTGCCCGGCAGCACGAGCCGGAACTCGTGCTCGGCAACGTGCTCGGTTCGAACATCTTCAACTCGCTGGGCGTCGTCGGCCTCGCGGCCGTCCTCGGGCCGGGGACGTTGTACGAGATCACGCCGGCGCTCATCGCGATCATGGTCGGGTCGGCGCTCATCGCAGGTTTCTTCGCCTTCACGGGGCAACGCATCAACCGGTTCGAGGGGCTGATCCTGCTCGGGGCGTTCCTCGCGTACGCGGTGTACGCGTTCATCTGACACCGAACCGCAAGGGTGTTGGGTATTGACAGAGAAAACCTGAGTGATATATACTCAACTTGTGCGCATCGGACCTCGGACCCCGGTCGCAACCTCCTCCGTGGCCCGGGAACGATGCGACCGCATTGTCACCGTGCAGACGACATCGAAAGGAGGAACCGTGACGATGCTCCGTTTCAGGGATCCGTTCGAAGACATGGACCGGATGCTCGCTTCATTCGGCAATCCGCTTCGCGGCGGCATCATGCCGATGGACGCTTTCGAGACCGACGATGCTTACGTTCTCCGTTTCGACCTTCCCGGAGTCGAGCCCGAGCACGTCGACATGACCGTGGAAGGGAACGTGTTGACCGTGACCGCCGAGCGACACGAGGAAGAGACCGAAGGCGCCACCTGGCTGTTGCGCGAACGTCCGGCCGGCTCACATCGGCGCGAGGTCCGGCTCGGAGCCCGGCTCGATCCGGCGGAGATCTCGGCGAGCTACGACAACGGCGTGCTCACCGTCAAGATCCCGATCCGTGAAGAGGCCAAACCGCGCAAGGTTGCCATCCAGTCCGGATCGAACGAGAAGCTGACGGCCGGCGTCGCCGCCTGATCCGAACGGACTCCGACGGGCCCTCTCGATCCACGCGATCGGGAGGGCCACATGATGGGAGATGAACCATGCGCAAACACCCCGGCCTCGCAGCGCTCACCAGTTTCGTGCTCGTGGCCCTCTCGGTGACGACGCTGGGCGCGTGCTCGGTGCAAACGACGGCTACGACGCCCACGACGAGCGGCGTGGTCGACGGCAACGCGGGCCGGCCAGCTCCGGAGATCGGTGACCTGGACCTCTACGACGTCTCCGACCTCGTGAAGGCGGCGCGTGACGGTGTCGTCTCTGTGACCCAGGAACGCGTCCTCCTCACGTTCACCGGCGTGCCGGAGGAGGTTCCGGCCGGGGCCGGCACCGGCATCGTCGTAGACGACGATCTCATCCTGACGAACTATCACGTCATCGAAGGGGCGTCCAAGGTGATCGTGACCGGTCGGGACGGCGAACCGCGCGACGCAACCGTCGTCGCCGAGTCTTCCGGCCGGGACATGGCGCTCCTGAGCCTCGAAGATACGTCCGGGCTGGAGCCCCTGCCGCTGGGCTCCGTCGACGACGTCGAAGTCGGGGATCCCGTCATCGCCATCGGAAACGCGCTCGACCTCGACACATCGGAGCCGACCGTTTCAGCGGGCATCGTCTCGGCGAAGGACCGGACGATCCGCACCAGGAACGGCACCATGCAGCATCTCATCCAGACCGACGCCGCGATCAATCCGGGCAACTCCGGCGGCCCGCTCCTCGACGCTTCCGGACGCGTGATCGGGATGAGCACGGCGATCGCCGGCAACGCGCAGAACATCGGCTTCGCGATCTCCGTCGACGTCGCAGAGGGCTTCATCGAGCGGTACCGGCTCGGGATCGGCGAACCGTTCCTGGGCGTGCAGATGATCGACAACTCCCAGGCGGCCGCCGATCGTTTCGGTCTCGCGACGTCGACCGGTGCGCTCGTCGTGGACGTCGTCGCCGGCAGTTCGGCAGACACGGCCGGGATCCAACAATGGGACGTCATCGTGAAGATCGACGACACGCCGATCGAGACGGCCGACGGCGCCGTCGACGCGATCCTCGGGTCGATTCCGGGAGATCTCGTCGAGATGGAACTCGTCCGGGGCCGGGATCGTTTGCAGATCGAGGTGACCATCGGTGAGCGTCCCACAGGGACATGACCGGGGAGAGCGAAACGTGAACGAGAACGAATCGATCACCCTTCGAGGCGGGGACGACGACTACCCCCGATCGTGCGTCCCGGGCCATCACCATCGCTGCCCGAGCCGATCCAGAGCTCCCTAGTCCGCGCCGCGTCGGACAGCAGGAGAGAACTCAGGATCGAGCATCAGGAGATGATCATGGTCATGTACCGATGGCCGATCAGAGCGGGCGTCGTGCTTCTGCTCGCTGTGATCGTCGCATTTGGGATCGGGACCGCCGTTCCCGCACAAGAGACACCTTCGAACACGGCCACCACGGCCGTGCGGCTGCTCTCGCCCTACGTGGGCATCGCTGTTGAACCCGGCGACAGCGCCTCGTTCACCCTCGACGTGGTCGGCCCCGAAGAGGACGAAGTCCGGCTCTCGGTCGAGGACGTCCCGGACGGTTGGACGGCGAAGATCCGCGGGGGCGGGCTTGCCGTCGACCGCGTGATGATCGGCGACTCGCTCACCCACAACCTCAAACTCGAAATCGACGTGCCGCCGACGGCCGCCGAAGGCTCCTACCGTCTCGCCGTAGCCGCCGAAGGAGAGAGCTCGGGCGATCGTCTCGACTTCGACATCACCGTGGCGCAGGCGGTCGGCGGAGGGGTCACCCTCGACACGGAGTTCCCGGCGCTGCGAGGCCCGTCCGACGTCACCTTCACGTTCAACCTCGATCTGAAGAACGACACGGGCGACGACATCCAGTTCGGTCTCGAGACGGAGGGCCCCGACGGCTGGCAGATCGAGGCGAAGCCCTCCGGCCAGAGCCGGGCGTCGACGGTGACGGTGACGGCCGGGAGCTCCGAGCGCATCACCGTCGAAGCCGACCCGCCCGACTTCACGCCGGCCGGTACGTATCCCGTGGTCGTGCAGGCCTCCGGAGGCGGAGAGACGGCGACGATGGAGCTCGCCGTTCAAGTGACCGGCAACTTCGGCATGACGCTCGCGACTCCCGATGAACGGCTCAACGTCGACGTTCAGGCGGGCAAGGCGACGGAACTCCCCCTCGTGATCCGCAACGACGGTACGGCGCCGCTGCTCGGTGTGACCCTTTCGGCTACACCGCCGCGAGGGTGGGATGTGACGTTCTCCCCCGACGGCATCGACGACATCGAACCCGGCGCCACCGCGGATGTGGTCGCCACGATCACACCGGCCGACGATGCGATCGCCGGGGACTACCGGCTCACGCTGCGAGCCCAGGTCCCGGAGACGAGTGACTCGATCGAGATCCGGGCCACCGTGAAGACGTCGGCGCTGTGGGGGCTCGTGGGCGTGGGGATCATCCTCATCGCTCTCGCGGCTGTGGCGCTCGTCTTCCGTCGGTTCGGTCGGAGGTAGGTCGTGACCTCCGCCACCATGCCGCTCGTCGAAACGAGCGGTCTCGTCAAGACCTACGGCGAGACCGTTGCCGTCGGCGGCATCGATCTCACGATCCACGCCGGCGAGGTGTACGGCCTCCTCGGGCCCAACGGGGCCGGCAAGACGACGACGGTGCTGATGCTGCTCGGGTTGAGCGAACCGGACGACGGCGAGGTTCGCGTCTGCGGTCTCGAACCGACCCGCAGCCCTCTGGCCGTGAAGCGACAGGTCGGGTACCTGCCGGACACGGTCGGCTTCTACGAGCATCTCACCGGTCGGCAGAACCTCCGGTACACGGCGCAGTTGAACGATCTCGACGACGATGAGGCCGAGGGTCGAATCGAACAGCTGCTCGCACGCGTCGGGCTCACCGAAGCCGCCGACCGGCCCGTCGGCGAGTACTCGCGCGGGATGAGACAGCGCCTCGGGCTCGCCGACACCCTCGTGAAAGACCCGCTCGTGGTGATCCTCGACGAGCCGATGGTCGGTATCGATCCCGAGGGCGTGATCGAGATGCAGTCGTTGATCGTCGGCCTGGCCCACGACGAAGGGCGGGCGGTGCTGCTCACCAGCCACCTGCTGCACCAGGTCCAGCAGACGTGCGATCGGATGGCGATCTTCGTCGACGGGAGCATCATCGCCGAGGGCACGGCAGAAGAACTCGCTCTGCGACTCGGAGATGGTGGAGTCGCGTACGAGGTCGTGACGGGGAGCGAGGACGATCGCGTCGACCTCGTCGTCGCCGCGGCGCTGGGGGACGGGACGGAGGCTCGGGGTACGGGCGGCCGTCGCTGGCGGGTGGACATCGCCGCGGGCGACGCCCCGCGGCTGGTCCCGGCGCTCGTCGATGCCGGTATCGACGTGCTCGAGGTCAAGAATCTCGGCTCGGATCTCGACGAGATCTACCACCGGTACTTCAGCGAACGGGAGGAGGTGGATGCATGAGCGTCGTCGAATCCCCGGTCCTCGAAACATGGACCCGGAAGCGACCCGGATGGATGGTCGTCGCGAGGAAGGAGTTCTCCGACCACGTGCTGTCGGCCCGGTTCGTCGCCCTGCTGATCCTCCTCGGTCTGGTGGGGGTCGCGAGCGTTTACGCGGCTGCGGGTGCGCTGCGCGACGTCGCACCGCAGACGGCCGGGATCTCCGGCATGTTCCTCAGGCTCTTCACCGTGCAGGGAGATCCCGTGCCGTTCTCGTTCCTGACGTTCGTCGGGTTCCTGGCTCCCATCCTCGGCATCGCGTTCGGATTCGATGCCGTCAACGGTGAACGGGCTCAGGGGACGCTGCCGCGTCTCGTCGCACAGCCGATCCATCGCGACGACATCATCAACGGCAAGTTCGTGGCCGGCCTGGGCGTCATCGGGTTGATCGTGGTCGTCGTGATGCTGATCGTCGCCGGTCTCGGAATCGTGCTGCTCGGCATCGTCCCGACGGCGGCGGAAGTGGCTCGTCTCCTCGTGTGGCTGGCGGCGGCGATCATCTTCATCGGCGTCTGGCTCGCGTTCGCGACCCTGTGCTCGGTGTGGATGCGGCGCGCGTCGACGGCGGCCCTCGTCGCGCTCGGCGTCTGGCTGGTCGTGGCACTCTTCGGGACGTTCGTCGTGCAGGTCGCGGCCGACGTCGTGTCGCCGATCGATCCCGCGAACCCGCAGACGCAGATCGAGAACGCGAGAACCGAACTCGCCCTGTCCAGGCTCTCGCCGGTCGTGCTCTACGAGGAGACGTCGACGGCACTGCTCAATCCCGAAGTGCGGAGCGTCGGCCTCGTCACCCTGGCTCAACTCGATCGGGCCATCGTCTCCGATCTGACCGTGCCGCAGAGCCTGCTGCTGGTCTGGCCGCAACTCGTCGGACTGATCGCCGCGATGGTGGTGATCTTCTCGATCGCCTACGTCGCGTTCATGCGCCAGGAGATCCGGGCCTGACGTTCCCGGCGCCGCCCGTCAGCGCTGGGGGGTCAGGGTCTGGACCGTTTCGGCGTCCGCTTCGACCTGCTCCCTGGTCCAGGTCATCGGCACGTACTCGCCGCTGAGCCAGAGTGGGATCATGTCGTCGTAGTGGGGATGGTCGGTGTGCCCCGACTGGCCCGTCGTGTTCGTGACGACGGATCGGGAGAGGTCGCCGAGGTCGACGAGCATCCTCATCGACGGCAGCCAGTACGTCTCGAAGCTCTCCGTCGCCAGCCACGCCGTGGAGTTCACGAGGCTGCCGCCTCCCGCGGTCTGGAACGGGCCCCGGTTGAACCGGTCTTCGACGATGCCGATGCCGGATTCTCCGAGGGTCTGGTTCCTGAACGTCGAGACGTGCATCGCTCCCCACTGCCAGTCGTCCGGGTCGTCTCCGAACCATCCCTTCAGATCCTCGTACGCCGCGTCGAGCGACTTCTGGAGGATCGCGTCGCGGTCTTCGACGTCGGTTGTCGTGGCGTCGTCCCAGAAGGGGTCGTCGGGCCGGTCCATCATCTGCCCCACGACGTAGAACCAGCGACTGCCGCCCTCCGGCCGGTAGTCCTCGGGTAGATCGTCCCAGAACGTGAACTCGAGCATCCGTTTCCACACGGCGTTGTACGCCGCGGCACCGGACGAGTCGATCTGGTTGCCGAAGTCCCACGATGCCAGCACCGTGTTGATGGGGGAGTCGAGGGCGGCGAGGTACGGGACGATGCGCTCGGCACTCAGGTCGTACGAGTCGAACTGCACCGAGCCGACCTGCTCGAGGCTGATCGGGGCGTTCGAACCGACCAGGTCGACGATCCGGCGCGCCCGGTAGCCGTACGCCCAGTCGTAGGTGATCCAGTACGGGTAGGAGTCGTCGACGACGGCGTTGTTCGCCGTGACGATGTAGCCGCTCTCCGGGTTGAACGAACGGGGAAGTTCGTCGAACGGGATGAACCCCGTCCACTCGTACTCGTCGGTCCACCCGGGGACGGGGAGGGTCCCGTCGCCGTTCGCCCGGATCGGGATCGCTCCCGGCGACTGGTAGCCGATGTTCCCCTCGACGTCGGCGTACACGAAGTTCTGCGAGGGCACGATCCACAACCGCAGGGCATCTCTGAAGTCGTCCCAGTTCTCCGCCGAGTCGAGGCCGAGCACGGCGGGGACGACGCCGGGGTTCTCGTCGAGCGCCGTCCAGCGAAGGGCGATGGCGTACGGGTCCGGGGCGTCGACGCCGGCGTCCGAGAAGTCCTCGAGGCTCCCGTAGGTGTCGGAGATGATCGGTCCGTGGCGCGTGGATCGCACCTCGATCGTGACCGGATCACCACCTGCCACCTGGATGACCTCCTCGTGAACGTCCATGTCGACCCATCGTCCGTTCACCTCGTACTGGGTCGGGTCGTCGGGGTTGACCTTCTCGATGAACAGGTCCTGAACGTCCGGACCGAGGTTCGTCACTCCCCAGGCGATGTTCGCGTTGTGGCCGATGATCACGCCCGGGACGCCGGAGAACGAGAATCCGACGACGTCGTACGGGCAGTCGTCCGACACGGTCGTGCAGTGAAGGCCGTTCTGGTACCAGATCGAGGGCATCTGGATCGCCAGGTGGGGGTCGTTGGCCAGGATCGGCATGCCCGTGTCCGTACGGCTCCCCGAGATGGCCCAGGCGTTGGACCCGATGCCGCTCCCGGCACCGGGAACTCCGATCGCGGCGACGAGGTCGAGCTTGTCGGCGACCGAACCCAGGGCGGTCCTGACGCCGGGGACGGCGCGGATGGATGCGTTCGGCGTGCCGTCCGTGACCAGTTCGTCGGCCGGGACGATGTACGGGTTCATGTCCCCCGGATACGGCGGGTACAGCTGTGCGACCTGCTCGGGAGGCAGCGAGCCGAGCAGCATCGCCCGTGCGATCTCCGCGTCCATGTTGCCGCGAAGGTCCCATGCCATCGCGATTCCCCACGTCAGCGTGTCGATCGGCGTCCATGGTTCGGGGTCGTAGCTGTGGTTCAGCAGCTCGAGAACCGTGTACTCGAAGCTCAACTCGGCCGGCGAGCGGGAAGACAGATAGGCGTTGACGCCCTCCGTGTAGGCATCGAGCACGGCCCGATCGCTCGGATCCGCCGCCGCGTACTGGGCCTCGGCGATGCTCTGCCAGCCCATCGTCCGGAGGAAGGCATCCGTTTCGACCTGCGTGTCGCCGAACATCTCGGAGAGGCGGCCCGAGCCGATGTGGCGCCAGAAGTCCATCTGCCAGAAGCGCTCCTGGGCGTGGACGTAGCCCTGGGTCAGGAACAGGTCGTGCTGGTTGTCGGCGTAGATGTGAGCCACACCCATGTCGTCCCGTATGACCTCCGCGGGTGCCTGCAGACCGGCGATCGCGACCTCACCGTCGACGTCGGGGAAGGCCCGGTGAACGGAGAACCGCATGGACAGCGCGACTCCGACGGCCGCGAGCAGGACGACACCGGCGATGACGCCGAGCGTGATCTTCCACCATTTCTGCGATCGTTTCGGCCCGTCGCCCGGCGCAGCAGTGTCGGTCATGGGTGTGGATCGTACTCGTCTCAACGAATGCTCCGGCGTCGTACCATTGGGGCATGAGCAAGACCACGGAACCCAACCACGACGAAGACAAACCGGAGCCGATCGAAGGTCACGTCGTCGAAGGCGAAGCGGAGGCCGGGGAAGAGGAAGGCAGCTACGTCACGGAGCCTTCGAAGCTGATCCGGATCGCTGCGATGACGCGGGCGATGCTCGACGAGGTACGCGCAGCGGATCTCGATGAGCCCGGCAGGAAACGCCTCCTCGCCGTGTACGGACAGTCGATCAACGAATTGCGCGACGTGTTGTCGGACGACCTGAAGGAGGAGTTCGATTCGATCTTCGTACCCCTCGAGGCCGAGACGCCCACCGAAGCGGAGTTGCGTGTCGCTCAGGCGCAGTTGATCGGATGGCTCGAAGGGCTCTTCCACGGGATCCAGGCGACTCTGTGGTCGCAGCAGATGTCCACACAGGCTCAGCTGGAGCAGATGCGTCGCCGCCGTGCCCTCGAGCCTTCGAAGGAAGAGGGCCATTCGGGGCTCTACCTGTAGGGCTTCCGGCGATGCGATCGCCCCGAACTGAGTAGGGTCGAGGGAGATGAGCACACTTTCGTTCGCAACCGACGTCGAACTCACCGATCCGGTGATGCTGCTCGCGCTCTCCGGTTGGGTCGACGCCGCATCCGTCGGGACGGGCGCAGCCGAGACCATCGCCGAAGGTGGCGAGGTGATCGCGCGGTTCGACCCGGATGCGCTGTTCGACTACCGATCGTCACGTCCCACACTGCACTTCACCGACGGAGAGTTGAGCAAGGTCGTGTGGCCCAGGCTCGAGGTCGTTCACCGGCGCGTCGAAGGCCGGGACATCCTCGTGGTCGTCGGCAACGAACCCGATTTCCGCTGGATGGAACTGACCAGGGATCTCGTCGACCTGGCCGAGCGATACGGTGTGACGAAGTTCGTGACGCTCGGAGCGGTCCCGGCGCCGGTTCCGCATACGAGACCGATCCGGATCGTGTGCACCACGTCGGATCCGTCGATCCTCCTCGACGGCGACGACGTGCTGCCGGACGATCTCGTGGTCCCCGGTGCCGCCGTGAGCGTGTTCCGTCAGGGGGTTGCCGACGCCGGTATTCCGGCGATCGGGTACTGGGTGCAGGTCCCTCACTACCTCCAGAGCCCGTTCCACGCAGGGGTGTTGAGCTTGATCGAGCGCGCCGGCGCCCAGATCGGCGTGTCGCTCCCGGTCGGCGACCTGGCCGACAAGTCCTCCGAGCAGATCGAAGAGATCAGCCGTGACCTCGCAGAGAGACAGGATGCTCGCGAGTACGTCGAACGCCTGGAGCGGATCCACGACGCGGAAGACGAGAAGGAACCGAGGCCGATGATCTCGTTCGACGACATCCCCTCTCCCGACGAGATCGGAGCGGAGATCGAGAAGTTCCTGCGTTCGGCGTCGGACGGGGACTGACGGCGGCGAATCGGCACCGGACGACCGAACCGCGGGCTGAAGACGTCATATAGGGCGCAGAGAACCCTGGGTTCGTGGCGGGGGCTAGTTGCCGATGATGCCGACGAAGAGGGTCAGGAGCGCCAGCACGGCCGTGACGGCGATCATCGCCCACACCGACCACGTGAGGCCCTTGATCGACTTGACGGTGTCGTTCAGCGACGCGACGAGCTCGTCGAGGCGGGGATCGACGCTGCCGGGAGCGGCGGCGGAAGTCGTCGGTGTGACGCGGGTCCTCGCGGCCGCCGGCGGTGTCACCGGATCGGCCGGCCGGGTCGTGGGAGCGACCGTTCCTGCCGCGTTGGACGGGACCAGAACGACCTCGGCGCCCTCGGTGGGGTGACCGAGACGGATCGTCGTCGGGCCCTTGAGATCAACGGTCTGGACGCGGGTCCCGTTGTGGAACGTCCCGTTCCGGCTCGAAGCATCCTGCACGACCCAATGCGAGTCCGTGTACTTCACGACGGCGTGCCGGCGGGAGATGCCCGGACGCGCCAAGCGAATCGTCGCGGACGGATCCGCGCCGATCACGGCCGTCGTTCCCTCCGGAACGATGACCTCTTCACCTGCTGCCGAAACCTTCAAGTCCATGGGTCCCCCGACGATCGAAACGCGCTGAGACCCGAAATCTAGTAGGTATCTGCGCTTGCCGGTAAACGAGTCGGGGAAAGGAGATCAGAGCGGCAGCGTTGCGCGCACGGTCGTCCCGGATCCGGTCGTCGAATCGATCGAGATCTGGCCCCCCGCCCGCGTCGCGCGCTCGCGCAGGTTCGTGAGCCCGAGCCCCCATGCCACGGCCGAAGGATCGAACCCGATCCCGTTGTCGGAGATGAGGAGGGCCAGACGATCGTCCCCGGCGTGGATCTCGATGGTGATCCGGTCGGCGTTCGAGTGACGGAGCGAATTGCTCAGGGACTCGCGGACGAGCTGGGTAGCGTCGTCGATGACGTGCTGGGGGATGGAATCGAGCGACCCGGTGTACGCGACGCGAACTTCGGCATCGTGCGGGCCGGCGAGACGAGTCACGAGCTCGCGAAGCTCCGATCGAAGGGTCCGCCGTTCGTCCGGCGGGGCACCCAGATTGAAGATGAAGCCCCGCAGCGCGGTGATCGTTCGATCGAGACTCTCGACGTCCTGCTCGAGCGCCTTCCGGACCTCCGGGTCGGCGACCTTCAGCGCCTGGCCCTGGAGGGAGAGACCGACGGCGAACAGATCCTGGATGATCGCGTCGTGCAGATCCCGTGCGATGCGCTCCCGATCCTCGGCGACGGCGAGGCTCTGCAACCGCTGCTGGAGCCGCACCGTCCGGATGGCCGTTCCGGCGATCATGGCGAGCGCTTCGACCAGCGCCTCGTCTTCTTCGGTGAAGCCGCCTTCCTTGTCGGTGAGGTAGAGGTTGCCGAACAGGGTCGGGCCGGCGCGAACCGGCACACCGAGGAACGACTCCATGTGCGGATGGTTCGGCGGCATGCCGCTCGAATCAGGGTGATCGGAGATCCGGTCGACCCGGATCGTATGACCCTCCTTCGAGATGAGGCCGAGCAGGCCGCGGCCGTGCGGAGGAGCGCCGATCGTCTCCGCTTCCTCGGGATCGAGACCGGCATGGACGAAATCGACCAGACCGCCGTGGGCGCCGACCACACCGAGCGCGCCGTGGGGGGCGCCGGTGAGGTCCCGTGCGATCTCGACGGTCGTCGCGAGGATCGCCTGAAGATCCGTCTGCCCCGCCACGGCCGCAGCGCCCTCGACGAGATCGCGCAACCGCGCCGGCGTAAACTGGTTGAACACCACGGGTGAAGGCTACTCGGTTCTGAACGGGGCCATTCGGCCCTCCCCGTGACCCGAAATGAGGTAGGTTGCGGTCGTGCCACGAAAGAAGAAACCCGAAGGACCCCTCCGAGTCGTGCTCGTCGACGACCATGAGGTCGTGAGACGCGGCCTCCGCGCGCTCATCGACTCGTACGACGACCTCACCGTCGTCGGCGAAGCCGGCACCGCCAAAGAGGGTGTCCGGCGAGTCGGTTACGACGCACCGGACGTGGTCGTCATGGACGTGCGACTCCCCGACGGCTCGGGTGTGGAAGCCTGTAGAGAGATCGTGGATCGATGGCCGGACGTCGGTGTCCTCGTCCTCACGTCGTTCGCGGACGAAGAAGCACTGATGTCGGCGATCATGGCCGGAGCGGCCGGGTACGTCTTGAAGCGGATCGATGCGGAGGCCCTTGTCGACAGCATCCGGAGAGTCGGTGCCGGTGAGACGCTGCTCGATCCCGCCATGGCCGAGCCGCTGTTCGATCGGCTCCGCGGGCACACCGTCGACGACCCCCTCATCCGGCGTCTCTCTCCTCAGGAGCGACGCATCCTCGATCTGATCGCAGACGGGAAGACGAATCGGCAGATCGCCGACGAGATGTTCCTCGCGGAGAAGACGGTGAAGAACTACGTGTCGAACCTTCTCGCCAAGATGGAGATGTCGAGACGCAGCGAGGCGGCGGCCTACGCTGCACGGGTCGCGACGCGACACGAACATCAGTATCCGCCGGAGGAATGGACCGAGTGATCGGGCCGTCGAACCCCGTCGCCGAGTAAGTAGGGAGCAGCCATGAGAGTCGTCGATGTGATGACGGCGGACGTCGAAACCGCCCAACCGGACTGGTCGCTGAAGCAGGCGGCCCGAGCGATGATCGAATCCGGCGTGTCCGGTCTCCCGGTCGTCGACGAAGACGGGCGCCTCGTCGGCATCATCACCGAAGCCGATTTCATCGAAGCCGAAGCCGGGCGATCGACGGGGAGGCGCCGGCTCTTCGAGACCGTGTTCGGCGAGAGGAAGACCCTGGTTCCTTCGACGGTGGGGGCCGCGATGACCCGCGAGCCGATCAGCGTCGATCGCAACACGTCGATCTCCGAAGCCGCACGGCTGATGACCCGGCACAACGTGAAACGACTGCCGGTGATCGACCCCGACGGACGTCTCGAGGGGATCATCAGCCGGGGGGACGTTCTGGTGGCCTTCGCTCGTGATGACGACGTGATCGCGGACGCCGTGCAGCGCGGCGTGGTTCACAAGATCCTCATGCTGGATTCGTCCGACGTGTCGGTTCACGTCAGCGACGGTGTCGTGAAGCTCTCCGGCGAGGTACCGAACCGCAGCGACGCCCGGCTCCTCGAAGAGCTCGTCTGCCGGATCGAAGGCGTCGTGCGATGCGACAGCGATCTGTCGTGGTCGTTCGACGACATCGCTGCCGGGTCGACCCCGTAGCCACGCGCCCGCCCGGAACGCGGGAACAATCGAGCCATCTCATGCGTTGTTGTGTCACGAACGCAAGGTGGTGAACCCGGATGATGTCTGTATCGGCAGATCTGTACCTCGACGCAGCCGAGCCGTGGCACGAACAAGCCGCCTGCGTTGCGTATCCGGCCGAGATGTTCTTCCCCGCCGTCGAGACGCCGGGGGCATCCAGAGCGGCGAAACTCGTGTGCGCTGCGTGCCCGGTACGCGAGGAATGCCTGTCCTTCGCGCTCGAAACCGCCCAGTCCGAAGGCGTGTGGGGCGGAATGGACGCCGGGGAACGCCGGCGGCTGCGGAGGCGAATGCGCGATCGCGCCCGACGCCGGGCATCCTGAGATCGCTCGAGAGGGATCCCGATCGTCCGCTACAGTCCGGCCAATGAAGCGCAAGAAATACGAGAAACGCCTCGCAGAGGCCGAGGTCGAACTCGCCAAGCTCCAGGCCTGGATCAAGGACCGGGGCCTCCGGATCGTCGTGATCTTCGAGGGTCGCGACGCCGCCGGGAAGGGCGGGACGATCAAGGCGATCACACGCAGACTGAACCCTCGCGTCGTCAGAACCGTTGCGCTCCCCGTGCCGACCGACCGCGAGAAGTCGGAGTGGTACCTCCAGCGGTACGTGCCGCACCTCCCCGCCGCCGGAGAGATGGTCCTCTTCGACCGTTCCTGGTACAACCGGCTGAACGTCGAACGGGTGATGGGGTTCTGCACCGATGAGGAGTACGAGCAGTTCCTCCGGCTCTGCCCTGGGTTCGAGCAGACGCTCGTCGACGACGGGATCATCCTGATCAAGTTCTGGCTCCACACCAGCGACGAGGAACAGGAGCGCCGTTTCCAGGCGAGGAACACGGATCCGAAGAAGCGTTGGAAGCTGAGCCCCATGGATCTGACGGCGCGGTCCCGGTGGGTCGACTACTCGAAGGCGCGCGATGCGACATTCGAGCATACGAGCACCGAGTGGGCTCCCTGGCACCTGGCGGATCTCGAGGACAAGAAGTCGGGTCGGTTGAACGTCATCAGCTTTCTCCTCGGCGAGATTCCGTACGAGGACCTGACGCCGCCTCCGCTCGAACTGCCGGAGCGTCAACCGGCCGAGGGGTATGTGTCGCCCGACTGGAGCGCATTGGAGATTCCGAAGGTGTTCGAGTAGCGGCTCATCCGGCGGATCGCGCGGGTCGTTGCACAACCGGGGTTCTGCCATACACTTGAGCGCACTCAGGACCACACGGGGGCCCCCTTGCGCCGAATCCTCATCTCGACTGCGATCGCGATACCGCTCGTGATCCTGCTGGCGGTCGGAGGGCTGTTCGTGTACGAAGAGATCCTCCATCCGGACCGCGTCGGTCACAACGTCACAGCGGAGGGTGTCGATCTCTCCGGGTTGTCGACCCCCGACGCCGTTGCGAAGATCGCCGCGTACGAAGTACGGCTCGTCGCCGCCCCGGCATCGTTCATCGTCGACGGGGAGGACGTCGTGCTCGACCCCGCCGCGGCCGGCCTGTCCATCGACGAGGACGCCGTTGTCGCCGACGCGCTCTCGCAGCGGAGAAGTGGAGGGTTCTGGTCGGATCTCGGCGGATGGCTCCGATCGTGGCAGACCCCGGTCGCCATCCCCATCCCCACGAGCGTCGACGAAGAGATGATCGAGACGGTGCTCGTCGAGTGGGATCGTTCGGTGGTCGACCACCCCGCCTACGAGGGCGCCGTGCTCATCGAGAGCGGCGCGGCCGTTCCCGAGTATCCGCGGCCGGGCGCGCTCATCGATCGTCCTTCCGCGTACGCGGTCATCGCACGGTCGCTCGCTACGTTCGAACGCCTCCCCGCGGCCTTGCCGCTGACGGATCTCTCCCCGACGTTGACCGACGACGACATCGACGAGGCGGTCGCTCTCGCCAACGCGTACATCGGCGATCCGGTGACGCTGTGGCTCGAGGGGATGGACCAGCGGATGACGTTCACGACGGCCGAGCTGACATCCGCCCTGCGTAGCGAGATCGTCGTTCACTCCCCACCCGAGATCGTGGTCGAACTGGACGAGGACACGCTTCTCGATCTCGCTCTGGCGGACGCGAGTCGCTTCGAGGTCCTGCCCGTCGACGCCTCGTTCGAGTTCGACAAGGACACGCAGCAGGTCACGATCAACGAGTCGAAGTCCGGATGGGTCGTCGATGTCGACGCCGTTCCTGCAGTGGTGGAGAAGGCCGCGCTCGAGACCGGCGCGGCGCGGCTCCCGATGAAGCCCGGGGAACAGCCCGAACTCACCACCGAGATGGCCGAGGCGATGGGCCCGTTCGAGGAGGTGTCGACGTTCACGACATACCACCCGTGCTGTCAGAGCAGGGTCACCAACATCCAACTCCTGGCGGATACGATCGACGGATCGATCGTGATGCCGGGGGAGATCTTCTCGATCAACGACACCGCCGGGAAGCGTACGACGGCGAAAGGGTACGTACGGGCCGGGGCGATCATCAACGGCGAGGTCCAGTGCTGCGACAGTCCCATCAACATCGGCGGGGGGACGAGCCAGTTCGCCACGACGTTCTACAACGCCATCTTCTTCGGCTGTTACGAAGACATAGAGCACAAGCCGCACAGCCTCTACTTCAGCCGCTACCCGTACGTGCGCGAGGCGACGCTCGGGTTCCCGTGGCCGGACGTGAAGTTCCGCAACGACTCGGCGGCCCCCGTGTTCATCGACACGTCGCACACCGGGGGGTCGATCACCGTGACGTTCTACGGGAACAACGGCGGACGCACCTGCACGGCGGAGCGATCGGGTGACACCGTGACGCGGGTGATGACGCACCCGGACGGCACCGTGACGACCCAGTCGTGGACGTGGCACTACAAGGAGCCGAAGCCCAAGGATCCGCCGACGACCACCACGACGCACGCGACGACGACCACCACGCAAGCGGTCACGACGACGACGGCCGGTACGACGACGACGACGGCCGGTACGACGACGACTACCGCCGGTACGACGACGACCACGGCGGGTACGACGACGACCACGGCGGCGCCGTAGTTTCGCTGCGGCTACTCGCTCTCGACGATGTCGATCGAATCGATCGTCACGGGGTCGTGCGGCCGGTCTTGCGCCCCTGTCGGATTCTCGGCGATCGCGTCGACGACGTCCATGCCGTCGACGACCTCTCCGAAGATCGTGTAGGCGTTGGGGAGTCCGACGTCTTCATGGCAGATGAAGAACTGTGAGCCGTTCGTGTTCGGCCCGGCGTTCGCCATCGCCACGGTCCCGCGCGAGTACTTCGTCTTGTCGTGGAACTCGTCGCGGAACCGGTAGCCGGGACCGCCGGTGCCGGTGCCCGTGGGATCGCCGCCCTGGATCATGAAGCCCTTGATGGTGCGGTGGAAGATCACGCCGTCGTAGAACCCGTCGCGGGCGAGGAAGACGAAGTTGTTGACGGTCTGGGGAGCGTCGGCCGCGAAGAAGCGGATCGTGATGTCGCCCGCGCTCGTGTGAAGCGTCGCCGAGTAGGTCTTGGAGAGGTCGATCGTCAGTTCGGGGGGTGCGTTGTACTGCGCTGCCATGGGGGCTCCTGTGATCGGGTGTGCGTCCCGAACCCTACGTCGATCCCCGTCGTTGTTCGCGACGTGTCGGCCGTCAGAAGCCGCGGCGGCGACGGAGCTTGCGTTGGGAGCCCGGTTTGAACGGGGCGAGTTCCGTCGGAGGCTGCCAGGAGAAGAGGTCGTCGATCCGCTCATCGTTCGAGAACATCTTGATGATCGGAACGTTGAGTCCTGCACGACGCTGGATCCCGAGCACCTCGTTGACCTGGTCCCATTCGACGAGTGTCACGACGAGGCCTTCCTCGCCGGCGCGAGCCGTCCGCCCCGACCGATGGAGGTAGGTCTTGGGATCGTCCGGCGGGTCGTAGTGGATGACGATGTCGACGCCTTCGATGTGGAGCCCGCGTGCGGCGACGTTCGTGGCGACGAGGACCGTGGCCTTGCCCTCGCGGAAACGGGTCAACGATTGCTCCCGCTTCTGCTGGGGGAGGTCACCGTGGATGGCGACGGCGTTGATGCCGAGATCCCGGAGCTTCCGTGTGAGGTCGTCCGCCGCCCACTTCGTACGGGTGAACATGAGGGTGCGATCGGCTCTGCGGCTGATCTGCGCCGCCATCTTCGGCTTGTCGAGATGATGGACCTTGAGGAACCGGTGCTCCATCGTGTCGACCGTCTCCGAGTCGGATTCGACTTCGTGACGGACCGGGTCGGTCATGTAGCGGTCGACCAACTCCTGGACCTGCGAATCGAGCGTCGCCGAGAAGAGGTACGTCTGATGCTTGTCCGGCACCGCCGACATGATCCTGCGGACCTGGGGCATGAACCCCATGTCGGCCATCTGATCCGCCTCGTCGATGCACGCCACCGCGATCTCGTCGAGTCGAGCCTTCCGACGCTCCATCAGGTCGATCAAGCGGCCCGGTGTCGCGATGAGGAGCTCGACGCCGGCGGTGAGCGCGTCGATCTGGTCCTTCATCGATGCTCCGCCGTAGACGGTCACGAGCCGAAGCCCGCGTGCAGCGATGAGCGGTTCGAGGTCGCGAGTCACCTGCATCGCCAACTCTCTCGTCGGCACGAGAACGAGTGCCTTCGGGTGGAACGGATCTGCAGGATCGAGTCCCTCGACGATCGGCAAACCGAACGCGAGCGTCTTCCCCGAGCCGGTCTTCGCCTTGCCGAGCACGTCGAGGCCTGCGAGGCCGTCGGGGATGGTCATCGCCTGGATCGGGAACGGCTCCTCGAAGCCCGCCTTGTTGAGAACGGCGAGGAGTTCGGGGCCGACGCCGAGATCGGCGAAGGTGGTGTCTGTGGTGAGTTCGTTGGTCATGAAGAGGTCGGCCGCTGAGGGCCTCTCTCAAAGGTAGCGGTCGCGGAGGGTTACCCCGCGTATCCTCAGCCGAGGACGCGGCGGATGAGGCCGCGTCGCGCGGCTGCACGCTGGCCCGCTGCGACGCCGGCGGCGAACGACGCACCGGCAATCGCCGTAGCGCCGATCGCTGCGGTGGTCCGCTTCATCACCTTCTTGCGCGACCTGCTGAACTCGACGATCGGCCATCCGCGGTGGTAGGAGATCGTCTCGAGGGCACGGTCCGGGTTCACGGCAACGGGATGACCGACGATCTCGAGCATCGGGAGGTCGCCCGCCGAGTCCGTGTACGCGTACGACAGGCGAAGGTCGTAGCCCTTCTCCTCGGCGACCTTCCTGACGGCGATCGCCTTTCCCTCTCCGTAGCAGAACGGCTCCGCGAGTTCGCCCGTGTAGATGCCGTTCTCGACCGCCGCGACCGTTCCGATGCCGCCTGTGAGCCCGATGGCCTCTGCGAACTTTCCGACGATCTCGATCGGGGAAGCCGACACGATGTAGGTGTCACGATCGGCCGCATGGTGGAGATCGATCAAGCCGCGGGCCTCTCGACGCACCTCGCTCTCGAGGCGCGGAATGATCTGATCGCCGAGTTCGGCCATGCGTTCGACCGACACTCCGGCGATCGCTTGCAACACGCGGTTCTTGACGGCATCGGTCTTTTCGTCCGAAGCGCCGGCGAACAGGAAGGTGGCCGCGTTCGCCACGTCTGCCGCGAGCTCCCTGTTCGAGACCATGCCGGCCCGGTAGGCGGCCCACCCCAGGAGGAAGACCGACGAGCCGCTGATGATCGTGCGGTCGAGGTCGAAGAAAGCTGCGCCCCGGGAGGGTCCTGTGGAAGTCACCGGCTTACCCCCAGCGCATCGACCGGGATCGCGAACAGGTCGCTCGCTCCTGCGGTCACCGAGGGGAGGAGGCCGGAAGCTCTCGGGAGGAGCTGCGCGGCATAGAACGCCGCCGTGTCGATCTTCGCCTCGTACCAGGGGTCCGGCTCCTCGGCCGAGGCCGCCAGCGCGAGCCGTGCCAGGTAGTAGCCGCCCGCAACGGTGCCGAACATCTCGAGGTAGGGCGTGGCCCCGGCGAGGCGATCGTTCGGATCATCGGTTGCGAGGAGCCACTCGGTCGCCTCTTCGAGCGCACTCACGCCTTCGCCCAACGTGGCGCCCATAGCGGCGATCCGCGGGTCGGTGTGTGACGGGAGGGACTCGGCGAGCTCGGCCATCTCGGTCAGATAGGACCGCACGACGGCGCCGTCGCCCATCGGGACCTTGCGCATGACCAGGTCGATCGCCTGGATGCCGTTCGTCCCCTCGTAGATGGGCGTGATGCGGGCGTCCCGGAGATGCTGTGCGGCGCCCGTCTCTTCGACGTATCCGACGCCACCGTGGACCTGCACGCCGATCGAAGCCATCTCGACACCGAGGTCCGTGCTCCACGCCTTGGCCACCGGCGTGAGCAGCGCAACACGGGCGGCCCCCTCAGCTCGACCAGTCTCGTCCGGATGCCGGTGGCTCCGCTCCCCGGCAGCGGCCGTGTCGTAGAGGAGGCCGCGGGCGGCTTCGTTGTAGGCCTTCATCGTCATCAGCATGCGACGGACGTCGGGATGCTCGATGATCGGGCTCTGCTCCGTCTTGGGTGCGCCGACGGCCCTGCCCTGTCTGCGTTCTATCGCGTACGCGAGCGCCTGCTGATAGGCGCGATCGGCGATGCCGAGTCCCTCCAGGCCGACCTCGCGCCTGGCCTGATTCATCATCTTGAACATGTAGCGCATCCCGCGATTGGGCTCTCCGATGAGGTAGCCGACCGAGTCTTCGTAGGCCAGGACACAGGTCGGGCTCCCGTGGATGCCGAGCTTGTGCTCGATCGACACGGTCTCGATATGGTTCGACGCTCCGATCGTTCCGTCGTCGTTGACGAGCATCTTCGGCACCAGGAACAGCGAGATGCCCCGCGTGCCCGGAGGAGCGTCGGGGAGGCGGGCGAGAACGAGATGTACGACGTTGTCGGAGAGATCGTGATCGCCCCAGGTGATGAAGATCTTCGACCCGTTGATGCGATAGGTCCCGTCGTCGTTCGGTATCGCCTTCGTCCGGAGCGCCCCGACGTCGGACCCGGCTTCCGGCTCGGTCAGGACCATGGTCCCCGTCCACTCGGCGGTGACGAGCTTCTCGAGATAGACGGATCGCAGGTCGTCGTCCGCGTGATCGGCGATCACCGTGATGGCCGATCCGGTCAGCATCGGATTGAGGGAGAACGCGAGGTTCGCGGAGACGAACATCTCGCTGAGAGCGAAGCCGACGGCGTCCGGGAACCCGTGACCGCCGTACTCGAGCGGGCCCGTGACGGCGCTCCAGCCGGTCTCGACGTACTTCCTCCAGGCATCCTTGAACGAGTCCGGTGTGATGACGCGGCCGTCCATCCAGACCGATCCGATCTCGTCGCCGTCGCGGTTCGTCGGAGCGATCACCTCCGACATGAACCGTCCGGCCTCATCGAGGGCGCCGTCGATCGTGTCGAGATCGACGTGCTCGAATCCGGGGTACTCGACGATGTCTTCGATCCCGACGATGTGACGGAGAACGAACTTGATGTCACGCAGGGGTGGTGTGTAGTCGGCCATGCCCCGAGGATAGGCGCAGACGGGTCGACCCGTTCCGGACGAATGTATCTATGCGTCGGCGCCGACGGGCTCGCGCTCGGGCTCGGGAGCGGCGGGTTCCGTCACGAGAAGGGTCCGCACGTCGAGTGCGAAGTCCACCACGCGTGAATCGATCCACATGGCGTTCTCGTTCAGCCATGCGTCGATGAACTCCACCGTTCGGAGTGTGTTCGTCGTTTCGTTCGTCGCGTGAGCGGTCATGGCATCCCGTTCGTTCGGTTACTCAAGGGTACGACGTAGGCTCCGTTATTCCATAATCATCGACACGAGGAGCCCGATGCTCAAGCGTCCTGTGATCATCGCTTCGATCGCCGCGGCGGTCGTCCTTGCGGCGTGCTCCGGCGATGACGCCGGGGCCGACGGCGCCGCCGCTGCAACCGCTTCCGCCACCACCTCGATCGCTTCGACCGTGGCGACGACGACATCCCCCCAGGGGGCCTCAACGGAAGGAACGCTCATCGTGCAGGATGGAGATCTGATCGAGGTCCATTACGACGGAACGCTCGACGACGGCTCGACCTTCGACTCGTCCCGGGAGCGTGGCATCCCGTTCTCCTTCACCGTGGGAACCGGACAGGTCATCGCCGGGTTCGATGACGCGGTCCGGGGCCTGCGCGTCGGGGAGTCGCGAGAGGTGCGCATCCCCGCGGAAGAGGCCTACGGGGAGTGGACCGAAGACAACGTGATCGAGGTGCCGATCGGAGACGATCAGGGCGACGTCGCGGTCGGCGATCGCGTCTATCTCAACACGGGACAGGCGGCCGTCGTCCTCAAGGTCAAGGACGACACGGTCGTGCTCGACGCGAACCACGAGCTGGCCGGCAAAGCCCTGACCTTCAACATCGAGGTTCTGTCGATCACCAGGCCGTGAGTGCGGGAAGTGGAGAGTAGGAAGTAGAAAGTAGAAAGTAGAAAGTAGAAAGAGGAAAGTTTCGTTCTACTTTCTGCTCGTGTCCTGTCGCCAGAGGCGTCTGAACTCGGGCGACGATTCGAGGAGTTCGGCCGCCGTTCCGCTCGCTTCGACCTTCCCATCGCGCATGACGACGACGAGATCCGCTCGCTGCAGAGCCGGTTTCCGATGCGACACGACGAGCGCCGTCGCCCCGGAGCCGTCGGCGAACAAGCGATCCCACAGCGTCTGTTCCGTCTCGACGTCGAGGGCACTGGAGAGATCGTCGAAGACGAGGAGCTCCGGGCGCCGCACGAGCATGCGGGCGGCCGCGGATCGCTGGATCTGACCGCCGGAGAGACGAACTCCGCGGGGGCCGACGAGGGTCTCGAGACCATCGTGCATGGCGGCCAGGTCGTCCTCCATGGTGGCCGTGTGGATCGCTGCGGCGACTTCGTCATCGGTCGCGTCGATGCCGAGCGTCAGGTTCTCGGCGAGCGTCAACGAGAACAGCCGTGGCACCTGCGGCGTGTACGCCGTGCGCGGGGGTGTCATGAACGATGCCGGATCTCGGACGGGCTCGCCCTTCCACATGATCGTGCCGCCGTCGGCGGGGACGAGCCCCAGGATGGCGCGCAGCAGCGTCGTCTTGCCAGAGCCGATCCGTCCGGTCACGACGACGAACCGACCCGTGTCGATGTCGAGGTCGATCGATTCGATCCCCGCTCCGGACGAGGGATACCGGTACGTGAGATCGCGAACGGAGAGCAACCGCTCGTGCCCCGCCGAGTCGTCGGGGCTGCGCACGGGCCCGGGTCGAATGTGAGGAGCCGACGGCGCGGAGAGGTTCCGGTCGACGACGAGGTCTCGCCACGTCGCGCCGCGCATCAGCGAGATCATGCGATCGGCGGAGACCCCGGCTTGTTTCACGCGAGCGATGAACAGGCCCACGAAGTAGGCGGAGTCCGTCACCATGCCCAGGAGGTAGACGAACAGGCTGAACTCGCCCACGGTGATGCCGGCCGACCCGTCGGTCGAGATCGACCCCGCGGCGAGGATCAGGATGAGTCCTGTGCCGATGCTGACGGTGTTGTGAAATACCGCTTCGAGACCGGCGCTGAACGTGCGGTCGCGCACCATCATCTTCCGTCGGACGGCGTTCAGTTCGTCGAAGTGATCGAGCATCGTCCCTTCGGCCCCGGCGACCTTCACCGACTGAACGGAGCTGAGCGTCTCACCCAGGAATCCGGTGATCGCCTCGGTCGATTCGCGGGCCGCCGTTCGGTACCGGCGGATCATCGACCCGGTGCGACTCACGACGAAGATCACGATCGCCACCGGGGCGAACACGACCATCGTCATCGTGGGATCGATGGTGAAGAGGATGACGATCGCCACGATGGCCGACACCGTCGACCCGAGGAAGTCGACCGTGAAGTCCAGCGCCTCGAGCGTGTGGTTGACGTCGTCGCGGAAGCGCGACACGACTTCGCCCGGTGTCTCCTCGACGGGTCGCGCTCCGGGAAGTGAGAAGATCCAGGCGAGCATCGACGCCCGCATCCCGGCTCCCGCGCGGAACAGCAGCCCCGAGTGGAGGCGCATCGCGCTGAAGACGGCGATGATCCGGGCGGCCAGGTACGCCCAGAGCACCCCGAGGATCGTCGGGAGGTTCCATCCCGCGGTCTCACCGGTGAGCTGGTCGAAGAAGGCAGCGATGAGAAGCCCGACGATGATCGGGGCCGTCCAGATCGTGATCCACATGACGAGACTCGCGAAGTACCGAAGCCGCTGATTCGCTATCAGCGTCGCAACGATGCGACCGATCGGGGCGTTGGAACGAGCCGTCATGCGAGCACCTCCTCCATACCGGTCGCGAGCAGCGCAGAGAAGCGGGAATCAGGGTTCGCGGCGAGCGCGGCACGCTCACCGAACTCGACCACCCGTCCGTCGTCGAGGATCAGGATGTCATCCGCCCGGGTGACGGTGCCGAGGCGGTGGGCGATGACGATGCCGGTCCGACCTTCGAGGAGGTGGTCGACGGCGCGCTCGATGAGCGCCTCCGTTGCCGGGTCGAGGCGCGACGAGGCTTCGTCGAGCACCACGACCCCGGGGTCCTCGAGGAAGATCCGGGTGAACGCGAGCAGCTGGGCCTGGCCCGCCGAGAGGCCTCCGCTCCCGGATTCGAGCAGGGTGTCGAGACCATCCGGCAGGGAGGCGAGCCACGGGTCGAGCTCGAGGCGGTGGATCGCGTCGAGGATCTCGTCCTCACCGATCTGATCGTTGAAGAAGGTCAAGTTGTCCCGGACCGATGCGCGGAAGAGCTGGACGTCCTGGGTGACCATGCCGACCCGTTTGCGGAGATCGACGATGTGCGCATCCCACGTCGCGACGCCGTCGAGCATCACCCTCCCGTCCTGCGGCTCGTACAGCCGGGTGATCAGGCGGGCGATCGTCGACTTGCCGCTACCGGTCCGTCCGAGGAGACCGACCACCCTCCCCGGCGCGATGTCGAAGCTCACCCCGTGTAAGACGGTCTCGTCGTCCGAGTCGTCCTCGCCGTCCGCGTAGGAGAACGTGACCCGATCGAACGTGACGCGAAGCGGACCGGGCTGGATGGGCTCGTCGCCATCGGGCCTCAGACGGGTGGTCATTCCCATCAGCTCGTCGACGCGAGCGATGGCCGCCCCCGCCTTCTGGAGATCCTCCATCTGGGATCGGATCTGCTCCATCGGATGGCGGGTCATCTCGACGTAGTGGAACACCAGGTAGACCGAGCCGATCGTCAGCGTCCCGATGCCGAACAGCCAGGAGCCGAGGATGAAGACGATCGACGTGGAGAGGCCGTACAGGACGATGGTGGTGCTCCACATCCACGCCCAGCCCATCCACCCGCGGATCGTCTGGGGGAGCCATCGGCGGTGGATGTCGTTGAAGCGTTCCTCCATGTACGGGGCCGATCCGTTCGCCGTGATGTCCTCGGTGCCCTCGACCACCTCACCGACGAATCCGAAAGCCTCGGCTGCGGTCGCGCGGACGGCGCGCCACCGGGGGACGGCGATCCGGTGCAGGCCCGTCATCGTCCCGAGGGCGATGACGGTGAAGATCGTGACGATGAGGCCGACGATCCAGCTCTCGAGCCACAGCATCACGAGGATCCCGAGGACGAGCGCCCCGTTCCCGACGACCTTGATCATCATCGCCGAGAAGAAGTTCGACAGCGACGTCACGTCGCCGTCGATGCGTTCGATGAGTTCGCCGGACGAGTGTCCCTTGTGGAATCCCATGTCGAGATGGAGCACATGGTCGGTGAGGTTCGCCCGGAGGCGGTTGGTGGCGGTCCATCCGATGTCTTCGGCCAGGTAGGTGGACCAGATCGCGAGCGCCTGCTGCCCGACGGCGATCAGCATGAATGCGACGGCGATCGGCACGAGGTCGCTCGTGCCGCGACCGGCGAGCGCACCGTCGATGAACCGCTTGATGAGCTGCGGGTTGATCAGCTGCAGGCCGATGGTTCCGAAGAGGACGACGCCGAGCAGAGCCACCCGCGGTCTGAGGGGTCGCAGGTAGTCGGAGAGGAGGTCGAAATAGGCTCGTACTGGGATCATGTGGTGTCCTCGGTGGTCAGGTGGGACGGAAGCGTGGGGGCATCAAAAAGGCCGCCCGGTGGGCGGCCGTCTCGCTTGAACGCTGTCGCCGGGTCAGAGCCGGAAACGGGCGCGCGCGAGGGCCGCCGGAAGGTTGTTCGGCTGGGTACGCCGGATCATCCTGACTCCTCCTCGCTCGACGCCGCGGCCGGGTGACCGCCTGACGGGACGAATGCTCGCGCATCGACCCCGCCCTGTCAACCCCGTCACGAACCCAGGGTTCTCTGCGCCCCATGTGCCGTCTCCGGCCCGCGGTTCACGGGAACGTGAGTGGTTTCACCGTCATCGTGTCGACAGCGCACCGGATCGTGACGACTTTCGTCGAAGGCGTCTCCACGCGCCACGCCGCCGTCTCCCCGGGTCCGAGACGTTCGACGACGGCGGGGAGGCGAGCCAGTTGCGTGCCCAGACGGTTCCGTACGATGTCGACGGTCAGCGCATACGTGAACGTCTGATCGAGCGAGGAGTCGTTCCGGATCGACCCGCCCGCCACGAGCATCCCGTCGCGTCGCTCGCACTCGTCCATGGTGACCTTGACGACGACCACGGTGCCCGAACGGTGGTACCGG
Organism: Acidimicrobiia bacterium; assembly: GCA_029939995.1. Lineage (GTDB taxonomy): Bacteria > Actinomycetota > Acidimicrobiia > Spongiisociales > UBA5794 > JAHEEL01. Next base: position 14,531 of record JAOZRW010000011.1, on the reverse strand, counting down.
GTGGAGGGTCCGAGACGGGGTGACTCGATCACGACCGTTTCGTTGACGGGTGTATCGATGATCTCCATGGTCTTGAGGGCCGTGGACGGTGCCTCCGTTGTCGGAGCCGCCGCTTCCGGGGCGGCATTCGACGGGCGGGAATCGGTGTGCGACGTCCCCTGGAGGACGACCATGACGATCACGGTCGCGGCCACCGCGGCTACCGCGACGGCGACCCACGTGACCATCTGCCATTGGTCGTCTGAGAGCCGGTTCGGGTGCGGTGCCGACTCCGGCTTGGAGTCGTCTCGTATCGCCGCTCCACACTCGCTGCAGAAGAGGGCGCCCGTGAGCGTGACCTCGGCTCCACACCCGGTGCATCGCGACGGCTCCATCCTCATGGTGTCGACGGGTCACGGCCCGATCTTGACCCGGATGGTTCCTGAACCGCGGGCTGGAGACGGCACATGGGGCGCAGAGAACCCTGGGTTCGTGACGGGTCAGGTGAGGATGTAGACCACGAAGAGTGCCCCCAGCAGCGCGAAGGCGTTCGTCGCGATGTGGGCCATGACCGGTGCCACCGTGCTGTTGGCACGCAGACGCAGCCAGAGGAACCCGAGACCGGCGATCGCCGTCCCGGCGACGGCACCGGTGGCGGCGATGACGACTCCGGCAACACCTTCGAAGAACCCGCCGGCGGGGTTCGTGTCCAGCGTCTGGATCGTCGGGAGGATGTGCCACAGCCCGAAGAGCGCGCTGGTCGCCAGCGCCGCCCAGAGCGGCCGCAGTCGTCGGGCGAACATGCCGAACACGACTCCGCGGAACAGGGTCTCCTCGTAGAACGCCGTTGCGATCGGGATCCGGATGAATGCGTCGAAGAGCACCTCGAGCACGGACCGATCGATCACCCGGTCGTCGTAGAAGAACTCGCGCGTCGGCGGCATCGCGATGCCGATCGCTATGCCTCCGCCGATGACCGCCATGACGATTCCACCCACGACGAGGCCGCGGCGCATCCGATCCGTTCGATACCCGAGGTCGGTGACGGTGAGCCCCGCATGCCGTGCGATCGCGATGGCGACGCCGAGGATGCCGAGGTTGAACGGGATGTGCCACCACGGGTCGAGAATCTGGTTGGCGACGACGTTCGCGTAGCCGGTGAGCGCCAGGATGGCGGCGATGTGCCAGGCGTGGATGTGGTGGCGGCCCGGGGGTTTGCGGAGCCACATCGACGGATGCCACATGCGGTCCCACTCGGCCAGCATCCACGATTCGACTGATCGGTGCGGCGTGGATGCTGGTTCGGTCGGCGGTCTGTCATCCTCGGTGTCGGGCATCTCGTGGGAACCCTACCGGCGAATCGAACGGTGACGCTACGCTTGTGCCCATGGCGCTTCTCGACGGATTCAAACAGCAAGTACTGAGTCTGGGACGGAGTGAAGCCCGCGTCAAGGCACGGCCGCTGCTCGTCGGTGATGAATCCTTCGAACGGTCGGCAGCCGGTCTCGATCAGCGTGGCGTCGAGCAGTTCGTACTGTTCTGGCTCCTTTCGGATCAGGCGCTGTACCTCGTCGCCGGAGGGTCCGACGGCGACTGGGCGTTCCGTGTTCCCTATGCGAACATCGACGAGATGTCGCTCGACTTCGACGAAGACGCGGAGATGCTGCCGTGGCACATCCGCATCGATCTCCTGGAGGACGGGCCGGACACGATCACGACGCTGGGTGAAGAGGCCGATCCCGGCAACCCGCTCGCTCCGCCGCCGCCGCGGCCGCTCGAGGACGACGAACGCCGCCGTCTCGTGCACGGGGAGATCATCCCGATGGAGGGCTACGCCGTCACGTCGCGCAAGTTCCGATCGACCCTGGCGCACCACCTCGCATCGACCGAGGGAACGCTTCGCATCCGCGGTGAGGACAAGGCCGAGGCACAGCGGAAGCTGAGCGTGCCCAAGCGGGCACGCAAGAACAGAGAACGCTGAATCTCTCCGTCGGGTAGCGAACGCGTTCTGTGGGCCAGAAGCGCGCCTATGTGCGCTTACGAGCCCTGGGTTCGCAGGGCGGTCAGGCGATGACGGGTTCGAACTGCGCCGTGAAGTGGCGGAGCCACGGGGCCTGATCGACGATGCGATAGCCGTGCATCTCCGATGCACCGTTCGCGACGTCGATGACCACTTCCGCGACGTAGTCGATGTGGCTCTGGGTGTAGGTGCGGCGCGGGATGGCGAGACGCACGAGCTCCATCGGCGCCGGAGCGTCCGGACCGCCGGCGGGGTCGGGTCGCCCGAACATCACCGTGCCGATCTCGACTCCGCGCACGCCGCCGTTGCGATACAGCTCGATCGCCAGCGCCTGTGCCGGATACTGGTGCGGAGGGATGTGGGGGAGCATGGCCTTCGCGTCGATGTAGACGGCGTGGCCGCCGGCCGGCTGCACGATCGGGACGCCCGCCCCGGTGATCTTGTCGGCGAGGTACTCGGTGGATCGGATCCGGTATCGCAGGTAGTTCTCGTCGAGGACCTCCTCGAGTCCCTGAGCGAGCGCCTCGAGGTCGTAGCCCGCGAGCCCCCCGTACGTCGGGAACCCCTCGGTCAGGATGAGCAGGTTCCTCGCCTGGAGGGAGGTCTCGTGGTCGTTCATCGCGAGGAAGCCGCCCATGTTCACCAGTCCGTCCTTCTTCGCCGAGACGGTGCACCCGTCGGCGAGTGAGAACATCTCCCGGGCGATCTCCTTCGGGGTCCGGTCGGCGTACCCCTCCTCGCGCAGCTTGATGAACCAGGCGTTCTCCGCGAAGCGGCAGGCGTCGAGGAACATCGGGATGCCGTACTCGTGGCAGACGGCGCGAACGGCCTTCAGATTCTCCATCGAGACCGGCTGCCCCCCTCCCGAGTTGTTGGTGACGGTCATCATCACCAGCGGGACGCGGTCGACACCGACCCGCTCGATCGTCGCCCGCAACGCCTCGATGTCCATGTTGCCCTTGAACGGAAGGATCTCCGACGGCTCAGACGGCACGACGAGATCGACCGCTTCGGCTCCCTGGTACTCGACGTTGGCCCGCGTCGTGTCGAAGTGCGTGTTGTTCGGCACGACGTCGCCGTCGGACACCATCACCGAGAAGAGGATCTTCTCGGCCGCACGGCCCTGATGCGTCGGGATCACCTCCGTGTAGCCGGTCAGCTCCTTGACCGCCGATTCGAACCGGAAGAAGCTCCGGCTCCCGGCGTACGACTCGTCACCGCGCATCATCCCCGCCCACTGCTCGGACGACATGGCCCCCGTCCCCGAATCGGTCAGCAGGTCGATGATGACCTCGTCCGCGTGCAGGCCGAACAGGTTGTAGCCGGCGCGCTGCAGCGCCGCTTCGCGCTCTTCGGGTGAAGGAAGGTCGATCGCCTGGACGGTGTGGATGCGAAACGGCTCGATGATGGTGCGGTACGGCATGGGGTCCCTTCGGTCGGTGGTCCGATTCTGGCAGCAGTCGGGAGCGTCCGATCCGGTAGGCTGCGACGCATGGAGCTTCTCGGCGATCTCGACGTCCATCTCTTCAACGAGGGAACCCAAACCCATCTCTACGACCATCTCGGGGCGCAGATGCTGCCGAACGGCGGGGCGCACTTCGCCGTGTGGGCACCCTCCGCCCGGGCCGTCTCGGTGATCGGGGAATTCAACGCCTGGGAAGCGTCGACCCATGTGATGTTCCCGACCGCATCGGGAATCTGGAAGGTGTTCATCTCCGGCGCCCGTCTCGGGGACACGTACAAGTACGCGATCACGACGGCGTCGGGGGAGCGTATCGAGAAGGCTGATCCGGTCGCGTTCCTCGCCGAAGTTCCGCCCAAGACGGCTTCCGTCGTCTGGAACCTCGACTACGAGTGGGGCGACGACGAGTGGATGGGGACCCGCAACGGGCGCCAGTCGCACGATGCCGCGATGGCGATCTACGAACTGCACTCGGGATCGTGGAGGAAAGGTGACGACGGCAACTCTCTCTCATACCGGGAGTTGGCGGAGCCGCTCACGACCTACCTGAACGAGATGGGGTACACGCACGTCGAGTTCATGCCGCTGTCCGAGCATCCCTACTACCCGTCGTGGGGGTATCAGGTGACCGGTTACTTCGCTCCGACGAGCCGGTTCGGGACGCCCCAGGACCTCATGTACCTGATCGACCGTCTCCACCAGGCCGGGATCGGCGTGATCATCGACTGGGTCCCGTCCCATTTCGCGACCGACGCGCACGGCCTGTCACGGTTCGACGGGACGGCGCTCTACGAGCACGAGGACCGTAGGAAGGGGTTCCATCCCGACTGGGGGAGCTTCATCTTCAACTACGGACGCAACGAGGTCCGGTCCTTCCTCGTCTCGTCGGCCAATTTCTGGCTCGACCGCTACCACGTGGACGGGCTTCGCGTCGACGGCGTCGCGTCCATGCTCTACCTGGACTACTCGCGGGCCGAAGGGGAGTGGGAACCGAACATCTACGGCGGGAACGAGAATCTCGAAGCGATCGAGCTGCTGAAGCAGGTCAACACCGTCGCCTACGGGGAACATCCCGGGATCGCCACGATCGCGGAGGAATCGACCGCCTTCGCCGGGGTCTCCAAGCCGGTCGACATGGGCGGTCTTGGATTCGGATTCAAGTGGGACATGGGGTGGATGCACGACACGCTCCGGTACTTCGAGCACGAGCCCGTGCATCGCTCGTTCCATCAGAACGATCTCACGTTCAGGATGCTGTACGCCTACGACGAGAACTTCGTTCTCGCCCTGTCCCACGACGAGGTCGTGCACGGGAAGGGCTCGCTGATCAACAAGATGCCGGGAGACGAGTGGCAGCAGTTCGCCAACCTGCGTGCGCTCTACGGCTACCAGTACGCCCTGCCCGGCAAGAAGTGCCTGTTCATGGGCGGCGAGTTCGCGCAACGATCCGAGTGGTCGGTCGACCGACAGCTCGAATGGTTCGTGCTCGAACACGGCAACCACGCCGGGATGCAGCGATGGGTCCGGGAACTCAACACGCTCTACCGTCGCGAGGAATCGCTGTTCGTCGAGGACCACGATCCCGCGGGATTCGAGTGGATCGATGCGAGCGATGCGGGCTCGAGCATCCTCAGCTTCCTCAGGAAGGGCGGGACCCGCCCCATCCTCGTCGTCCTGAACCTGACACCCATCACCCGGCCGGGCTACCGCATCGGCGTACCGGTCGGCGGACGATGGGAGACGCTGCTCAACAGCGACGACACCCGATTCTGGGGGTCGGGCGCCGGCACGTCCGGGACGGTAGAGGCGGCAGAGGCGCCGGTGCACGGGCGGGGTCGATCGGTGTCGTTGGATCTTCCGCCGCTCGGGGTGCTGTTCATGGCGCCCGCCGACTGAACGCTCGACGGGGGCCGTTCAGGACCGCTGCGCGACCGGGACGCCCGCTCTGCGCCGCTGGACACTGCGGGCGAGATCGTCGAAGTCGGCATCGATCCGGAACCGGTACGTGTCCCACCAGCCGTCCCGTTCGGGGGCGTAGCGTCGCGGGGACGGTGATCCCGTGAGGGCGATCCGCTTCATGAGGCGTTCGGTCCGGCGCATCTGCTCGACGGCGAGCCCCGCAGGGATAGGGGGCAGGATCGTGATCCGTACCGAGCGGCCCAGCCGCAGCGTCGAACCGTACGGGTACTCCCACACCCGGTGGGTTCCGCTGATCACGACCGGCAGCACGGGCCGTCCGAGTCGCTCGGCTGCGCGAAACGGGCCCGCGTAGAAACCGGCTTCGACACCCAGGAGGCTGCCCTGCGGGAACGCGACGAAACTCTCCCCGCGGGCGAACGTCGCGGCGGCGCCGCGAAGCAGAGCCCGATACCCGGCGGGGCCGGAGCCGGTCGAGATGCTCGTGTGTTCCGACGCCCGGAGATAGGGGCCGAGGAACTTCCACGAGAACAGCTCGTCGCGAGCCGCGAACGAGAGGTCCAACGGGAGGGCGGTGAGGACCAGCGGATCGACGAAACCCTCATGCAGCGGCGCCACCAGGTACCGCTCGTCCGGATCGATGTGCTCGATCCCCGTCACGGTGAGCCGCACGTCCAGGGCGTCGATCACGGCACGCGACCAGAGGCGCTCGAGGCGATGCAGGAGCCGGCGGCGACCCGATCGTCCGGCGACCACCATGGCCAGTCGAAGCGGTCCGAAGAGCACGAGTCCGACGAGCGACAGGCGGTTCCGCGTGCGAACGTCCTCGACGGCGACGGTGCCGCGCGAGAACGGGATCGGATACAGGGGCTCGGTGGTCATCAGAAAGGCAACGGAGATCGGGCGCGTGCCATTCCGGCGTCGACAGTCCGATGCCCGGGAGGGGCGTCGCTACACGCGCCGGGCGACGTCGTCGGCTCTGACAACCTCGACGTCGTGAGACCCGCACTCTTTGCAGCGGTACACGAATCCGTCGGGCGGTGCGGCGGTCGACGTCGTCCCCCGGAGCGAGGCGCCGCAGACCCGGCAGTTGTCGAGCGTGTGATGCTGATTGGTGCCACACGACGGACAGTCGATCCACTCGTCCTTGCGGAAATCGGTCTTGCCCCAATCGGAGAAGGCCTTCGTCAACTCTTCTTCGACGACCGTCTCGGTGAACGGGGCCGGGGCGTCGTCGATGGGCGCGATGGCCGAGGCACGGCCGTTCTGCGGTCGAGCCCGTCCGTTGCCGTCGAGCGCGAACAGGGCGATGCCCTGCGCCTGGGCGATGCTGATCGCCGCCGGTGTGAACCCGGCCGCCGAGAAGATCACGCGCGTTCGATCTTCCGGCTCCGAGGCGAGAACCGCCAGCACCGTGCGCTGCCCGATCGGACGATCCGGGACGCGGACGAACGCGGCGAGCCCCTTCGAGCGGAGTTCGACGGCCTGAAGCCCGCGCTCGGTGACCTCGGTCGGCGGTTCGCCGACGTGGAACATCCATAGATACGTGGCTTGATATGCCTGATCGAGTGTCAGGACTGAACCCCGTCCTTCGCGCATTCCTCTTGGCCTTTCGAGCACACGTTCTCGATCGTTATCGGTCGGGACGCGCCGTTTCTAGAGGGCTGTGCGCGGAATCGAGTGATCCCAGTCGGCGAGGAGGGTTCTCAACGCCGCGACGAACGCAAGCGGCTGGTCCAGGATCAGGTGGTGATGTGCCTCGGGGATGGACACGACCGGTGCGTTCCTCCCCATGAGCTCGTACATGTAGGCCGCCGTGTTCTCGGGAACGACGGTGCTCGACTCTCCCCGGAACAGGGCGATCCGGCAGTGGACCGAGGCGAGTTGGTCCCTCATCGAGACGAGCGTCTGGTCGAACAGATGCGGATCGAATTTCCACGTCCATCCTTCGTCGGTCTCGTGGAGCGAGAGGCGGGCGATGTGATCCACGATGTACTGGTTCTCACACGGTTGCGGGGGGATGAGGCGAAAGTGCTCGATCGCCGTCGCCTCGTCCGGGTAGGTGCCGGGTGTCCTGAACGCCTGCCCTCTGGCTCCGGCGCGTGACTCGGGGTCGGGTTCTCGAACCGGCGAATCGACGATCACGGCTCCCGCGAGGCGATCACAGTGCGTCGAGGCGAGCTGGATCGTCACCAGCCCTCCGAGTGAATGGCCGACGACGACCGGCGGGCTCGGGAAGCCGGCGGCGTCGGCTACGGCAACGACCTCTTCCGCCCAGAGGCGATGGTCGTAGCGGTCCCGTCTGCCGCTGTCGCCGTGACCCGAGAGGTCGAGTGCCACGGCGTGCCACCGCTTGGCGAACATGGGGGCGAGGAACGACCACCAGTGTGCGTGGGCGGCTCCGCCGTGGACGAAGACGAGACCGGGGAGACCCTGCTCGCCCCACTCGAGATAGTGGATGTCCGTTCCGGAGACGGGGAGCCATCGTTCACGATACGGCGTCTCGACGGCGCGTGTGAACCACTCCGGTGCGGGTACCTCAGCCATCGATCGCCTCGAAGGGGAGCGTGAACCAGCGCAGGCGTTCGAAGTCCTCTGTGAACGTCTCCCGTTCGATCTCCCCATCGACCGGCAGAGCCCCGGCGAGGATCGACGCTGCCTCGTCGAGGTAACGGGGGAGAACGGTGTCGGGATCTCGCTGCGGCCGGTGGTCGTAGCGCATCCAACCGTCGGAGTAGTCGATCTCGGACAGGCTGAGCGGCGCTTCGCCGCGCCCTCCCGCGTGCTCCCAGAGCCCGGTCGTCGCGTCGAACGTGTAGTGAGGAAGAAGCCGCCAGCCGTCGTTCGCCGCGAGGTGCACGGCCTCTACGATGAAATCGAAGACCTCTTCGGCGATGAAGTAGTTGAAGTTGACCCGCACCCAGCCGGGCTTGATGCCTTCGCAACCACGCTCGATCTCCTTCTCGAACTCGAGCGAGGTGTCGAGATCGATTCCGAGCAACTGGTGACCGTACGGGCCGGCGCACGAGCATCCGCCTCGCGACTGGATTCCGAACAGATCGTTGAGCAGGGCGACGACGAAGTTGTGATGGAGGTAGCGATCGCCGTGGCGGATCACGAACGAGACGATCGAGAGTCGATCCGCCTCCGGGTTCCCGAGGATCTTGATGTTCGGGTTCGCGCTCCACGAAGCGATCGCTCGTTCGATGAAGCTCTCTTCGAGGCGGCGGATCCGTTCGCTCCCGACGGCCCGCTTCACCTGGAAGACGAGGCCGGCGCGGATGGACTCGATGATCGCCGGCGTTCCACCCTCCTCGCGATGTTCGATGTCGTCGAGGTACCGATGATCGCTCGGGTTGACGAACGCCACCGTGCCGCCGCCGGGGTTCGCCGGGACGCGGTTCTTGAAGAGGTCCTTGCGGGCTACGAGGACGCCGGGCGTTCCGGGCCCGCCGATCATCTTGTGCGGTGAGATGAAGATCGCATCCTTGTAGGCGAGCGGATCGTCGTCGGGGAGCACGTCGATCGCGACGTACGGTGCAGCGGCGGCGAAATCCCAGAACGACAGCGCCCCGTGGTCGTGGAGGAGGTGGGCGATCGCACGCGTGTCCGAGATGATCCCGGTGACGTTCGACGCGGCGGAGAAGCTTCCGATCTTCAGAGGACGATCCGCGTATTCCTCGAGCCGGCGTTCGAGGTCGACGACGTCGACGTGGCCGTCGGCGTCCTCGGCGATGCGGACCACGTCCGCGATCGATTCCCTCCACGTCAGTTCGTTGGAGTGGTGCTCGAAGGGCCCGATGAACACGACCGGTCGCTCCGAGGCCGGGATGTGGTCCGACAGGTGGTAGCGGTCCTCGAGGGTGCACGGGATGCGGAGGCCGAGCACGTTCACGAGGTGGTTGATCGCCCCGGTGGCACCCGACCCGGCGAAGACGACCGCGTACGCGTCGTCGGCGTTGACGCAGGTGCGGATCAACTCGCGTGCCTCCTCGCGGAACCGGGTTGTCTGCAGACCGGTGCCGGACGACTCCGTGTGCGTGTTGGCGTACAGGGGGAGCACGACGTCGCGGATGTAGTCCTCGATGAACGACAGTGAGCGACCGGACGCGGTGTAGTCGGCGTACGTGACCCTCCGGTACCCGAACGGGCCGGGAACCGCGTATTCGGACCCGATGACTGATGCGCGAATCGTCTCGATGAGATCCATGGGCCGAAGAGTAGGCCGGCACGGATCCAGATCCGAACAGACGTCCGGGGGCGTCGCTGCGCATAGGGACTTTTGCCGCGATGCACGGGACTTCGGTCCCTAGAGAACGAGAGGGGCTCCGGCAAACAATGGCGACATAGCGATCCGCGGGTACGTGGACGTCTCTGGATCGGAGAAGGATCCAGGCGACGAAGTAGCCACGCAACGAGGATCTTCCAAAAGGGAGTTTCCGCGTGGCCAGAGTTGATCTCCAGATCACCAGAAGACAGTTCCTTGCAACCGGCCTCGCCGGTACGGCACTCGTCGGTACCGGCATGGGACCCGGCCGATCGAACCTCGCGATGCGCTACCCCGACCCGCCCTGGTTCGCGAGCGGCGAGGTCGTCACGACGTACAACTACTGCGACATGTGCCCGTGGCGGTGCGGCATCGCCGTTCAATCCGTCAACGGGCAGGTCATCAAGATCGACGGCAACTCGCCGGATCCGAAGAGTCGCGGGAAGCTGTGCGGGCGCGGCCAGGCCGGCGTCTCCTTCATGAACGACCCCGACCGTCTTCAATCGCCGATGATCCGAACCGGCGAGCGTGGCGAAGGCAAGTTCCGGGAAGTCACCTGGGAGGAGGCTCTGGACTACACGGCGGAGAAGATCCTCGCCATCAAGGATCAGTACGGACCCGAGTCGCTGGCGATCTTCGGCCATACCTCGGGAGATTTCTGGTTCACCGACTACTTCGCCCAGGCGTGGGGGACGCCGAACGCTGCGAAGCCGTCGTCGTCTCTCTGTCTCAGCCCGCGCGATGAAGCCTCCACACTGACCTTCGGGTTCCCCGTCGGCGGACACGAACCGCTGGACTGGGACGAGATGGAGTGCATCACGCTCATCGGGAGCCACATCGGCGAGGACTCACGCAACACCGTCATGCAGGACTTCGTCGAGGCGCGGTCCCGTGGAGCTCAGGTGATCGTGGTCGATCCGCGTTTCTCCGCAGCGGCGGCGAAGGCCGACTACTGGCTGCCGATCAAACCGGGCACCGACACGGCGCTGCTGCTGGCGTGGGCCAATGTGCTGATCACCGAGGACCGTTTCGACCGGGACTACCTCGACCGGTGGGCGACGGGACTCGACGAACTCACGGCACATGTCCAGGAGTTCACCCCCGAATGGGCGGCGGGCATCACCGACCTCTCAGCCGATCAGATCCGAACGACGGCCAGGGTCATGTCCGACCGTTTGCCGCGAGCAGTCATCATGCCCGGCCGCCACGTGACCTGGTACGGGAACGACACGCAGCGGATGCGTGCCGAGTTTCTCGTCAACTCGCTCCTCGGCGCCTACGGCAGACACGGCGGCATGTACTTCAACAAGTCCCCGTTCCTCGAGCCCTATCCGCACCCGCCGTTCGCCGTACACGGAAGCTCGGGCGGTTGCTCCGCCGAGCCGGGGGAAGAGAGCGCTGAATTGCCGCTCGGCCCGACCGGCAAGGCCCGCGCCGACGGAGCACGGGAAACGTTCTTGCGGGGCCCGACCGCGATGCAGGAGCTGATCGATCCGATGATCACCGACGATCCATACCGGATCGCGGGCCTGATCGTCTACGGCGTGAATCTCCTCAATTCGATACCGATGCCGAATCGCACGATCGAGGCGCTCAAGAAGCTCGACTTCGTGCTCGCCGTCGACGTGTTGCCGCAGGAGCACGTCGCGTGGGCGGACGTCGTCTTCCCGGAAGCGACCTATCTCGAACGGTACGACGAGCTCTCAACGGTCGCGTACAAGACGCCGTTCATTCAACTCCGGGAGCCGGCCGTTCCTCCGATGTACGACACGATGCCCGGGTGGATGATGGCGAGGGAGCTCGGCCTGAGGGTGGGGCTGGATCCCTTCTTCAAGTGGGAGACGATCGAAGAGTATCTCAATACGCGCCTGCGCTCGGTGGGCTCCAACCTCGAGAAGATGCACGACGCCGGTGGCGTGATCATCCAGGAGGGCAAGCCGTACCTCGAAGACTTCGAAGCGGACGACGAGACGCCGTTCCACACGCCGTCGGGGAAGATCGAACTCTCAGTCGCCGAACTGGCAGAGGCCGGGCTCGATCCGATCCCTGTGTACGAACCGACCGAGGAACCGCCGGACGGGTACTACCGCCTTCTCTACGGGAGAGCGCCGGTGCACACGTTCGCGAAGACGCAGAACACGCCGGACTTGAGCGCGGTGTACCCGGAGAACGAGTTGTGGATCAACGAGGACGAAGCCACCGCATTGGGGTACTCGAACGGAGACCGGGTGTGGCTGGAGAACGAAGTGGGGGATCGTACGGGTCCGATCTCCATCAAGGCGACGCAACGGATCCGGAAAGACGCCATCTTCATGGCGCACGGATTCGGTCAGCACGCTGAAGGCCTCACGAATGCGAACGGCAAGGGCGCAAGCGACACGAAGCTCATGAGCCGGTACAAACTCGACCCGATCAGCGGGGGAGCCGGGCTTCGCGTCAACTTCGTTCGACTGGTGGAGGGAGGCTGACATGGCATCTGCATTCCTTCTCGACATGACCCGTTGCATCGGATGCGAAGCATGCGTGTTGGCATGCAAGGCGGGGAACCAACTCCCCGTCAACACGCAGTACATCGAACTCATCGAGCACACGTCCGGGACGTTCCCGGATCTCGTCGGCGGGTTCCAGAACCACCGCTGTTACCACTGCGCCGACGCGGCGTGCGTCGCCGTGTGTCCGACCGGCGCGCTCTTCAAGGAAGACGGGCTGACCCGGTTGAACCCGGACGCGTGCAGCGGATGCGGGTACTGCGTCCAGGCATGCCCGTACGGCGTGCCGAAGATGCAGAACGGTCGATCGACCAAGTGCGACGCCTGCGCGTCCAACGTATCCGGAGGCGGGTCCCCGTGGTGCGTGACCACGTGTCCCGCTCAGGCTCTCGAGTACGGCGATCGCGACGAGATCATCGCCAAGGCGAACAGCAGAGTTGCCGAGCTGAAGGACCGGTATCCCAAGGTTCAGGTCTACGGGGAGACGCAGGCCGGTGGCCTCGGGTTGATCGTGGTCCTGCCCGACGACCCCGCGATGTTCGATATCCCGACCGACCCGCAGCCGGTCCCGGTGTCGGTGGACATCTGGAAGGGTGTCGTCCAGCCGGTGTCGATGGGGTTGACGGCCGTTGCAGCAGTCGGCGCCGGTGTCCTCGGCGTCATCGCCAGACGGAACCACCTGGCCGAGCTCAAGGAGCTGGAAGCGAGAGAGAAGGCGGGTGTGCCTGCAGGAGGTTCGGAGAGCACGGAGGAAGAGCAATGAGCGGCCAAGAGCACGAAGGGCAGATCCTCCGCTACCGGACCGGTCAACGGATCGTGCACGCGATCATGGCGAGCTCGTTCCTGATCCTCCTCATCACCGGTCTCGCATTGGTGTGGAGCCCGCTCGCGTTCATCGCGGCAGGTGGCTGGTCCCGGTACCTGCATCGGATCGCCGCCGTTGGTTTCATCTCGGTTCCGTTCCTCTACCTGCTGTTGGATCGTACGGGGGCGAAGGAAGTGCTCGTGGAGTCCTTCCAGTACGACCACGACGACGTCGTGTGGTTCAAGAAGATGTACCGCTACGCCCTCGGCCGCACCGCCGAGATGCCGCCGCAGGGCCGCCTCAACGCCGGGCAGAAGCTGCATCACTCGGCCGTGATCGTCTTCTCCGCCGTCATCGTGGTCACGGGACTCGTCCTCTGGTTCGCCAAGGCCAACCTCAGTGTCTCCATGTTGTCGTGGACGGCGATGATCCATGATCTCGCGATGCTCGCGCTGACCTTGCTGCTCGTCGGGCACGTGTTCTTCACCTACGTCTACAAGGCGTGGTCCTCCATGGCGACCGGGTACGTCCCGGCGGACGAGATGAAGCTCGAACACGGCAAGTGGGTCGAGGAACTCGAGCACGACGGCGCGAAGGATCCCGTCGCTTGAGGTCGATGACGACTGTGGGTTGAGAGAGAACCGGAGAGGGGCCGCGGGGCTCCCGCAAAAAGAAAGGGAAACCATGAGAAAGATGCAAAGAGCGTCACTGCTCATCGGACTCGTGCTCGTGCTGTCGATGATCGCGGCGGCATGTAGCTCGAGTAGCGAAGAGACGACGACGACGGCGGCACCGACGACGACCGTCGCCACCACGACGACGGAGGCGTTCGATCTGACGGCGTCCGTCGACGAGTATCTGAAGGCACTCCCCGACGGCTACTACGCCATCGGCGACGTGCAGGTGTTCAAGGACGGCGTCGCTGCGAGCAACGCCCTCGTGATCGACGTTCGCGAAACGAGTGAGTACGAGGAAGGGCACATTCCCGGAGCGGTGAACATCCCGATCCGGACGCTCGCACAGAACCTGGACAAGATCCCGACCGACAGCCAGGTCTACGTGTATTGCGCTTCCGGATTCCGGGCCGCGCAATCCCTGGCCTCGCTCGGCATGCTCGGCTACGACAACGTCCTCTCCTACAAGCCCGGTTGGAAGGGCTGGACCGAAGCCGGTGAAGAGGTCAGCACCGAAGCCGCCGAAGCCCCGGTGGTCGGCGCACCCGACATCGAGCCGGCGCTGCTCGCAGCCGTCGACGGCTACTTGTCGACCATCCCCGACGGCTTCTACTCGGCGGGCAAGCCCGACGGCGTTCTCGAAGCCGCCGCAGCAGGAACGGCGCTCGTCGACGTTCGGACGGCCGGTGAGTACGAGAAGGGACATGTCGAAGGCGCACAGAACATCGACATCCACAATCTCGCCATGGACTTCGATGCGATTCCGACCGACTCGAACGTGATCAACTACTGCGGATCCGGTCATCGAGCCGGCATGTCGGTTGCCGTGGTCCACGTACTCGGCGCGGACAACGTCAAGGCATACGGCGGGAGCTACCAGTCGCTGGTCGATGCCGGCGCACCGGTCGCACCGTAGAG
>JAOZRW010000156.1 GCA_029939995.1 Acidimicrobiia bacterium | reverse complement strand
TGATGACCGACCGCCCCCTGTTGATCTGTGTCGGGGTGTGGATCGTCATCGCCGCGGTCGTCATGCGGATGGGGTAGAGACGGGCGCCGACGGGGCGGATCCGGTACCATCCGCTCAATGCGGACGTCGAATTTCGACTATCGACTGCCCGAGGAACTGATCGCGCAGCATGCCGTTGCCCGCGGCGATTCCAGGATGCTCGTCCTCGATCGGGGCTCGGGGGAGATCGGCCACCGGACGATCCGGGATTTTCCCCGGTACCTCGGGGCGGAGGACGTTCTGTTGATCAACGATACGCGGGTGATCTCGGCCCGGCTCGAGGCCCGCAGACCGACGGGACGCCGCTTCGAGGTCTTCCTGCTGGAGGATCACGGCGGCGATCGGTGGGAGGGGCTGGTCCGTCCGTCGGCCCGGGCGCGCGAGGGCGAGGCGCTGGTGTTGCCCGACGGCGGCCGGCTGATTCTCGGGACGCCGCTGGGCGAGGGACGCTGGGAGTTGGAATTCGATCCCCCGCTCGATGTCGGGCGGCTCGACGAGATCGGTTCGACGCCGCTGCCGCCCTATATCCGGCGGCCGGAAGGGCCCGAGCCCGGGGACCGCGAACGGTACCAGACGGTTTACGCGGGCCGGCCGGGTGCGGTGGCGGCGCCGACGGCGGGGCTGCACTTCGACGAGCGGCTGCTGGCGGAGGTGGAGGGCGCCGGCGTCGAGATCGTCCGGGTGACCCTCCACGTCGGCATCGGGACCTTCAGGCCGGTGGCGGTCGAGAAGGTCGCGGAACACCGGATGCACTCCGAGCGCTACCACTTCTCCCGGGAGGCGGCGGAGGCGTGCCCTCGTCCACGTGCTCGTCCTCGTCCTCGCCGCCGCCCTCCCCAGCCAGGGCCACGTGCGCAGCTCGGCGAGGGTGCGCTACGCGCGTCGTCGATGGCCGTTTCACGAAACGCGCGTGCGCCAGGGGCGCTGCCCCGTGAGCGCATACCGGAACACGATGTTCAAACCTCGCTCTGCGCGATGGGTTTGTCGTATTCGGTGTATTTCCGGTCAGAACAATCATTTTACAATTCGAGGCGCTCGAGGCACTGCTGGACCAGTGTCGTCTCGCTCTGCCGAAGGCACCGGGCAGCCTCTGGAGCACCGCGCGACGACATATCCCTTTCAGCACGCATAAGACCCTCGGATCTCGCCGCACACGCACGCATCAACGCCTCGCGGCACCTTCCGGACCAGCGTTTGCCGTCGCCGCCCGAGTCTCTGCCCGGCAAGAGCGCCTCATCCACCGCGACGGGCGTACCATCCGCCATCGCCTCGGCGATTCGCGGGTTATCAAGGATGTCTCTTTCAGCCTCCGGTCTCGACGCAAGCTCGACTCCCGCCTCGGGCGCGCCGTCGATGACCATGCGGAGGAACGCAAACAGCGCCACGTTGACGTGGCCGTTTGAGAGAACCATGAACGGCTCGTCGTCCTCGTCGAGGAGCGACGTCTGGTCGACGATCAGATCGTAAACAGACCGCAAAGGATGGTTCCTGTCCACAGCTTTCCCACC
>JAOZRW010000155.1 GCA_029939995.1 Acidimicrobiia bacterium | reverse complement strand
TCAGGACAGCCCGAGACGCGCTCATTCCATAGCGGCCCAGGGTGGTATCAACGCCGCATTGGGCAACGTGGAACCCGACAGTGTGGAGGCCCATATCGCCGACACGATGAAATCGGCCCATACGCTGGCCGACGAAGAGATGGTGCGCCGTCTGTGCGAGAAGGCGCCCGAGGCGATCGCGTGGCTCGACGGCCTGGGCACTCCCTTCAGCCGTCTCGGGGACGGAAAGGTGGCGCAGCGAAGGCTGGGAGGCGCCAGCGGCAAGCGGGCCTGCTACGCCCAGGACTATACGGGGCTGAAGATCCTCCACACCCTCTACGATGCGGCACTCAAAGCCGGTATCGGGTTTTACGACGAGCACTACCTGCTCAACTTCATCGTCGAGGAGAACCGGGTGACGGGCGTCACGGCGATCGAGATGAGAAGCGGCGAGGTGAAGGCGATCGGCGCGAAAAGCGTCGTCGTGGCCAGCGGCGGATACGCCGGCCTCTACCGCGGCTTTACGACCAACTCCACGGCGACCACCGGCGACGGCCTGGCGGCGGCGATGAGGGCCGGATGCGTGCTGAGCGACCTGGAGTACGTGCAGTTTCACCCCACGGCGCTGAGGTCCAGCGGCATCCTGATCAGCGAGAGTGCCCGGGGCGCGGGCGGCAGGATCGTCAACGGCAGAGGGGAGCACTTCGTCGACGAACTCCTCACCCGCGACCAGGTCTCCAAAGCGATCTGGGAGCAGCTCGAGCACGGCGAGGAGGTCTTTTTGGATATCCGCCATCTCGGGGAGGCCTTCATCGAGGAGAATCTGCCCCAGGAGCGCAAGCTGGCCCGGCTCTACGAAGGGGTCGATCCGGTCTGCGACCTCATCCCGATCAAGCCCGTGGCCCACTACACGATGGGGGGCATCGACGTGGACCGCGACCACATGACGAAGGTGGAGGGGCTCTTCGCCTGCGGCGAGTGCGCCAACGCCAAAGTCCACGGCGCCAACCGTCTGGGGGGCAACTCGCTGCTCGAGACCGTCGTCTTCGGCAGGGAAGTGGGAGAGAACGCCGCGGCCTTCGCCCGCAAAAACGGGGAGATCTCGCCCGCATCGAGCGGACAGTTCGAAAAGGACAGAAACTTCGTGGCGGCGATTCCCCGCTTCACGAACCAGATCGACTTCTACGAAAAGCGGGACTTCCTGGGCAAGATCTTCTACCGCAACGTCGGCATCCTCCGCAACGAGATGGGACTCAAGGGGGTCCTTTCGGTGATCCGGCAGATGCAGAAGGAGCTGCCCTTCATGGGGATCGCCGACAAGAGCCGCGAATACAACACCAACCTGACCGAATTCATCGAATTCGGCAACATGGTGGAACTGGCCGAAGCGATGCTGGTGGGAGCCATCGGCCGCAACGAGTCCCGCGGCGCGCACCAGCGGGAGGATTTTCCGGAAGAGGACGACGGGAAGTTCGGCGGCGTCCACTCCCTCGCCTGGAAAGAGAACGGTGTGCTCTGCAACGAGTGGAAAGGACTGGCCTGATGGGAATGGAGAAAGGGAATCGGGAA
>JAOZRW010000078.1 GCA_029939995.1 Acidimicrobiia bacterium | reverse complement strand
CCCCCCCTTCCGCGTGCACTCCCCGTTCGTGACGCGGAGACGTGGCACATATTGGGCGTTGTGGCCGGGTCTCCGTTTTGATACGTTGTCCGGTGGCGGCTCCTGAGTCATGGGGCCAACGAACGGAGGGGGTCATCATGGTCAGTGCGACCACACACCACCGCGGACGGAGTACAGCAATCCTGGCTGCACTCGTCCTGCTGCTCACGACGGTGGCATTTGCCATCGGTGTGCATGCGGCGGAGAGCAACGTCCCCGCGGTGTTCATCGCAACCGGAGACAACTTCCCGGACGGACTCGTTGCAGGAGCTGCGGCGGGAGTGAACTCCGGGCCGGTGCTGTTGACGAGGAAGGACTCGCTGCCGGCGGTGACGATCGCCGAACTGCAGAGGCTCCACCCGGACAGGATCTACATCGCGGGAGGCACGGGGGTGATCTCTGCAGCCGTCGAGACGCAGCTGGCCGCCTACGGGCCGGTGACGCGGCTGGCCGGGTCCGATCGGTACGCCACGGCGGCGGCGATCTCGAACGCCGTCTTCCCGGTGGCGATAGACCGCCCTGACCCACTCGAGTTCTACACGTCGCACAGCAACACGGTGTCGTTCGAGGACGAGATCGCGTCGGCCAACCCGTCGTGCGACTCCGGCGATGTCGCCGTGTCCGGATCGATCACGAAGAACGGAACGGGACCGAACGTGGACTACTACATCACCACCGATCGGCAGAGTGCCGACGGGGAGTCCTGGGAGTTCTCCGGATACGGGCACGGATCGGGCTCGTTCGACGCCTTCGTCCTCTGCGTGCACGGAGCCACGTTCACGCCATGATGTGATCCGGCGAAAACGGATCGCCCGACGAACGACCGCACGGGGAGACGCCGGACGGCGTCTCCCCGTCGCGTCCGGTCTCCGCACTCGACGAGATCGTCCGGGGGTATTCTGACCGGGCATGAATCCGAATCCGGCCAGAGGAGGGAAACGTCGACCCTCCGGGGGCCAGGGTCGCCGCGAGTTCCTCGTGCTGATGGCGGCGGCGTCGGCGACCGTCGCCATCTCCATCGACGCCATGCTCCCGGCGTTCGGTGAGGTCCGGGAGTACTTCGGACTCGCTCCGGACTCGTCGTCGGCTGCCTTGATCGTGACGGTCGTCTTCGCCGGGCTGGGGATCGGACAGTTCGCTTACGGTCCCCTTGCCGACCGCTTCGGACGCAAGCCGGTATTCGCCGGAGGACTCGTGCTCTACGTAGCCGCCGGTTTCGCGACGACGTTCGCCCCGTCCCTCGAACTCGTGCTCATCGGTCGGTTCCTGTGGGGACTCGGCGCGGCGGGACCCCGGATCGTCTCCCAGGCGCTCCTGCGGGACCGATTCCGCGGTGACATGCTGGCCCGGGCGATGGCGATCATCCTCACGGTCTTCCTCATCGTGCCGACCCTCGCCCCGATCATCGGTACGGCGGTGCTCTCCCTCGGATCGTGGCGGTACACGTTCGCCGTCGGTCCCGTCTTCGGCCTGCTCGTCCTCCTCTGGTCGGCCAGACTCGAAGAGACGTTGGCCCCGGAGGACCACCGGCCGATCGACCTCCCGTCCCTGGGACGGACGGTCGTCGCGATCGTGAAGACGAGGAGGACGCTGGGGAGCGCGATCGCTCTGATGCTGATGAGCGCGGCCTTCCTCCCGTATCTCGGGTCCTCCGAGCGGATGTACGGGGAGATCTATGGGCGGGCGGACACGTTCTTCCTGTGGTTCGCTTCCAGCGCGATCGTGATGGCCGGGTTCACGATCGCATCGGCACGACTCGTCAAACGGTTCGGGACCCGCCGCACGGCGACGTGGGTCTTCGCCGCCGTGATCACGGTCAGCGTCGTCGACCTGGCGGTGACGGTCGCCGCTGACGGTGTGCCAGCGTTCGCGTTCTTCGTGATCGCCACCACACTGCTCATCTCGCTGGAGACGGCGTTGACCCCGATGCTCACGGCGACCGCACTCGATGAGGTCGGCTACGCGGCGGGAACGGCGGCATCGGTGATCGGTGTGATCAGCCTGCTCGGAGGGGCGATGCTGTCCCCGTTCGTCGATACGGCGATCAAGACGACGGTCACCCCGTTCGCCGTCGGATTCCTCGTGTTCGGCGTGGGTGCCGCGCTCGCCACGGCGTGGGCCGCCGGGGGACGCCCGACGGCCGTCCGCGGTCTCAGTCGAGCCGGAGGAGGAAGTCCTTGATCGTCGGGTTCACGACGTTCGGGTGCGTCATGTTGCTCGCATGAGGCGCCCCCGGCACCGGGACCATGCCCCTGCAGTCGGGGAGTTCGTCGCAGAGTTGCTCGGCCGTCTCGATGGGAATGGCCAGATCCTTCGTTCCGTGGAGAATCAGGACCGGGCACGTGATCTCGTGGACTCGCCCACTGATGTCGTCGCGTCCGAGAAGGCAAGCGCCCGGGTGCTCGATGGTTGACCGGTCGCGGGAATTCCAGATGGCAACCCACTTCTCCATCAGTTCCGGATCTCCGAGGATCAGCCCTGCCACGGTCGTCCCGACCTCTCCGAGGGGTTGGTCGCTCAACCAGTGTTGGATGATTCCGGCGTAGCCGGCGAGTGTCTCTTCGTCGTCCATGAAGACGCCCGAGTCGATGAGGACGAGTCCCCGGACCCGATCGGGGTGGGCGATCGCCGCCCGCAACGACAGGTAGCCGCCCTGGGACATGCCGATCAACACGGCTTCGTCGATCCCGAGGTAGTCCATCAGCGCGACGGCGTCGTCGGCGGAGTCCCAGTACGTGAACGGCCCGTTGACGGGGGTGTCCCCGAAGCCGCGTTCGTCCCAGGTCACGCAGCGGTAGTCGTCGGAGAACTCGGCGACCTGATCGGCGAACATCGTCCGGTCCATGAGGAACCCGTGGCTGAATATCAGTGCCGGACCGTTGCCTCCGGTGTCGTCGTAGGCGATGTGCTGACCGTTGACTTCGGCTACCGGCATGGCGACTCCCTCGCTCGGACGGCTGCTGCGGATCGAGCAGTGAACGAAACCTACTACTCGAACACCCTCGTCGGGTCGAGATCGATGGATCCGAGCACGATCCGTGTGTCCGTGGCCGCCACCTCGCACTCCGATTTCAGGAATCGGATGAACCGATCGAGGTCCGTCGTGCCGGTCGTCGCGATGTGCAGCTGATAGTCGGCATCGCCGGTGAGGTGAAGGGCCCGAACGACCTCGGGACGTCCGGCCATCGACCGCTCGAATGTGGAGGGATCGGCACCGATCACGAGTCGGAGATCGACGATCGCCTCGAGGTCGCGTCCGAATGCGCGACGGTCGATGGTTGCTCCGAAGCCGGAGATGACCCCGCTCTCTTTCAGCCTCCTCACGCGAGCGGCTGCAGCGTTCGGGCTCAGGCTGCACGTCTCTGCCAGTGATTGGAACGTGATGCGGCCATCGGCGGCGAGCGTCCTGAGAATGGAACGGTCGATTGAATCGATGGTCATGACGGGAACCTCCTCGGAAATCGAGCACGACGATACTGCGGAAAAGTTCGTAGGAGCGCGCATGAACAGAGATATCCGCTGCAAAGACTCCAGCGTGCTGCGGAGAACGGTGACACCCGCGGCGCGAAAGCCCGTAGGTTGTCGTCGATCCGACCTAGGAGGTTTCACATGGTTCCTGATGGAACGATCGTTCCGCTCGTCACGCCGTTCGACGACGGGGACGCCGTCGATGAGAACGCCCTCGATCGTCTGATCGGGTTCGTGGAACAGGCCGGTGTCAACGGTGTCATGGCGACTGCTCTCACTGGGGAGGGGCCTTTGCTGACGGTCGACGAGACGCTCGCCGTATGGTGCGTCGTTGCGGGGTCGATCGGTGGTCGCCTCCCGTTCATTCCGACGGTCGTCACGACCCGCACGGCAGATGCGGTATATCTGGCGGAGCAGGCATCGCTGCTGGGGGCCGACGCTCTGATGACCGCCCCGATCCTCCCGGAGTTGTACGCCGGCCGGTCACACGCGGACGTGATCGGCTACTACGAGGCGATCTCACGCTCGACCGATCTCCCCGTCATCCTCTTCAACTACCCGTCGCTGACCGGCGTCGATCTCACGCCAGCCCTCGTGGAACGGCTCTCACAGATCGACGGAGTCGGTTTCGTCAAGGAGAGCACCGGTATCGCCAGCCGGGTGCATGCGATCCATCGCAGAACCGGTAACCGCGTCGATGTGATCTGCGGAGCGCCGACGACCGCTCTCGAGTCGTTCGCCCTGGGGGCGACACGGTGGATCACGGGCATCATGAACGTTGTCCCGAGGTCGGCAGTGCAGTTGCACGAGGCCGCCATCGGTCTCGCGGATTTTCCCATTGCGCGGGACATCTACTACCGGCAGGTTCTCCCCATATCCGACGTGATCGAGGAGACGAACAACCCGACGGGCACGATCAAGGCAGGCCTGCGGATCCGCGGCGTTCCTGTCAGCGTTCCCAGGGCGCCGGGGAGTGATCTCACCACCGGGCAGATCGGCCATCTCGAAGCCGTCATCAGTGAGATCGCAGAACGAGAAGACGAGACCGACCGGCTGCTCGAGACGAGGGGATCATCGTGACCCGAATCAACTCACTCGTGGCAGCCGGCGCGGAGAATGGGCCCTACCTGTGGAAGGACGGGAAGATCCTGCCGTGGGGCGATGCCACCGTGCACGTCACCGCCGTCGGCCACTCGTCCGTGTCCTCGGTGTTCGAAGGCATCAAGGCGTACTGGAACCCCGAGCACGAGGAGCTCTACGTCTTCCGACTTGCCGATCACATGCGTCGCCTCCTCGAATCGAACCGGATCGCTCGCCTCGACCAGTCCATGGACGTGGGGGGCCTCGTTGAGGCCACGATCGACCTGCTGCGGGCCAACGAGGCGCGGCGGGACACGTACATACGGCCCTGGACGTTCATCCCCGGAGTCGTGCGCGAGCAGATCGCGCCGGCGGGTACGGTCGTCGAGACGGTCATCGACACCTGGCCGTTCGAATCTCAGAGGGGGACCGCGCGAGGGTGCCGGGCTGCGATCTCATCCTGGGCCCGGATCAACGACCGGTCGATGCCGCCGCGGGTCAAGGCGTTCGCCAACTACCACAACAGCCGGCTGGCGACGGCAGAGGCGAGGGAGAACGGCCACGACTGGCCGATCATGCTCAACGAGGCCGGCAAGGTCACGGAGGGTCCGGGAGCGTGCATCGCTTTCGTGCATGACGGCACGGTCATCACCCCGTCGCTGACCAGCGGGGTCCTCGACTCGATCACCCGGTCCGTGTTCCTCGACGTGGTGTCGACCGACCTGCAGATGCCGGTAGAGGAACGGGAAGTCGATCGAACCGAGCTGTACGTGGCAGACGAGTTGTTCTTCATCGGCACGGGCTGGGAGATCCTCCCGATCACAGCGATCGACGGACTTGCCGTGGGGGAGGGGCGGATGGGTGAGATCGCCCGGGCGTTCGACAAGCGATACCACTCGATCGTGCGCGGCAACGACCCGAGCCGCCTCGCCTGGTTAACCCCCGTCTGGGGGTGACCTACCACCTACCCGGTCTGGCGTCGGAAACGGCGGCGGTTTCTAGTGGTGAGCGCGACGGGGTGTCCTCATGGAGGTGAGGTATGTC
>JAOZRW010000154.1 GCA_029939995.1 Acidimicrobiia bacterium | reverse complement strand
AGACGGGGAGATCCACCGGTACCCCGGTGTTCGTGAGCGAATTCGTCGACGGCACCTCCCTGCTGCCACCCATGATCGCCGGCGACTCGTGGGCGATCGATCTCTACATCGACACCGCATGCGCACTCCAAGCCATCGGCGTCGAGGACCCCCCGGCGAGTCTGTCGCGCAGCTTGGCTCCGGCGAGTCCGCCCGCGATGTGCTCGATGCGGCATACCGGCGATTCCGCGACCCGACCCCTCTCCAGAACGCTGCGTACCGGAGGCTGATCGACACCCAGCCGGCGCTTCCCGGAACCGCATTCAGCAACGGCGACCTCTGGCCGGACAACCTGCTGGTGAAAGGACACCGCCTGGCCGGGGTGATCGACTGGCAACACGCCGGGTGGTCGGATCCGATCTTCGAGTTCCTTCTTCCCTTCTTCCTTGTGACGGAACTCCGCAATCGTGGAGTCGAAGAGAGGTACTGCCAGCGCAAGGGCTACGACCCCGATCTCCTCCACTGGTACCACGGCCTGGAGTACTTCGACTCTCTCTCCTTCGTGCTCAACACGGGCGAGCCATATGAGATGCACACCGCCGACACGCTCAACGCCGACCTCGCGTCGTGGATAACAAGTTGAGTGAACGTGACCCCAGCATCCAAGAACTCACGATTCGAGTCGCTCACGCCTTCCGTGACGGGCGGTCCCGCACGAACGATCAACGAACACGAGGACCCTCCGCACTGCCGACAGCCTCCTGGATCGGCTCAACGATGACTGCGCTCGGGCCACGGTCGATGACGGATCTGCGACAACACAAGCCCGTGTTGCCGTCGGATTCTCGGCGATCCGGCCGAGACAGAACACGGTTCCACCCCGGTGCACGATCCGACACACCGCGAACGCGTCGCACGAGAAGAGCAGTGGTGACGGCCCGCACATGGAAACGCTACATTCTGCCCGGCCGGTCGGACGGGTGCCCGGCATGCACGTGCACCGTCGACCCTCTCGGGCCATCCGACGACCGTGGAATCGGCTCAGGACTCGCTCTCAGAGTCCCCGCACGAGTTCGATCAACTCGACCCGGGCACCGTCGACATCCTCGACGACGGGCCGATCGTCGCCGAACCCGTGACGGCGGTAGAAGGCCAACGCCCGTTCGTTCGTCACCTCGGTTCTGACCAGAACACGCCGGAAGCCGGACGCAGCGGCCGCCTCGACGGCGGCATCGAGCAGGAGCGACCCGACGCCCCGCCCGAGCCGGTCTCCCATCACGACGATCCCCGCGAGTTCCACCGAATCCTCATCGAGCGACCTGAGCGCCGAGAAACCGACGACCCGCTCATCGTCCCACCCGAGGAACATCCAGCGGCCCGGTCCGCCGATCCGTTCTGCGAGGACCCCAGGAGCGGTAAGCTCGGCGATCGCGGTCTCGTCTGCACCCGCCCATCCCGGCGCCCCGGGACCCGCCGCCCGCCACGCCGACCAGAAGAACTCGGCGACCTCGGGAACATCCGACACGTCTGCTTCGGATACCCGTATCGTCATGAACCCTCCACCAACGCGAGCACCCCGTTCT
>JAOZRW010000153.1 GCA_029939995.1 Acidimicrobiia bacterium | reverse complement strand
TTCGCCGAGGACCTCGTCGATGGACCGTGAGCGCTCCATCGGCGCATCATACGACTCGGCACCGGGCGTCCGGTCGAGTCGTGGCTCAAGGGCATGGATCCCTGCAGCACCGCCGTAGGACGGATTCGATGCCGCCGATGCCGGAGCCGAGAGGACGGTGGCAGACGTTGGATCGACGGCGTTCGGGTCGGTGGTCGTCGCACCACCGTTGCTCACCTGCCCGGTCGCTTCGGCTACGGCTTCAGCGTCGTTTCCGATCGCGCTTGGAGATCGCCTTGCCGTGCGCCCTCCTGATCTCGGATTCGAGCTTGGAGCGGGTCTTGTCGATAGCGGTGACCGGCTTCCAATCGACATCCGACGCTTCGAACTTGTGCCCGCCGCCCCACACCCGGGCACCGACCCTGGTCTCCTCGATCGGTCGATCCAGTTCGGTCGGTCCCCGCCAATCCGGCATCGTCGAGCGCCCGGGTCCTGCTGCCCCGATGACGGGTTCAGGTCTCCGACCCCGGACCGTCTCGCACGACCGACAGTGCCGTCTGCGTTGGGAGAAGGTCCGGAATGCAGGAGCGCTCGCGATTGCGGCCTTCCGCGATGGAAGGCTCCCCCGCCGAGGCGGAGGAGCCTTCCCGTCGTCCCGAACGGCGACCTTTGTCGTGTGGCGTTACGGGGTGACGCCGTGACCGCCGCCGCCCATGCGGTGCTGTCCGCCGCCCATTCCACCGCTGCCGGCGTTGTCGCAGACCCCGTCGCCATCGGCATCGACGAAGTTGTCACCCGAGCAGTCCCCGGCGCCGTTGCCGTGACCGCCCTGTCCGCCCATGCCGAGCGTGCCGCGGAGATCGTTGATCCCGTCACCGTCGGCATCGACGAAGTTGTCGCAGACCCCGTCGCCGTCGGCGTCGACGAAGTTGTCGTTGACGCCATCGTTGTCCGCGTCGGCGAAGCCCCAGGCGTGGGCGTTACCGACCTGGGAGCCGGCGTCGACGAAGTCGCGAACCCCATCGCCGGGGGTGGCGGCCAATGCCGCCGTGGTCATCGCGGCCGTGAGCAATCCGATTGCGAGGAGGAGGCCGAGAGCCTTCTTCATGATGTGTTCCTTTCTCGAACGTACCAGGAAGTATGCGGCCCGATCATGGACCCACCATGTCCGCACCGTGAAGGCTCCGTGAAGCTGTCCGGCCCGGATTCACCATGGTTTCCTCTCCCGCGTATACCGGCGGAAGCCCTTCGGGCTGTTCGGGAACGAACGGGATCCCGTCCCCGTCCGAGTCGCCGCCGGTCTCGCCGGTGGCCGCACTCTCAGCGAGCTGCATCTTGTTGCCGACGTTCTGGAAGAACGCGGTGTAGATCTGCGCCACCTGATCGTCTCTGCCCTCGGGGGAAGCTCCGCGCAGCACTCCCGCGACGATCGCGAAGTTGCGCGGCGTGCATGTGGAGGTATCGGAATCCGACACCGTCCTGAACAGGTCATCCGACCCCGCCCAGTAGCCGGAGAGCAAGACCGCGTACGCCTCATCGACCGCGTCGGCGATCGCCGCATCGCCCGTGATACGGCCCGCAAC
>JAOZRW010000077.1 GCA_029939995.1 Acidimicrobiia bacterium | reverse complement strand
AGACGGGAAAAGCGTAGATGTACGCCTCTTCCGCGATCGCCTCAAGCTCTTCGTTTGAGATGGATGCGTCCATCGATTGACCTCCAGTGGTCTCCTCGGGTCAGAACCGATCGGCCGAACCCTGTCGCAACACGCGTCAACCTATCGCCGACGCACACACACCGCTATGCAGATTCGGCACGAATCGTGCAATCGCAATCGACTGCCTCGTGGCTAGCCGACCTTGACCACCGGGCTCGGCTCCCAGGTCCCGTCGAGGGCCCCCTTCTTGGGCCAGTACAACCGGAGCAACAGGTAGAAGTTCCCATCAGGCGTCGGGAGCCAGTTGGCACGCTCCGTCGGATCGGTCGGCTCCTTACGCTGCATCGTCACGACCAGCTTGCCGTCCTCGACGACCGTTCCCGGTGTCAGCGAGTTGATGAGGTAGCGGTCGATCGGGTTGTCGACCATGTAGCCCGCCGTACCGTCGTACGACGTGTCGTACATGGTCACAGACCAGAACGCGTTCACGGGAAGCGGTACGTCGAGCGTCAGCTGGTACTTCCGGGTCCCGTCGAGCTTGTTGCCGTCCGCGTCCACATGAGTGGCCGGGTAGAACGCTTCGATCGCATCGTTGCCGCCCCATCCCATCATGGAGCCGGCTGCCCGCTTGAGGAAATCGCCCTTGTAGAACTCGCGGTTTCCGAACGGGTCCGTCATCACCCAGCCGTTTACCGTCTTGCCCAACTCCGGGACCGCAGCGGCGATCTTGTCGCGTGCAGAGGAGACGCCGCGACGGATGGCGTCGCGCTGTTCGGCGTCGAGGGAGTCTGCATCGAACGGAATGCCGGAGCCGAGGCCGATCTTGGCGAATCGCTCGAACGCGTCGGCGTCCTCCGGATGGACCGGGTCGCACAGGGGAAGCAACCGGTTCATGATGCCGATGAAGCGTTCGTCCCGGGATGCCTCATCGTTCCAGACCGGCCAGTCGTACGCAGGCAACACCGGAGCAGGCCCACCGTGGAACTCTTCGATCGTCTGCAGCTTGTACTGGGACATGACCGCCTCGCAGGCGTCCTTGTCCTCAGAGGACAGAATCTGGGTGCGGCCGGGCATCATGACCAGGTCGGTCTCGAGCTTGTAGGCGCCGTCGAATCCGGAGGGCAGTTCGCCTTCCCACTTCGGGCCGACGAACACGTAGTTGCCGGCCTTGTTTCCAGTCTTGCGGCTGCCGATGTACGCCTCGTTCATGCCGAAGAGGTCCTCGAACTGCATGACGTAGTAGCGGTCGGTCACTTCGGGAACGCTCAGGACCACGGGCCCGCCTCTGAGATCGAGCGTGCCGAAGGAATACGGGGTGTCTGCGTTCGGCGAGATCACGTCGTGGTAGCTGGAGTCGAGCGTGACGGCGTGACCGTACGGCCCGTGGTTGACGGCACCGCGATAGCTCGACGAATCGGGATTGAGGAACGTCCCGTAGGCGAAGCGGTACCCCATCCCCATCGGAAATGTGAAGATGTACGCTTCCTCTGCGATCGACTCGAGCTCTTCGTTTGAGATGGATGTGTTCATCGATCGACCTCCAATGGGTCCTCTCGGGTCACAACCGGTCGGCCGAACCCCCTGATCTGTCAGTCAACCTATCACCGGTATGCCCTGACCGCATGCAGCCTCGGGAGGAAGGACGAGAGCCGACTGTTCGTACTCCGATCACCCGGGTCGTGAGATCAGTCGGCCGGACCTTCGTCCGCCACGCACGCATGATGGTGCCGGGCCTGTGCGCATGTCGCTATGCACATTCGGCATGATTGGCCTGCGAAGGGCGACTCAGGTTTCGCTGTGGATAGCCTTTCGACTCTCCCAATGAGGAAGCATCGACGACCGCAAGAAGAACACCCGGCTCTCCGATCCCGCTCCAGTCGCTCCCGAACCTTCGCGATCTGGGCGGGTGGGGGACCAACGACGGCCGGGTGTTCGCTACGGGATGCTCTTCCGCTCGACGGCTCTCGACAAGCTGTCTCCGGACGACGCCGGATCTTCCTGGGGCCGCAGCGGCGACTTCGACCAGCTTCGGCAAGCATGCGTTCACCGGCACGGTGAAGTGGGTGACCATCGTCGTCGGAGACGACAGCCACGATCACCTCATCGACAAGGAAGACCTGATCCGCATCGCGATGTCGATCCAGTAGCCGCCGACCGATTCATCAAACCACGAGATCTCCGGGACGTGCCAACGTCCCGGAGATCTCGTGCGTTCCGGGTTACCGGCCCGGCGCCGAACGATGATGAGGAAGTCGGTCGTCGGCCGGAGAGACCGCCACCGATCCGCTACCATCGTGAACAGCAGCCTTCATTGCCCGAACGGATCGAGCGGGGCTGGTAGGCCCGCACGCACGTTGACTGTCGGGGAAGAGCGACGCTCCGCTTGGAGCCGTCGACGGAGCCCCTCACGATGGATGGCACGTCACCCGGCGGGGCGGTGTGGCATTGAACCCGTCACAGGACAGCCGCGATGGTGAGCACGTGTATCGCGCGTGTCCGATCGAGTCGCCGAGAATGTACGCCAACAATGGTTTCGTGGGAGAAGTGTCAACATGAGTGAAACGATCGTCAAGGTTTCGAGGAATACGTCGGACGGGCCGGTGAGTCCCGCCGCCACACAGACGGTGGCCTTCTCTCACTACAACAACCTCTCGGCCCAGCTGCCGATCGATCCTGCAACCGGCCGGGTCGTGGACGGCGACGTCAAAGCCCAGGCGAGCCGGTGCTTGACGAACATCAAGGCGATCGTGGAGAGCATCGGCCACACGATGGACGACGTCGTCAAGACCACCGTCTTCCTGAGGAACATCGCCGACCTCGAGGCCGTGAACGATGTCTACACGTCGTTCTTCAACGGCGACCTTCCCACCCGCACGGTGGTCGCCGTTGCGGACCTGCCGCTGGACGATGCCCTGGTGCAGATCGACGCCGTCGTCTCGAACGGTGAAGGCACACCCCCGCAGGATGCGCTCCCTCTGGTGAAAGTCTCGCGGAACACACCGGCCGCACCGGTCGATCCCGCATCGTCGCAGACGGTGGCCTTCTCGCACTACAACAACCTCTCGGCCCAGCTGCCGATCGATCCTGCAACCGGCCGGGTCGTGGACGGCGACATCAAGGCGCAGACGAGCCGGTGCCTGGAGAACGTCGAGGCGATCCTGGGGAGCATCGGCCACACGATGGACGACATCGTCAAGACCACCGTCTTCCTGACGGACATCGCCGACATCGACGCCGTGGACGAAGTCTTCGCCGAGTTCTTCCCGGGGTACGTTCCCGCACGGACCGTCGTCAACGCTTCGGGCCTTCCGCTGGGTGCTTCGGTGCAGATCGACACGGTCATCTCGCATGGAGACGGCACGCCGCCGCAACTGCCCGAAGACACTCGACTCCT
Organism: Acidimicrobiia bacterium; assembly: GCA_029939995.1. GTDB lineage: Bacteria > Actinomycetota > Acidimicrobiia > Spongiisociales > UBA5794 > JAHEEL01. Next base: position 2,252 of record JAOZRW010000077.1, on the reverse strand, counting down.
CGTCATCGAAGCGAGCAACACGGACAACGCGCCGGCGGCGCCGTACGCACACACCGTGGCGTTCTCTCACTACAACCACATCGCGGGCCAACTGCCCGTGGACCCGGCAACCGGTCGGATCGTGGACGGTGGCATCGAAGCACAGGTCGGGCAGTGCCTCACGAACATCAAGGCCATCGTCGAGAGCGTCGACCACGTCATGGACGACGTTGTCAAGCTCAATGTTCAGGTCACGAACATGTCGGACATCGATGCAGTGAACGATGTCTGCGCAACGTTCTTCAAAGGCGACCTCCCAGCGAGGACGACGGTCGGCGTCTCAGCCATCCCTCGGCGGGCTCTCGTGCAGATCGATGCCGTCGTCTCGAACGCCGAAGGTACGCCCCCGCAGACGTAACGACTCCGGACCGGTTCATCGACGACGGCCAGGATCACCTCCTCGACCTGGACGACGTGATCGCGCGTCGCGATGTCGATCCAGTAGCAGGCGATCGACGTTCGAAGCACAGAGACCCCGGGATACCCCGGGGTCTCTATGCGGTGGTGCACCGGCTCGACTCGGTGAGTCGAGCCCGGCGTTTCCGTCGATCGCCCGACCGCGCCGCGAAATCCGTTTCTCACCTATAGTCGGTCGGTGACCGTGAAATCCCCATCTTCCGACTCCGGTGCCCCGGCGCCGGTTCGTCGGATCACCCCCGGGTACGACGAGCTGGGGGATCTCTTCGCCGGAGCCGATATCGAGTTCATCCGGCTGTCCGGGGACACGGTCGGATCCGCGGAGATCGTCACCGTCGAACTCCCGGGGCTCGGGTTTGAAACGGGGAGGTGGTCGTGGGCCAACCTCACGAGGGGCAGCAGCTCTCATCGCCACACGGTGTTCGAGATGGTTCTCGAACCGCACGACACGTTCTACCACCATGTTCGGGCCACACCCGGTGCCGTCTACGCCCACGGGCCGAACTCGGAGATCCTCGACACCTCGCCGCCCCAGACCGAGTTCGTCGTGGTGTCGATCGAGACGGAGCAACTCGAGGGAAGTGCCGAGATCCTGGACAGCGGCGAAGTCTCCGTCACCTCCGGGGCTATGTCCGTCTATTCGGGCGAGGCCGCTGCGCGTTTCCAACGGCTTGCACTCTCCCTGGTGGCTGCAGCTCGAAGCGCCGGAAGCGCCGGGATCCCTCCGGCCGTCGCCCACCGGTTGCGCGACGACCTGATCGTGGCCGCGTTGGGCATGATGGATCGGAGTGAGTCGCCGGCGGAGACGACGCTCGCCCGGCATCTGTCCGCTCTCGAGATCGTCACGGCGTGCGACGACTACGCGTCCGCCAGGCGGTATCGGGGCATTACCTCCCTGGATCTGTCGCGCGTCGCCGGATACTCCGAACGGCGTGTTCGGGCCGCATTCAAGGAGATCACGGGCGTGTCCCCGATGCGGTTCATACAGTCCCGTGCACTCCATGAAGTTCGTCGGGACCTGCTCACCGTGGCCGTTCCGACGGTGACGGATGCAGCACTCATCTGGGGGTTCACCGAACTCGGCCGATTCTCCCGCAAGTACTGGAGCCAGTTCGGAGAGTTGCCGAGCGAGACGCTCAAGACGGCGAGGAGACGTTTCGGGAGAGCTCCCTGGCATCTCGAGCAGCTGTCCGTCTGATCGTGCACCACCCGTGGGCGGCGATCAAACGATCGCCCGGAGTCAGGATTCGTCGGCGGTCGGAACCTGTTCACCGGCAGAGGATCGGTAGTCGCGCACGCGGCCGACGATCTTGATGATCATGGCGACGACGGGAGCCGAGAGCGTCGCTCCGAGCACCCCGGCGAAAACGCCACCGACGATCGTGGAACCGAAGCTGACGACCGGGTTGAGGTCGAGTTCCGACGCCGTCATCTGGTTCTGGAGAAGCGGCTGCACCACCATCTGGACCACGAGGATCGCCGCCAGCATGATTAAGGCGTCCTCCATGCCGCTCGACCCGAGGGCGATGAGCACGGCGAACGCGCCGGACACGAACGCGCCGATGTACGGAACGTACGACGTGACGAACGTGATCAACCCGATCGTGAAGGCCAGCGACACACCGATGACTGCGGCGGTGCCACCGACGACGACCGCGGTGACGAGGCTGGTGATCGTCAATGCGTAGAAGTAGCGGCGGATGGACCAGATAGCGTCGTCGACGACCCCGGCGCCCAGATCTTCGGGAACGCCGATATGACCGCCGAGCCAGACCGAGAACTCGTTCCAGTCGGCT
>JAOZRW010000010.1 GCA_029939995.1 Acidimicrobiia bacterium | reverse complement strand
GGACATCGCCCGGCTTCAGATCGGCGAGGAACGCGTGCCGCTGCTCGGCCTGCTCCTCTTCGAGGTAGGCGCGTCTCGAGAGCACGACGTTGTTGCGGTTCCGGTCGAGTTCGATGACCTTCGCCTCGATCGGTTCGCCGATGAACGGCTGCAAGTCGCGCACACGGCGCAGATCGACGAGCGATGCGGGGAGGAATCCCCGTAGCCCGATGTCGACGATGAGTCCGCCCTTCACGACTTCGATCACGGGACCGACGACGGTCCCGCCCTCGTTCATGACACGCTCGATCCGGCCCCAGGCTCGCTCGTACTGGGCACGCTTCTTCGAGAGCACGAGCCGGCCGTTGTCGTCCTCCTTCTGGAGGACGAGCGCTTCGATCTCCTCGCCGACCGTCACGATCTCTTCCGGGTTGGCGGCGTTGCGGATCGACAGCTCCTTGGACGGGATCACTCCCTCGGACTTGTAGCCGATGTCGACCATCACCTCGTCCTGGTCGATCCGGACGACGGTGCCGGCGACGATGTCGCCTTCTTTGAACTCGAACACCGTCTGCTCGATGGCCTTCGCGAAATCTTCAGCCGAGAGATCGTCGGGTAAGTCCACGATCTCCTTCGGCGCCGTGATCGCGGGCCGTTCCCCACGCGGGACGGGAGCCGGCTCGGGCGCCGCCTCTTCTTCGACTTGTTCGACGGCAACGACGGTTTCGGCTTCGGGCGCCGCTTCGGCGACGATCTCGGTCGTCGTCTCGACGGTCGCTTCGAACTGCTGCTCGTCGGTTCCGGTCTGGTCACCCTCAGATGGAGCGGTCGTCGGCTCCGATTCGTTCGTCTCGGGGGTGATGGGTGCGTCCTCCAGAGCGTCCGCGTGCTCCTCGCCGCTGCCGGCGAGCTCGTTCTCGTTCGTGGTCATGGAAAGGCTTCGACTCCTGTGTACGTGGGTTGCTCCGGTGCGCGCGAAACGATCGCGGCCCGGCGCCGTGGGGAATGGTACCCCCGTTGGCGGCAAAGAGGCAAGACCTCAGGACTTGCAGTCGGCAAGTGTCCGGCCCGACGCGATGTCGACCTTGAGGGGAACCCGCAGTTTCACGACCCGTTCCATGATCCGGCGGGTCGTGTCGATCACCGGGTCGAGGCGTTCCTCGGGAACCTCGATGACGAGTTCGTCGTGGATCTGGAGCAGCATCTGGCTCTCGAGGGGGACGAGGAGCGGATCCAGATCGATCATCGCCTTCTTGATCACGTCGGCGGCCGATCCCTGGATCGGGGCGTTGAGCGCCATGCGTTCGCCCGCTTGCCGGTCGCGGAAGTTCGAGCTCGTGAGTTCGGGGAGGTACCGGCGTCGGCCGAGGATCGTCGTCGTGTATCCGTCGGTTCGGGCTTGCTCGACGACCCCCTGGAGGAAGTCTCGAACGTCGGGGAACTGGGCGAAGTAGGTGTCGACGTGATCCTGGGCCTCTTCTCGTGAGATGCCGAGTCGCTGGGCGAGTCCGTACGCTTCCATGCCGTAGAGCAGACCGAAGTTGATCATCTTCGCCTTGCGGCGTTGATCGGGGTTCACTTCCGCCGGATCGATGCCGTTGATGCGTGCGGCCGTCGCAGTGTGGACGTCGAGACCCGACTCGAAGGCTTCCACGAGTCCCGGGTCGCCCGACAGGTGGGCCAGGATGCGCAGTTCGATCTGCGAGTAGTCGGCGACGACGAACACGTGTCCGTCGGCGGCGACGAACGCCTTGCGGATGGCCCGCCCCTCTTCCGACCGGATGGGGATGTTCTGGAGGTTCGGCTGCTCCTGCGACAGCCGCCCGGTCGCCGCTCCCATCTGATTGAATCGCCCGCGGACTCGCCCGTCGTTGCCCACGAGCCGGAGCAGACCCTCCACGTAGGTGCCCCGCAGCTTCTCCAGTTCACGGTACAGCAGCAGGTGCTCGACGATCGGATGCTCATCCCGCAGCTTCTCCAGCACGGCCGCGCTCGTCGACGGGGCACCTTTCGGCGTCTTCTTGAGAACGGGCAGTCCAAGCCGCTCGAAGAGGACTTCACGCAGCTGAAGCGTCGAATTCACATTGAACGTGGCCCCGGCTTCCCGATGGATGGCTGCTTCGAGGTCCGCGAGCCGCTGCCGAAGCTGGTCTCCGAGTGCCCGAAGGAACTCGGTGTCGACCCCGATCCCGGCGACCTCCATTCGAGCGAGGATCGGAATCAGCGGCAGCTCGATCGTTCGATAGAGGTCGAGGCTTCCCCGGTCCGTCAGGCGTCGGGTGAGCGGTTCGACGAGACGATCGATCGCCACCGCACGCCGGCCCGCCGCTTCGAGATCGACCCCGCCGTCGAAGTCGAACGCCGACTGGGCGGCCGCCTCGTGATCGTCGGCGTCGTCGACGACGATGCCGAGCTCCCGGTATGCGAGATCTCCCAGTTCGGGTGCTCGTTGCGCCGGATTCACGACCCACGCGGCAAGTGCCGTGTCGAACGACACTTCCGGTGGATCGAGACCGATCTCGACGAGTGCCCGGACGAATGCCTTGACGTCGTGCCCGGCCAGCGACCGGGACTCCGTGCACAACGGATCGATCGCTTCGACGGGCACGAACATCGCCGGATCCCCCGCGACGACGGCCCCCGTGACCGCATCACCGTCCCAGAGGGGATCGACCGCGACGTCCGTGTCACGGATGGCGTCGCTCAGACGGCTCGGGTCGGTGACGGTGACGACCTCGACCTCGATGCTCTCACCCGAGGCACCTTCCATCCCGCCGAGGTCGGCGAGGCGTTCCCAGAGCCCGCGGAACGCGAGCGAGTCGAACACGGGCCGGATCCGGGCCTCGTCGAACGTCTCCAGTTCCAGATCCGATGGGTCGACGTCGATCGGGACGTCGCGCACGAGGTTCATCAGCCGCTTGTTGAGCAGCACCTGGTCACGCGCCGCGATCAGGTTCTCACGCAGCTTCGGTGTCTGCTCGTCCGCCGCCTCCAGCACGGCTTCGACGGTCCCGTACTTGGCGATGAGCTTGGCAGCGGTCTTCTCCCCGACCCCGGGGACGCCCGGCAGGTTGTCGGACGGGTCGCCGCGCATCGCGGCATAGTCGACGTACTGCGAGGGCTCGATGCCGTAGCGCTCTTTCAGCCAGGCTGCGTCTGCCTGCACCATGTCGGAGATGCCGCGCCGGTTGTAGAGGACCGTCACTCCCGGCTCGATCAGTTGGAACGCGTCGCGATCACCCGTCACGACCTTCACGTCCCACCCGGCATCGCGTGCGCTGGTTGCCAGCGTGGCGATCACGTCGTCGGCCTCGAATCCGGGAACGCGGATCTGGGTGATGCCCATCGTCTCGAGCACTTCGTCGATGAGCGGAAGCTGGCTCGTGAACAGATCGGGTGCCTTCTCTCGCTGTGCCTTGTACGGCTCGTACGCCTCGGTCCTGAAGGTCGGTCCCCGCACGTCCCATGCGACCCCGATCGCGTCCGGATGCTCCTCCGACAGGAGTTTGATCAGCATCGACGTGAAGCCGAAAACGGCGTTCGTCACCTGGCCCGAGGCGGTAGCGAGATCGCTCGGAAGCGCATAGAACGCCCGGTAGGCGAGGCTGTGTCCGTCGAGCAGCACGAGCGTTGGCATGCGGATCAGCGTACTCCGTCGCCGGTGGTCGGCGGGCGGTTCATCGTCTGCTCATTCGTGCGATCATCCGGTCCCGCTTCCGTTCGAGCCGCTCGCGTTCACGCGCCAGGTCGCGAATGTGCTGCTTCATCCGCGCGACGTCGCCTGCGGTCTCCCGGGCGTCCGCGCGATCCATCGGCGCGTCGTACACGGCAGCGTCTCGCTGTGCATCGTCGTCGAGGTGTTGCAGCATGATGAGTTCCTCAGCCGCGAGCTCTTCGTCGCGCATGAGCGCCCGAATCTCGTCGTTCAGCTTGAAAACCCGTTCTTCTCTTCGCCCCATGGATCGGACGATAGGCGCCGCCGTTCCGTTCCCGGCGCACGGGCCCGGCTGCCGTCGACTTCGACATCGGGGGCGATATCATCGAGTTCGCGCCGGGATGGCGGAATGGAAGACGCGGCGGACTCAAAATCCGCTGGGCGAAAGCCCGTGGGGGTTCGAGTCCCCCTCCCGGTACCGACGACGTCGATCGTCGCCGACTCCGCTACCGGCCGCGTTCCATCGCGCCGCGTAGGTCCCGCACGGCCGATCCGAGAGCAGCCGCTGCGAGGTCGGCCGATCCGGCTTCGAGCGCCCTCCGGACGAGGGCGCTGCCGACGATCACGCCGTCGGCCACCGTCGCCGCCGCCCCGGCCTGCTGAGGAGTCGAGATGCCGACGCCCGCGACGATCGGGACGTCGGAGACCGCTCGGATCCGCGCCGCCAACGCCTCCAGCGCACCGGAGGATTCTTTACGCTCCCCCGTGACGCCGAGCGTCGCGACGGCATAGACGAACGACGGTTCGGCCCGGGTGATCGACACGAGGCGGGTATCCGTCGTGGTCGGGGCGGCGAACAGTGCCATCCCGATGCCGGCATCCCGGGTCGCTGCGAGGAACGGCGCGGCTTCTTCGACGGGGAGGTCGGCGATGATCAGACCGGCCGCGCCGGCTGCAGCGGCGTCTTTCGCGAACTCATCAGCGCCGTAGTGCATGACCGGGTTCGTGTAGGTCATCAGCAGAACCGGTCTTCCCGTCGACGCCGTGACTCTTTCGGTGATCTCGAAAGCACGTTCGACGGTCATGCCGCCGGCGAGGGCCCGCTCGGCCGCTTCGGCGATGACGGGGCCGTCCATCAGCGGATCCGCGTAGGGGATGCCGATCTCGAATCCGTCGGCGCCCGCCGCGGCCATCGCCTCGAACATCGAAGCGGATGAGCGGATGTCGGGGATGCCCGCGGTCAGGAACGGCAGGAGCGCAGCACGATCTTCCGACCGGACGGTCTCGAAGAGGCGACGGAGACGATCCGCTCCGTGGTCAATCATCGAGAGCCGCGATCTGCATGACGTCCTTGTCGCCCCGCCCGGAGAGGACGACCGCCACGTTCTTCCCGATCAGCGACGGCGCCTCGCGAACGACCCAGGCGATGGCGTGAGCCGATTCGAGTGCGGGAATGATCCCCTCGGTCCGGGAGAGGAGATGGAGCGCCTCGACGGCTTCGTCGTCTGTCACTGAGTCGTAGCGCACCGCACCCGAGTCCCGGTAGGCGGCGTGCTCGGGCCCGACCCCCGGGTAGTCCAATCCGGCGCTGATCGAGTGCGCTTCGAGCACCTGCCCTTCGTCGTCCTGCAGCAGATACGTGAACGATCCGTGAATGACGCCGGGTGTTCCCTCGATGAGCGACGCCCCGTGCTTGCCGGTGGCGAGCCCGTAGCCGCCCGCTTCGACACCGACGAGTTCCACGTCGTCGTCGAGGTACGTGGCGAACGCTCCGATGCTGTTGGATCCGCCGCCGACGCATGCGACGACGACGTCGGGCTCGGCCCGACCGTGGAGCTGGTGGTGCATCTCGTCTCCGATGACCCGCTGAAACTCGCGAACCATCCACGGGAAGGGGTGCGGCCCGACCACGGATCCGATGATGTAGTGCGTGTCTCCGACGCTCCCGACCCAGTCGCGCATCGCCTCCGAAACGGCGTCCTTCAACGTCCCGGCACCTGATGAGACCGGGATCACCTCTGCGCCGAGGAGATGCATGCGGTACACGTTGAGCGCCTGGCGTTCGATGTCCTTCTCCCCCATGTACACGACGCAATCCAGACCCAGGAGTGCGCAGGCGGTGGCGGTGGCGACGCCGTGCTGGCCGGCCCCGGTCTCGGCGATGACCCTCGGCTTGCCCATGCGCTTCGCGAGCAGGGCCTGGCCCATCGTGTTGTTGATCTTGTGCGCCCCGGTGTGGGCGAGGTCTTCTCGCTTGAGCCACAGGTCGAACCCGAGCGACTGTGAGAGGCGGCGGGCGTGGAAGACCGGTGTCGGTCGACCGACGTAGGTGGAGAGGAGCTCGGCGAGCTCCGATCGGAAGTCACGGTCGTTCCATGCGACGGTGAACGCCTCTTCGAGCTCTTCGAGCGCCGGCATCAGCGTCTCGGGCGCGTACCGGCCTCCGTACTCCCCGAAACGGCCCTTCTCGTCCGGGTTCGTCATCGCTGCTTCGCCTCCTCCACGAACGCGGCGACCTTAGCGGGGTCCTTGACGCCCGGGGAAGCCTCGAGCTGGGAAGAGGCATCGACGCCCCAGGGATCGAGCATCTCGATCGCCCGGGCTACGTTGCCCGGGCCCAATCCGCCGGCGAGAATGAACGGGCGCTCGGGCCGCCGGAGCGCGCCCCAGTCGAGCGGCTTCCCCGTTCCCCCGTGGCGGGACCCGGTCGCGGAGTCGAGGAGCAGCATCTGCCCGTCGGGAACCGTGCCGATCGATTCCCCACCGGATACCGGGCGAAGCACGAACAATCCGGCGTGTTGCCCCCACTCGGCGACTGCTTCGGATCCGACCCCGTGGGGCTGCACGCCGTCGGCGCCGGTCGTGCTCACCGCTTCGGCGACGAAGTCGATCGTCGCGTCGACCGTGACGAGGATCCGCAGGACCGGTACGCCGTCGGCCAGAGAGGCGGCGCGCTCGACGCTGATTCGCCTCGGGGAGTCTTCGGCGAGCACGAACCCGATGGCGTCGGCGCCGGCTTCGACGGTGGCCGACACGTCGGTCTCCCGTGTGAGGCCGCAGACCTTGACCCAGGTCACCGGCGCCCCGCGAGCTCGGCGAGGTCGCGCGCCGGGTCGGCTGCGGTGACGAGTGCCTCTCCGACGAGGATGGCGTCGTAGCCGGCGGCCTCCATGCGAGCGGCGTCGCCGCGCGTGCGGATGCCGCTCTCGGCGATGGTGGTGGCTCCGCCGCTCTGGACGATCGAAGCGAGTCGTTCGGCGACGGCGAGATCGGTAGCGAACGTCGTCAGGTCGCGGTTGTTCACTCCGATGAGTTCGGCTCCGGCGGCGACCGCGATCTCGGCTTCGCGCTCGTCGTGAACCTCGACGAGGGCATCGACACCGGCGTCCCGCGCGGCCTCCATCATGCCGTCGAGCCCGGTGTGTCCGAGCACCGCCACGATCAGGAGCACCGCATCCGCGCCGTATGCCCGCGCCTCCCACACCTGGGCGGGTTCGACGAGGAAGTCCTTCCTGAGGAGCGGGATCGTCGTGACCGCGCGCACGGCTGCGAGATCGTCGAGCGACCCGTCGAAGTGGCGGGGCTCGGTGAGGATGCTGATCCCGGTCGCTCCGGCCTCTGCGTAGATCCGCGCCTGGGCCACGGCGTCGAGACCCGAAGCGAGCACACCGCGCGACGGCGAGCGCCGCTTGACCTCTGCGACGATGGAGAGTTCCGATCCGTCGAGCGCCGCGGCGAACGGCCGCGGCGGTGCGACGCCCGCTGCCACGCGGCGGAATCGCGGTGCGCACCCGACGACCTCGTCGCCTCTCTCTCTGGCATCGTCGAGGATTCGATCCAGCATCGTCACATGCTACGGGTTCTGCCGGGATCTGACGTAGGTGACGAGGCTCGTGATCTGCTCGTCCGAGAGTGTCCTGTCGAAGGACGGCATCGCACCCGGCCCGACGCGGATCACGCCCGCGATCTGCTCGTCGGTGAGCGACGCGGCGTTCGATCCCGCACCGAGGGGTGGCCCGACGCCACCACCGAGGTCGCTTCCGTGGCAGTGAGCGCACGTGATCGAGAACAGTTCGCCGCCGTACACGTTCGCCGTCTCACTGCCGCAGCCGGCAACAACGATCGCCAGGAGGATGATGGCTGCGATCCGGATGTGCATCCGTCGAGTATGCCGTTCGGGTCACGCCTACCTGGGGAACCGGACTGTGAATTTGCTCCCCTTCCCCGGTTCGCTTGCGACCCCGGCGGTGCCGCCCATGGCGTCGACGAGTTCCTTGACGATCGTGAGCCCGAGGCCGCTGCCTTCGCGTCGCACGGGCCGATACCGCTGTGCCACGAAGAGACGATCGAAGACGTGTTCGAGATCCGCAGCTGTGATCCCCGGGCCTGTATCCGACACCTCGAGCCGGACGGATCCGTCGTCGCACCCGACCTCGACGGTCACGTCCCCACCGTCGGGCGTGTAGCGGAGCGCGTTCTCGATGAGGTTGTTGCAGACCTGCGCCAGCCGATCCGGATCGAGTTCGGAGATGCATCCGTCCCGACCTCGATACGTGATCGTGATGCCGAGCGCCGTGGCCCGCTGCTCGAATGCATCGACGATCTGGGAGAGATGCGCGCCGACGTCGATCTGCACGGGTTCGAGGTTGAACTCTTTGGCTTCGATCCTGGCGAGCAGCATGATGTCGTCGACGAGGCGGGAGAGTCGATCGGTTTGCGCATGCAGGATCCCCGCCACGCGCCCGGTGTCGTCGGCACGCACATCACCGGCGTCGAGCGCTTCGGCGTATCCCCGGATCGTCGTGAGCGGGGTTCGCAGGTCGTGTCCGACGCTCATGAGGAACTCGCGTTCGCGTCGGTGCGTCCTCTCGAGGTTCTCCGCCATGTCGTTGAACGACGCTGCGACGGCGGTGATCTCGTCGTTCCCTTCGACCGGCGCTCGTGCGCTCAGGTCGCCCTCGGCGATCCGCTGGGAGGCGTCTTCGAGGCCCTCGAGTCTCCGGCCGATCCTCCCGGCCATCCCCGTCCCGAGGATCACGATGAGGATGACGCCTACGGCGACTGCAGCCAGCAGAGCGCGATTCAACTGCCGTATCGGGAGGAGAGGCGCCGTGCGTCCGATCGCGACCACGACCTCCCCCTTGGCCATCGGGATGCGTTGGACCGTCGCGAACATCTCGGTTCCGTCCACGTCGACGGTGACGACGTCTCGTTCGGCGAGCGCCGGGGGGAGCAGCGATATCAGTTCCTGCGTGGTCGAGAGGGGAAAGGACCGTCCCCGGACGACGAAGGCCGCTTCGACGATCTCGTGCCCGCCCACGACCCGGGCGCGTTCGAGTACCCGTGCGGTCTCGATCCGCACTTTGCGGAGCTGGGTTTCGATGCGGGCCCTCGGGGCGAGGTCGAGATCCGCGAGTTCCGCTTCGATGAGGGCTCCCGTCGCTTCGGCCTGGCGGAACAGTTCGTTCTGGGCTTCGGTGCGAACCGCGCGGTCGACGTAGGCGAACGCGACGACACCGGTCGCGGCCATGGCGATCGCGACGATGACGGTCCCGATCACGATTCGTCGGGTCACGGGGACGGGTCCTTCATGGTTCGAGGCGGTAGCCGACGCCCCACACGGTCTCGATGGGGATGCCGTCGAGCTTCTTGCGGAGCTGACGGATGTGCACGTCGACCGTTCGCGTTTCGCCGAAGTAGTCGTATCCCCACACCGCTTCGAGGATCTGCGCCCGCGAGAGGGCGAGGCCGCCGTGTTCGGCGAGGTACCAGAGCAGGTCGAACTCGCGTGCCGTGGGCCGGACCGTCTCGTCGTCCGGGGCCGTGACCTCGCGGCGCCCTCCGTCGATGACGAATCCGCCCACCTCGATGAGGGAACGCTGCGGCGGAGTCTCCGCGCTCCTTCTCAGAACGGCCTTCACCCTTGCGACGAGCTCCCGGACCGAGAAGGGTTTCGTCACGTAGTCGTCCGCTCCGATCTCCAGTCCGACGATGGTGTCGATCTCGGTGTCACGGGCGGTCAGCATGATGACGGGAACGTCGGACACGCTTCGGATGCGTCGACAGACCTCGAACCCGTCGATGCCGGGTAGGCCGACGTCGAGGAGCACGACGCGGGGATCGCCGCCGGCGAGTCGCTCCAACCCGTCCTCCCCGGTGGTCGCGTGGGAGAGATGCAGGCCTTCGCGGTCGAAGGCCATCCGGAGCAGGTCGGCGATCTCCTCCTCGTCTTCGATCAGCAGCACGGTTCCGCCGTTCGTCACGATCTCCTCATCGAATGGGCTCCCATCCTCGCAGCCGTCTGTTCGAGAACGGTAATGAAACGGTGAGAACTCTCTGAGTCACTTCAGGAGCGGGACGGCTGCGACCGCAGCCAGCACCGCCGCCGCCTTGTTGACGCATTCGCGGTACTCGGAGGCGGGGTCGCTGTCTGCCACGATCCCGGCACCGGCCTGAACCCAGGCATGGGGGCCGTCCGCGATCAAGGTGCGAAGCCCGATGGCCGTGTCGACGTTGCCTGCGAAGTCGATGTAGCCGACCGCTCCGGCGTACGGGCCCCGAGCCGTGGGCTCCAGTTCGTCGATGATCTGCATCGCCCTGATCTTCGGAGCGCCGGTGACCGTGCCGTGTGGGAACGTGGCACGCAGAACGTCGACCGGCCCGAGTCCCTTCTTGACGGTGCCCGACACCCCGGACACGATGTGCATGACGTGCGAGTAGCGTTCGATCACCATCAGATCGTCGACCGTGACGCTGCCGAACTCGCAGACCCTCCCGAGATCGTTCCGGGCGAGATCGATGAGCATGATGTGCTCGGCCCGCTCCTTCGGATCGGCCAGAAGCTCGGCCTCCATCGCCGCATCTGCCGCAGGGTCCGATCCACGGGGTCTCGTCCCCGCGATCGGCCGGCTGTACGCCACCCCGTCGCGGACGCGGGTCATCAACTCGGGAGACGATCCGGCGACGGAGATGTCCCCGTATCGGACGTAGTACATGAACGGCGACGGGTTGACGAGCCGCAGCGCCCGGTAGACGGAGAACGCGTCGCCGTCGTACTCGACACCGAAACGGATCGACGGGACGATCTGGAATGCGTCACCGGCCTCGATGTACGCGATCGCACGCCGTACCGAGTCTTCGAATTCCTCCCTGGTCGTGTTCATCGTCGCGTTCGCCGTCACTTCGAACGAGGGCCGGATCCCCGCCGGCCGGGCCGTTGTGGCCGACAGCCGTTCGATGTCGCCGGCGATCGCGGCGACCGCATCGTCGTACGCAGCCCCGGCGTCGTCTCCGACGATGACGGAGCGGATCATCAGCACCGTGTCTCGAAGCCGATCGATCGCGGCCAGCGCTCCCCCGACGTGCCACACCATCTCCGGGAGGTTCCGGTCGTCCGGTGGCCGGTCCGGGAGGTGCTCGACGTACCGAACCGTGTCGTATCCGAGGTAGCCGACGAACCCACCGTGGAGCGGCGGGGTTTCTCCGGGGAAGCCGCACTCGCTCGCGTCCGGCGACCGGAACCGGTCGACCAGGGCCGCGAGTACATCCATCGGGTCTCCCTCGGGAACGTCGACGTCGACGCCGACGGCGGCCGATACGCCGTCTCGTGCTACCAGCGTGAAGGCCGGGTCCCACCCGACGAACGACCAGCGTCCCCAACGCTCCCCTCCCTCGACCGACTCGAGGAGGAATCCGTCGGCATCGCCGACGAGCGTCTCGAAGACGGACACGGGTGTGACCCGGTCGCCGAGCACCTCCACGGCGAGGGGAACCACGGAGTACCGTCCGGCGAGTTCGACGAACCGTTCTTTCGTCAGCGAGATCTGCATGCGTTCACGTTAGGGGCGCGCTCATGGTCACGGCGGGAATCGGCCCGTCACGAGCTTCCGAGGCTCCCGAGACCGATCCAGTCGAGGAAGTTCGCGAAGAAGCTCGAGAGCTGGGCGATCTGGCCCGTGACCATGAGGAGGCCGAACCCGGCGAGCAACAGGCCCGACACGACCGTGATGACCGTGAAGTGGCGCTTGACCCATCCGAACGCCGAGAACGCCTTCGCGAGGAGCAGCGACGTGAGGAGGAACGGGATGCCGAGACCGAGCGAGTAGAAGAAGAGGACCAGCATCCCCTGACCGACGGTGTCGGACGTCGAACCGAGGAGCAGGGCGGATGCGAGGAACGGTCCGATGCACGGTGTCCAACCGAACGCGAACGCCGCTCCCATGATCGGCGGTCCGAAGTAGCCGAACCGGCGGGCGCCGTGCGCTTCGATCCGGCGCTCCCGCATGATGGGCGTCAGCCACTCGGGTGTCCAGACGGCGGTCACCGCGATGAAGAGGCCCATCAGGACGATGACCCATCCTGCGACGACGCTGAATACGGGGTTCGAGAGGAACGACGACAGCGATGTCGCCGTGGCGCCGAGTCCGACGAACACGAGCGTGAATCCGAGAACGAACAGTCCGGTCATTCCGGTGACGCGACGCATCGACACGTTGCCCTCGGACAGGTCCTGCATCGAATACCCGGACATCAGCGAGATGTACCCGGGGATGAGGGGCAGCACGCACGGGGAGAGGAACGATGCGGCCCCCGCGAGCACCGCCGCGACCAGATTGACTTCGGACAAGAGAACCTCCGTGCCGCCGCCGAGCGACACAACGGTACCGCACCGCAGATTGTTCCCGATCGGAATTCATGCTCTCCGGGGGTAGTCTCACCGGGACCCGTTCCCCAACTACGATCGCATGGCACTCCCCCAGTTCCTCACCCCCATCAGCCCGTTCTCCCCGACCGATCGCAGGATCGTGTTCCTCCTCGGCATCGTCGCGTTCATCGCAGGGTACGGCGGGGCTCAGATGGCCCACACGCTGCCGTATGCACGTCTCACACTCGGCCTGACCGAGGGGAACATGAGTCTGCTCTTCGCGATCGTCCGCGGCGTCTCACTGCTCGCGGTCGGTTTCTCGATGTTCGCCGACCGCCGGGGACGCAGGGATCCCCTCATCGCTGCGTTCGGCCTGCTCGCTCTGGGGAGCCTCCTCACGGCCTTCGTGCCGGTGACCGTCGCATACGTCGTGTCACAGTCGATCGTCCGAGTCGCCGTCGTAGCGATCGCCGCGCTCGGGATGGTGCTTCTCGCCGAGGAGCTCACACCGTCGGTCCGCGGCTACGGCATGGGCCTCTACGGTTTGGCCGGCTCGCTCGGAGTGGGAACGGGCCTTCTCCTGCTCCCCATCGCCGAAGGCACCGACACCGGCTGGCGGATCCTGTTCGCTCTCACCGGCCTCGGGCTCCTGGCGATTCCGCTTCTCATGCGTTTCCTGCCCGAGAGCCGCGCCTACCGGCCCGGCAAGCCGATCTCGTTCATCGGAGCGCTCAAGATGGGGATCGGTCGCCACTTCTGGCCGATCGCCGGCGTCTCGTTCTTCGTGTCTGCATTCTCCGCTCCCGCGTTCGACTTCGTCCTCGAACGGCTCATCAACGACCTCGATTGGCAACCCAGCGCCGCGCGCTTCCTCCTGATCGCCGCCAGCGGATTGGGGGCCTTCGGCCTCCTGATCGGCGGACGCATGTCCGATCAGCAAGGCCGCCGCCCCACGGCAGTGATCGCCCTCGCTCTGGGACTCGCCGGCGGTCTCGGCTTCTACTTCCTCGACTCCGGCTGGTTCCTCGCCGTCGCGATCTTCGTTGCGACGCTGGGCGCCACCATGTTGACTCCGGCGCTCGGCGCGTTGAGAGCCGAACTGTTCCCGACCAGGGTTCGGGCAACGTCGGCGGGTTGGGTCACGAACGCCGCCATCCTCGGCAGCATCAGCGGCTTCCTCCTCGGCGGGGTTCTCATCGACCGGATCGGCCTCCCGCTCACGGTCGCCGCGTTGAGCGTCGGCCTCGTGTTCGCGATCTTGCTCGTCTTCAGATTGCCGGAGACGAAGGGGATGGACCTCGTTCGCTCTGCGCGAAGCGGCGCGCGTACCACCACCACAGGGTCGTAGCCCGCACCAGCATCAGGACGACGATCGCCGACCACACTCCCCGGATCCCCCACCCGAGGGGTATCACCGCGAGCAGGAGACCGATCGCCGCTACCGCCGCAGCCAGCGTGCTCCACGCGAGGAATCCGAACGCGGCGGCGCCGATCGCGACGCCGTCCCACACGAAGACAAGGCCGTTGATCGGCTGCATCACGACGAGGATCGGCAAGATCGACGCGAAGGCGAGCACGACCCGTTCGTCCGGGGTGAACCACGAGGCCAGCCACGGCGACACCCCTGCCATCGCGGCGGCGAGCACGACGCCGAACAGCAACCCGAGAGCGAGGAGGCGATTCGCGACGGCCCTGGCGGATCGGCGGGACCCGGCGCCGAGTTCCTTCCCGACGATCGCCTGACCTGCGATCGCGAGCGCGTCGATGACGAGCGCCATGAAGATCCAGAGCTGGATGGCGATCTGGTGGGCCGCGACCGGCACCGTCCCGACCCTGGCGGCCACCATCGTCGCCGCGGTCAACGACGCCAGCAGCGACGCGTTGCGCAGCACCATCGACTTGCCTGCGCCGAAGAGCGACCCCACGGTCCGTCCGTGCGGCCGCCCGAACTCGATGCCGAGCTCCTCCTTGCGGATCCGGAAGAAGAGCAAGAGGAACCAGGCGGCGCCGAACCATTGGGCGACGACGGTCGCCCACGCCGCTCCGGCGATGCCCCATCCGAGCCCGAAGATCAGGATCGGATCGAGCACCAGGTTCACGACGTTGAGTCCGAGGGTCACGACGAGCGGTGTTCTCGTGTCCTGGTAGCCGCGGAACGCTCCGTGCCCGACGAGGATGACGAGGAGCGCCGGCACGCCCAGGGCACGGATCCGCAGGTAGGTCGTCGCACCGCCGAGCACGTCGCTGTTCGCGCCGAAGATCCGCAGGAGCGGCTCTCCGAACATGACCAGGGCCGCGGAGGCGATCACACCGGCCACCGCTGAGATGGCGAGAGCCGCGACGGTGAACCTGCCGGCCTCGCTGCGCCTGCCGGCCCCGATCGATTGGGCCACGAACGGCGTCACGGCGTATTCGAGGAAGTTGAACACGGCGAACACCGCGATGAAGATGGAGGAGGCGATGGCGACCGATGCCAGCGCTTCGGCACCGAGCCGGCCGATGAACGCCGTGTCGACGAGGGAGACCAGCGGGTCGGCTGCGAGCGCTCCGAGGGCGGGCAGACCGATCCGGATGATCTCCCGGTCGTACGGACTGCGCCGGAACGCCTCGATCATCCCCCGGTCTTGTCCGGGTAGACGCACCGATCCCGGAGCAGGCACCCGCCGCACTCCGGCTTCTTCGCGTGACAGGTGTCCCTGCCGAACTGGATGAACCGCATCGAGACGGCCTCCCAGTCCTTCTCCGGGTACAGGGCGCGGAGATCGAATTCGATCTTGGTCGGATCGGTGTTCTTCGTGAGCCCGAGCCGGAAGGCGACCCGTTTCACATGCGTGTCGACGGCGATCGCGGGGATCCCGAACGCCTCGGCGAGCACCACGCTGGCCGTCTTCCGCCCGACACCGCGCAGCTTCACGAGTTCGTCGAGATCGGCGGGGACGACCCCGTCGTAGCGGTCTACGAGATCGGCGGCGAGTGCGATGATCGACTTCGTCTTCTGCTTGTAGAACCCCGTCGAGAAGATGACCTTCTCCACGTCCTCCGGGTTCGCCGCTGCGAGGTCCTCCGGCGTCGGCCACCGTTCGAAGAGGACGGGCGTGACCTTGTTCACGTTCGCATCGGTCGTCTGGGCGGACATCACCGTGGCCACCAGCAATTGCCACGGTTCGGTGTACTCCAACGCCGTGGAGATCTCCGGATACCGCTTCTTCAACCGGTTCAGGATCACCCGGGCGTTGCGGCGCTGTTCGGTCGTGGGCTCTGACATGGGAGAGACAGTAGACCTCGACGGCCCGCAGGAGAACGTCCGCCGCACAGCCGCTACGCTCCCGGCCATGGATATCGCTGCAATTGTGGAAGAACGGGGGCGTGTCTCCGGCGACCTCGTGCTCGTCGACGACTTTCTCAATCACCGGGTCGATCCCGTCATCATCGACGAGATCGGCCGTCAGATCGCCGAGCACTTCGCAGATCTCGATCCCGACCTCATCGTGACGGCCGAGGCATCCGGGATCCCCCCGGCGATGGCGACGGCCCGCTACATGCCCGTCCCCGTCGTCTACGCCAAGAAATACCACTCCATCGGTGATCGCGACACCCTCGTCCGCGAGGTGCTCTCCCCCACCAAAGGCGTCGAGTACCGGATCGAAATCGCGAGACGGGCGCTCGAATCGGGTGGCCGGGCGCTCATCATCGACGACTTCCTGGCCGGCGGGAGAACGGCACAGTCGCTCGGTCAGATCGTCGAAGAGTCCGGCGGCGTCGTCGCCGGGTATGCCTTCGTCATCGAGAAGCAGTTCGCGGGCGGCCGCGACCTCCTCGAGTCGCACGGCTGGGACGTCTGGTCCGTCGTGGAGATAGCCGGCATCGAGAACGGGAAGCCGGTCATCGCTCGCCCCCGGGAGAGCTAAGCCCCGAGGCTCACGATGGCGATGCCGACGGCGATGTAGAGAACACCGCCGACCACCTGCCAGAACGCACGGGGATTGGCCTCCGGACGGAGGCCTTTCTGGAGACGCTCCATCGGATCCTGGCGCTTCCCGGCTCGACGCTCCTGGTACTCCTGCTCTTCCTCGTCCACCCTGCGGCCCCCGAACGCGGCCCCGATCGCTCCCGCCCCGAGATGCGTGTAGCCGCCGCCCGATGCACCTCCGGCCAACATCATGACGACGCCGAGCAGCATGACCGTGTACCCGGCCGCGCTCCAGAGCGACCCGCCGGTGAACAGTCCGACGACCACGCCGGTCGCGACGGCGACACCGAACCCGACGGCGAACACGGCCGCGTACTCGGGCAGACGATCCCTCAGCGGGAGGACGACATCATCGAACTCGTCGGAATCTTCCATCGCATGGAACGCTACCGCGCCACGCCCTGATACCTTCTCCGCGATGAGCCCCAGGACGCGCGCGTACGTCGGTCTGACCGGCGCCGCGTTCGTGTTCGGCGCTTCGTTCGTCGTGATCAAGGACGCCGTCGCGGTCCTTCCCCCGCTCGCGTTCGTCGGATGGCGGTTCCTGCTCGGCGCCGTCGTGCTGCTCTTGTTCGCCCGACCGCGGGGCCGCCGCGTCTGGATCGACGGCGTCGTCGCCGGGATCGTCCTCTTCGCCGGGTACGCGACGCAGACCGCGGGACTCGCCGCGACGACGGCGTCGAACTCAGGGCTCATCACCGGTCTCTACGTCGTGTTCACACCGCTCCTCGCCGCCGCCGTCCTGAAACGCTTTCCGACGCCGGCGACCGTCGCCGGTGCTGCTCTCGCCGTCGTCGGGCTCGGTCTGCTCACCGTAACGTCCGGCCTCGATCTCAACAGTGGCGACGTGTTGACGCTGCTCTGCGCGGTGTTCTTCGCTGCGCACATCGTGCTGCTGTCGTTCCTGGCTCCCCGTCACGCCGTGGTGCCGTTCACCGCGATCCAGCTCCTCGTCGTCGCGGTTCTCGGCCTGGTTTCGTCGGCCGCGGTCGAGGGGTTCCCTCTGCCATCGCCCTCGGTGATCCCGGCCCTGATCGCTACGGGAGTCGTCGTCAGCGCCGGCGCGTTCATGATGCAGGTCAACGCTCAACAGGTGATCGGGCCGAGCCGGACCGCCATCGTCTTGAGCGCCGAACCGTTGTTCGCAGCCCTCGTCGCGGCGCTCGTGCTCGGAGAGCGGCTCACCATGCGGGGATGGCTCGGCGCAGCCATGATCATGATCGGCATGTACGTCGTTCTGACGTTCACGCCCCCGGAGATGGCCGACCTCACCGCAGCGGAGGCCGTCTCAGAAGCTCACTGACGGGGGCTATGCCTGCGCAGCGCCCGCACGCACAGCGCCGAGCCGGCGAATGTGACGAGCAGCACGCCGAGGAGCATCACCATGAGCTCGGGCCCGGCGAAGTACGACGTCGAGCACGATGCGAGCCCCTCCGCGCACAGTCCCCATCCGGATCCACCGCCGGCGAGATCGGCGAGCAAGAGGATCGGGACCGCCACGGTCGCCGCAGCGATCGCCACGAGGATGCCGAGCAGGGTTCGCAGGAGTATCACCACGAACGCAAGGCTACCCGCGATGACCGGTTGCTCCGGTTCCCGACACGCTGCTACGGTCAAATGCCAACCATGTCATTCTCACCCTCCACCCCCAGCGAACCGGCGCCGCCCGGCTACCACGTCGAGACGTTCACCGAGGACGAACGCGCCCTGCTCTCCCGTTTCTTCACGAACGTCGATGGCCCCGTCTTCGGTATCGTCAATCTCCCGGAGGTTGTCAAAGGGGCGTTGTTCGCCAGGTACAGTCGCTCTTCCCGGTCGGTGCGTCGGCTCTTCCTCGACGAGTTCGCCGGCAATCCCGACGCCGGCGTGGGCGCCATCGCACGGCAGCTCGCCGCCTCGGGCCCCGTAGTGGGGCTGCAGCAGGCACGCGGCCTCTACGACCGGGTGTTCAACCAGTTCGGCGACGACTCCGTCGCCCAGCTCGGAGGCGCGCACCTCGCCTGTGAGCAGGCCTCGAACATCCTGACGAAGGTGCTCGAATGGGGGCGCCTCGCCTCGTACCTCGAACAGTCGACCCGGTACATCTTCTACGACAAGAAGCTCGGCAACCGGTACCGGTATCACGTTCCTCCCGAACTCGAAGGCTCGCCGCTCGATGCCGAATACCGGACGACGATGGACTTCGTGTTCGAGACGTACGCGTCGCTGATCGGACGGGCCGTCCCGTTCTACGAGGGGCTCTACCCGAAGCAGGACTCGGACGCTCCCGGGGTTTGGCGTTCGACGATCCGCGCCAAGGCATGCGACGACCTGCGCGGCCTCCTCCCGGCCGCGACCACGTCCAACGTCGGTATCTTCGGAAGCGGCCAGGCCTACGAGATGCTGCTGATGCGCATGCGCGCCCATCCGCTCTCGGAGGTTCGCGCCTACTCGGATCTGATGCTCACCGAGTTGCGAAAGATGATCCCATCGTTCCTCACGCGTGTCGACCTACCCGACCGCGGAAAGGCGTGGAGCGATTACCTCGCCTCGGTCGCGTCGGATCTCGAGGAGAAGGCGAGCGGGATCGGGCAGGAGCCCGGCGAGCGGCCCGAAGTGATGCTCGTGGACTGGGATCCCGAGGGCGAGACGAAGGTCGCCGCGGCCGCCCTGTACGCCGCTTCCGATCTTCCGGACGACCAGTTACTCAACTACGTGCGCAGCCTTCCGGTCGAGGAGCGAGTTGCGTTGATCCATGCTGCGGTCGGCTCCCGACGGAACCGGCGACACAAGCCGGGCCGGGCCATGGAACGCACCTCGTACCGGTTCGACATCCTGTCCGACTACGGGATCTTCCGCGACCTCCAGCGACATCGCATGCTGACGATCGAGTGGCAGCGACTCTCCCCCGAACACGGTTACATCACCCCGCCGGCGATCGACGACATCGGAGCGGCGGCGATCTGGGCGGAGGTGATGGAACGAACCGCCTCACTGGCGGAGCGGATCGCCGCAGAGCACGGCGGCGCCGTCTCTCAGTACGCGATCCCGTTCGCCTACCGCGTCCGGTACTACATCCAGATGAACGCGCGTGAAGCGTTCCATCTCCTCGAACTCCGCAGCCAGCCGTCCGGGCATCCCGGGTATCGGCGGGTCGCCCAGCAGATGCACGACCAGATCAGGACCGTCGCCGGTCACACCGTCATCGCCGACGCGATGCGCTTCGTCGACCACGACGACTACGCGCTCGCCAGACTTGGAGAAGAGCGGAGGCTCGCAGCGAGACGAGCCCGGCAACAGTAGGTACAAGCTTCAAGCTGCAAGCTTCAAGCCGCAAGGCACAAGCTGCAAGCCGCAAGAAGGGGAAAGTACTTGTAGCTTGAAGCTCGTAGCTTGAAGCTTGGAAAGCTACCCTTTCAACGGGATCCGGAGGACCAGGGCGTCATCCTCGATGGACCACTGTGCCCGGCCGACGAGCGAATAATCCATGTAGTCGTGCTCTGCGCTCTCGATCCAGACCCTTCTGGCCTCGCCTTCCAGCGGCGGGATGCCGCGCTCCTTCACGGCCTGCGCCCGGTCCCGGAATCGGGCCAGGAACTCGTCGATGTTCAACTGGGCCATCACGCCTCCTGTTCTCCTGAAGACGGATCGTACCGCACGGGAGTTCTGGACCGGTGCACAGGACTACCCTCTGAGGGATGCTCGATCGACGGCTGCTCATCGTCTCCGGCAAAGGTGGTGTCGGGAAATCGGCCGTCTCGGCCGCCCTCGGGATCATCGCTGCCCGCCGCGGCAAGCGCGTCCTCGTCCTCGCCATGGTCGGATCGACCGGCCTCGCCTCGCACCTTGGGGTGGACACGCTCGCCTACGACCCGACCCGTATCCGGCCGGGACTGTTCGGCATGGCCGTCGACCGGTCCCACGCCCTCGACGAGTACCTCGGCCTCCAGCTCCACATCACCCGATCGCTCCCGACACGCCAGCTCTCGAACGCGCTGAGCGTGCTCGCCGACACGGCGCCGGGGATCCGGGAGATCATCACGATGGGCAAGCCGATCTTCGAAGCCTGGAGCGACAAGTGGGATCTCGTCATCGTCGACGCACCCCCGATCGGGCAACTTCAGTCCTATCTCTCGGCCCCGCAGACGATCACCGGTCTCGTGCCCACCGGGGCGGTTCGGGAGCAGGCCGCGCGGCTCGAGACGACGCTCGCGGACCCACGAGTCAGCAGCCTCGTTCTCGTCACGACCCCCGAGGAGCTGGCGGTTCAGGAGACCAGGGAGGCGATCGCCGAGGTCGACGCGGGCCGCCAGATCCTCATCAGCGGCGTCATCGCCAACCGGGTTCTCGCCCCGCTCGGAATCCCGCAGGACGCGATCGCGGCTCTCCCGGACAGCCCGGCTCGCGCCGCCGGCCTGCTGCACACGGGGCTCGTCGAAGCCCAGGCGCTGTGGCTCGACGCGATCCCGCGAGACGATCGGCGTCTCCCGTTCCTCTTCGGATTCCACACCACCGGCGAAGTCGCCGCCAGGCTCGCCGACATCCTCGAGGCATCCGTATGAGAAAGACGACCCGAACCGTGATCGTCACCGGCGCCGGAGGTGTCGGCAAGACCACGATCTCGGCAGCGCTCGCGATCCGTCTTGCCGAACCGGACCGGCGAACCGTCGTCATGACCGTCGACCCGGCCCGTCGTCTCGCCGACGCACTCGATCTCCACTCGCTTTCGAACGAGCCGTCCCCCGTTCCCGGCGTGCCGGGCCTGTGGGCGTCGACGCTCGACGCTACCGCGTCGTGGGAAGGGGTCGTGCAACGGTACGCGGATCCGGACGTCGCAGAACGCCTCCTCGAGAACCACTACTTCCGGGCCATCGCCGATCGCTTCCCCGCCGCCCAGTCCTTCGCCGGCACGGAGACGATGGCAACGATGATCGAAACCGGGTCATGGGACGCCATCGTCATCGACACTCCGCCCTCGGCGGGAGGCCTCGACTTCTTCCTGGCACCGTCTCAGACCGCGGATCTCATCGGAGGGAAGCTCCTGCGGTGGCTCACCGGCGCTCAACTCCCCGGCAGGCGGTTCCTGTACCGGTTCACCGGGAAGCCGCTGCTGAAGATCGCAGATACCGTTCTCGGTGGAGCGCTCCTCGAGGATGTCGCCGAGTTCCTCCTCGATCTTCGCACCATGTACGACCGTCTCGCCGCACGGGCGTCGACGATCCAGCAACATCAGCGAAGGGCCACCACGCTCGTCGTGACGACGGCCGATCCGGCTCCCGTAGCCGAAGTCCTGCGCTTCTTCGAGGAACTGACCGACGTCTCGATCAGCCCGGACGCGGTCCTCCTGAACCGTGCGCTCCCGCTCGCATGGGCCGATGCCGTCGGACGCCCGGTGCGCGGGATCCCGAACCCCGAGATCCGAGCCGTCCTCAAGGCGAACCTGGCGCTTTGGGGCGGCGAAGCGAGGAGGCAGGCAACGGCGATGGAGGGGCTCGCCGGGCGCTACGGCGTTCCGCTGTTGACGGTCCCCTGGGTCGCCGAACCGCCGATCACCGTCGACAACCTGTCGCTCCTGCTCGACGACGTCGCCGGGCTCGACCCCATCGTCGGGCTCACATGACGACCGACGGGCCCAGGATCTCGCGTAGCTCGGCGAACAGGGCCGATCGCGGCTCGACCCGGTGCTCGTTCCCCAGTTCGATCACCCGTTCGCCCTCCGGCGACGTCATGTGGAGGAAGACGGCGGCGTTGCCGGGGTGATTCGCGAGCACCGAGCGGAGCTGCTCCACCCCGGACCGTGACATCCGCGTGGCCGGGACGCGGAGCCGTACGACGCTCTCCGCATCGAGCCGGGGCTCTCTGACCTGTTGAGCGATCAACTTGATGTCGTCACCTCGATGATCGACCCTGCCCGTGATGACGAGAACGGCGTCCTCGCGGAGCAACGGCCCGTACTCCGCGACGGTTCGCGGGAAACACACCACCTCGACCGAGCCCTGGAGATCCTCGAACGTGAAGAAGTACATCGGATCGCCGGCCTTGGTGTACCGGATATTGAGGGATCCGATGATCCCGCCGATCGTCGCCGTCGCCTTGTCGGACATGTCCCACAACCCGGGGATCGACGTCGAGCACATCGCCTCGATCGTCCGCTCGACGCCGAGCAGCGGATGATCCGAGACGTAGAGGCCGAGCATCTCCTTCTCGAACCCGAGCTTGACCTTCTTGTCCCACTCGATGTCGGGAACGGTGAGCGACACCTGTTCCACGTCGTCGCCTGCCCCGCCGAACAGGCTGTACTGCCCCATCTCCTCCGCCCTGCGCCTGGCGATCGTGGCATCGAGCGTGTCGTGCGCCACCTCGAACAGACCCCGTCGCCGGTGACCGAGCGAATCGAAGGCGCCTCCTTTGATCAGCGACTCGATCGTCCGCTTGTTGAGCACGCTCACGTCCACCCGGTCGACGAAATCCGAGAAATCGGTGAACGGGCCTCCCCGCGTTCGTTCGGCGACGATCTGCGCGACGACGGCTTCCCCGACGTTCCTGATCGCCGACAGTCCGAACGCGATGGAACCGTCCTTGCCGACGAAGTCCGACTCGGAGACGTTCACGTCCGGGACGCGGACCGGGATCCCGGCAACGCGGCACTCATGGAGGTAGACGGCCGTCTTGTCCTTGTCGCGCTTGACCGACGTGAGCACGGCGGCCATGTACTCCGCCGGGTAGTGGACCTTCAGCCACGCCGTCTGGTAGGCGATGTAGGCGTAGGCGGCGGAGTGAGACTTGTTGAACCCGTAACCGGCGAAGTGCGCGATGAACTTGAACAGGTCCCGGCCCAGCTTCTCGGGATGCCCCTTCTCGACACATCCGGCGACGAACGCCTCCTCCTGCGCCTTCATCACCGCCGGGATCTTCTTGCCCATCGCCTTCCGCAGGCTGTCGGCCTCGATCATCGAGAACCCGGCCATCTTCTGAGCGGTCTGCATGACCTGCTCCTGGTAAACCATGATCCCGAACGTGTCGGAGAGGATCTCCTCGAGATCGGGGTGCTCGTACTCGATCGGGGCACGCCCGTTCTTCCGATCGGCGTACTCGGTGTGCATCCCCGCACCGAGCGGCCCGGGGCGATACAGAGCGTTCAGCGCGACGAGATGGCCGAAGACCTCCGGCTTCAAGTTCCTCATGAGGGCCCGCATCGGACCGCCCTCGAACTGGAAGACACCCATCGAGTCGCCGCGCTGGAACATCTCGAACACGGCGGGATCGTCGAGCGGGATCGAGTCGATGTCGGGTCGAACCCCGGAGTTCCGTTCGATCAGATCCAGCGCCCGCTCGATCGTGGTGAGCGTTCGCAGACCGAGGAAGTCCATCTTGAGCAGGCCGAGAGACTCGACGGCATGCATCTCGTACTGGGTGACGATCTCCGCATCCTCCCCCTTCCGCTGCAACGGAACGACGTCGGTGAGCGGATCCGGCGATATCACCACGGCGGCGGCATGGATCGAATCCTGCCTCCTCAGTCCCTCGAGCCCCCGAGCCGTGTCCACGACCTCGCGTGTGATCGCATCCGATTCGTAGAGCTCGCGCAGCCCCGCGGCGGCCTGGTAGTAGTCCCGGTCCGCCTGCGGCGCCTCCCGTCCCGGATCCTC
This sequence comes from Acidimicrobiia bacterium, assembly GCA_029939995.1. Lineage (GTDB taxonomy): Bacteria > Actinomycetota > Acidimicrobiia > Spongiisociales > UBA5794 > JAHEEL01. The sequence continues at coordinate 28,435 of JAOZRW010000010.1, read as the reverse complement.
GAGACACTGGGTGAGCGTCGCATCCTTCCCGAGGATGGCAGGCGGCATCAACTTCGCAGCGCGATCGCCCACGCCGTAGGGATGGCCGAGCACACGGGCGGCGTCGCGGATCGCCTGTTTCCCTTTGATGGTCGAGAACGTGATGATCTGGGCGACGTGATCCGATCCGTACCGCTCGGCGCAGTATTGGATCATCTCTCCCCGGTACCGCTCGTCGAAGTCCATGTCGATGTCCGGCATCTGTCGCCGGCCGGGGTTGAGGAACCGTTCGAAGATCAGCCCGTATCGCAACGGATCCAGGTCGGTGATCCTCAGGCAGTAGGCGACGATCGATCCTGCGGCGCTCCCCCGACCGGGTCCGGTCCGGATCCCCCGTTCGCGTGCATGCGAGATAAGGTCCCAGACGATGAGGAAGTACGACGAGAAGCCCATCTCCGCGATGACCTGCAGCTCGTAGTCGAGTCGCCGGACGGTGTCGTCGTCCAGCTCCCCGTACCGCTGCTTCGCTCCTTCCATCACGAGCTCCCGGAGGTAGCCGTCTTCGTCCATCCCCTCCGGGACGGGGAACTGAGGCAGGTGGATGTTCCCGAACTCGATGTTGAGGTCGACGCGCTCGGCGATCAGCAGCGAGTTGTCCGTCGCCCCGGGGTACCGATCGGCGGGGAAGAGATCGCGCATCTCGCGGGCCGTCTTGATGTAGAACTCCTGCGACTGGAACCGGAACCGGTCCTCGTCGGACTTGTTGGCCCCCGTCTGGATGCAGAGGAGCACGTCGTGGGCGTCGGCTTCGTGGGCGTAGGTGTAGTGGCTGTCGTTCGAGGCGAGCAGGGGCGCACCGATCTCGCGGGAAATCCGGAGGAGGTCGTCCATGATCCGCTGCTGGCCTGCGATGCCGTGGTCCTGGACCTCGATGAACCAGTTGTCCTTGCCGAAGATGTCCTGGTACATCGCTGCAGCTTCAAGTGCGGCGTCGTAGTCCCTCTCCTGCCCGACGTTCCCCTCCTCGTTCGATCCGTCGGGAGCGAGGAGCTGCGGGACGTGGCCTCCGAGGCACCCCGAAGCAGCGATGATCCCCTCGTGGTGCTCCGCGAGCAGCTCTCGGTCCATCCGCGGCTTGTAGTAGAAGCCTTCGAGGTAGGCCCGGGACGCCAACTTCATGAGGTTCCGGTACCCGGTCTCGTTCTCGGCGAGCAGGGTCATGTGGTACCGCTTGTCTTCCCTGCGGGGCAGCCGGTCGAACCGTGACCCCGGTGTGACGTAGGCCTCGATGCCGAGGATGGGTTTCACTCCCACCTCCGTCGCGGCGCGGTAGAAGTCGATGACGCCGTAGAGCACGCCGTGGTCGGTGATCGCCATCGCCGGCTGATCGTCGGCGGCGGCCGCTCGCACCATGTCTTTCACCCGCGCGGCACCGTCGAGCATCGAGAACTCGGAATGGACATGGAGATGAGCAAATCGGTCGCTGGGCAACGCGACTCCTCGGTGAGCGAACTACAGCTATGTAAGCAGGGCCCGCGGCGCCATGCGAGACGGCTCTCGCTGCGCCCCGTCCCGGCCTATCCTCGACCCAGATCCACATTCAGAGGAGCACCACCATGCGTATCGGAATCCTGACCGGCGGCGGCGACGTCCCCGGCCTCAACCCCTCGATTAAGTCCGTCGTGAACCGGGTCGCGCACGAGGGTCATCAAGTGATCGGCATCCGACGCGGCTGGGGTGGCCTCCTGAACGCGAATCCCGCGGATCCGCAGTCGATGGCGGAGAGCTTCATCGATCTCGACCCGGTGAACGTCCGCACGATCGATCGGACCGGCGGAACGTTCCTCCACACGAGCCGCACGAATCCGGCGCGGGTTTCCCGCGATGCCTATCCCGGCTTCCTCGGTGATCCGCCCGAGGGCGACGGCCCGTTCGACGTGACGGATCACATTCTGCGGGTCATCGCGAAGAAGAAGATCGACGTCCTCATCCCGATCGGAGGCGACGACACGCTCTCGTACGGTCTCCGCATGCATGAGGAAGGCGTCCCCGTCATCGCCATCCCGAAGACGATGGACAACGACGTGCACGGCACGGACTACTGCATCGGGTTCTCCACGGCGGTGACCCGCGGCGTCGAGTTCATCCACAACCTGCGGACGAGCACGGGAAGCCACGAACGTATCGCGATCGTGGAGCTCTTCGGCCGCTACTCGGGAGAGACATCCCTCGTCACCGCGTATCTCGCCGGCGTCGACCGCGCGCTCATCTCCGAGGTCCCGTTCGACATCGACCACCTCGCCGACCTGATCATGCGGGACAAGAAGGCCAACCCCTCGAACTACGCCATGATCACCATCTCTGAGGGGGCGACCATCCTGGGTGGAGAGATGGCGCTCTCCGGTCAAGCCGATGCGTACGGCCACCGCAAGCTCGGGGGGATCGGACAGCTCACCGGAGAGTTGCTGAAGGAGCGGACGGGCCAGGGAATCGTGAATCAGACGGTCGGATACCTGATGCGCTCCGGGCGGCCCGACTCGCTCGACCTGATGGTCGCCCAGAACTACGCGGTCATGGCGGCCGATCTCGCGATCGAAGGCGCGTCGGGCCGGATGGTGTCGCTGCGCGGCGGCACCTACACGCACGTCCCGATCTCGGTCACGGGTGAGGGTGTCAAGCGGGTCGACATCACCGAGCTCTACGACGCGAAGAACTACCGTCCGAAGGTCAGACACGTCACGGGCAAACCGATGTTCCTGTATTGAGCTCGTCGTAGGATCGATCGACTGGAGAGTCCAATGAGCGTCCTCGGAGTCCTGACCGCCGGTGGTGACTGTCCCGGCCTCAACGCCGTCATCCGCGGCGTCGTCGCCCGTGCGCAGGAACGCGATGCCGAAGTGGTCGGCATCATGAACGGGTGGGAAGGGCTCATGCGCGGCCAGATCACTCCGCTCGACCGCGACGCAGTACGGGGGATCCTCACGCGCGGCGGCACGATCCTCGGAACTTCGCGCATGGATCCCTACGTCCACGGTGACGGATTCGCCTCGTGCGAGCGGACGATCAACGCGAACGGGATCGACAGCCTCATCGTCATCGGTGGGGACGGAACGCTGCGGTCCGCTCTCAAGCTCTCCAAGGAGGGTCTGCCGGTGGTCGGTGTCCCGAAGACGATCGACAACGATATCTGCGGGACCGACATGACGTTCGGATTCGACACGGCCGTCGGGATCGCCACCGAAGCGATCGACCGGTTGGCCACGACCGCCGAGTCCCACAACCGCGTCATCGTCGTCGAGGTGATGGGCCGGACGAAGGGCTGGATCGCCGCGTATGCGGGCATCGCCGGTGGTGCCGACGCGATCATCGTCCCGGAGTTCGACTACGACATCGACGAAATCGTCGACACGCTCAAACGGAGGCACCGGAGGGGAATCCGGTACTCGATCGTCGTCGTGGCCGAAGGCGTCACTCCCCCGGCCGGCTACGAGTCGGTCGAGCATCGGAAGGACGCGTTCGGTTTCGACCGTCTGGGCGGTGTCGGCTATCTCATCGCCGCCGCCATCGAGGATCGGACCGGCTTCGAAAGCAGGGTCTCGGTCCTCGGGCACATGCAACGGGGCGGCACGCCGTCCGCGTTCGACCGGGTGCTGGCGACACGTTTCGGCGTCGCGGCCGCCGATCTCGCTATCGACGGGGAGTCCGGGATCATGGTCGCACTGCGCTCGATGTGCATCGAGCCGGTTCCGCTCAGCGAGGCCGTCGAATCGATCCGCGGCGTGCCCGAGCGCCTGTTCGAGACCGCGAGGACGTTCTTCGGCTGAACGGGGCCGCTACGTCGTGCCGAGGGGCGGACGCTTCTTCGGCCGTTTCCGCTTCTTCGAAGTCCCCGTCTCCTCATCCGAGGCAGACGGTTCGGGAGCGTTCTTCGCCGCTTCGACGAGTTCCGCTAACGACACGAGGACGCTCTCCCCGAATCGGTCGAGATCGGGCATCAGCTGGTAGTCGCCGTTGATTCCCCAGGCGACGGATCCGTCGTACGAGAACATGGCGATACCCACGCCGTGGCTCTCCCACAGCGGTACGAGCGGATAGGTCTCGCGAAGCCGCGCGTCGAGCATGTAGAGGGGGAACTGCGGTCCGGGCACGTTCGTCACCGTCATGTTGAACGGACGGGCGTTCGAGGCAAGTCGCGCCCCGAGCGCAACGAGGGTCGCCGGCGCACCCGCCGACAACCGAACGAGCGTGGCGGCGCCGAGCGCCTGATTCGTCTCCTTCAGCTGCTCGGTCTCGGCACGCACCGTCGCCAATCGCCGCACCGGATCCGGGTCGTCGATGGGGAGCGCTGCAAGCCACATCGCCACCTGGTTTCCGAGGGTTCCGTGCTGGTCCTTCCCCCGAACGCTCACGGGGGCCATGACGCGGAACTCGGTGTTCTCCAGTTCTCGCTCATCGACGTCGCGATGGGTGAGGAGGAAGTGCCGGACGGCGCCGGCCACGGTCGTCAGCAGCACGTCGTTCACCGTCCCGCCGAACGTGTTCTTGATGAGTTTGACGTCGTCGAGGGGCGTGTCGACCCACTCGAAGCGGCGTCCGGGCCCGATCTCGCCGTTGATCGGGGTCTTCCCCGTCGATACGAGCCATCCCGATGAGAGCGAAGCGCCGACGGCCTGCAGCCGCCCCCCGAGCGAGTCGACCACGCTCGAGGCGTTGGCGACCACGCGGGGAAGGCTGCGCAGCGAACCGATCGATTCGGTGATCCGCCGCGTCGTCTCGCGAACGAGGAGCTCCGTGCCGTTGGGGGCGGGCCTCGGCTCGTACACCGGCCCGGGGATGATCTCCGTTGTGGGCACGAGCGACATCAGCACCGCCATGAGGTCGACGCCCGAGAGCCCGTCGATCATGCAGTGGTGGATCTTGGTGACGATCGCGAACCGGTCGTCGGTGAGCCCCTCGACCACGATCATCTCCCACATCGGCTTCGACCGGTCCAGTTGCTGGGACATGAGCCGTCCCGCGATCTGCTTCAACTGCTCGTCGGTGCCCGGCCGCGGCAACCCGATGTGCCGGATGTGGTAGTCGATCGTGAAGTGATCGTCGTCGACCCACACCGGGAACTGCTCGATCGGGATCCGTGCGAGACGCTGCCGGTATCTCGGGATCATGTGCATCTTGGACGCGACGAAGTCTCTGAGGAGTTGCACGTCGATCCCGCCGTCCGGCTGTGCGAACGAACCGGAGTCGAAGATCGTGACGGCTCCAACGTGCATGTGGGTCGATCGGGATTCGAGCGCCAGGAACGAGTTGTCGAGTGCCGAGAGGCGTTCATAGTGGACGGACATGGGACCTCCTGGTCTGCAATCTAGGCCGGTGCGCCGAAACCGCAATCTCGATGCTCACGGCGTCGCTCCTCGGTCGGGTGCGCCGAGGCGATCGATCGACGCCGTCAGGTCCGGCGGGAGTGGAGATTCGACCGTGATCGGGCCCCCGCCGGACGGGTGATCGAAAGTGAGCGATCGCGCATGCAGCCAGGTTCGTCCGGGATCGCCCGGCATCCCGGCCCTGGGCCCGTACACCGGGTCTCCGACGATCGGGTGGCCGATCGCCCGCATGTGCACGCGGATCTGATGGGTTCTCCCCGTTTCGAGTTTCACGCCCAAGAAGGTGACGTCGTGATCGTCCCAATGCGCGAGGCGGCGGTAGTGGGTTCGCGCCGGGCGTCCCTTCTCGATGACCGCCATCTTGGTCGGATGGGCGGGATCCCGTCCGATGGGTGCGTCGACCGTCCCGGATGCGTTGCCGAACCGGCCCGTTACGAGCGCCAGATAGCCTCGCGTCACGTCCCGATCCTTCAACGCCGCCTGGAGGCGCTCGAAGGCGACGGGGTTCTTGGCGACGATCAGCAGCCCCGACGTGTCGCGATCGATGCGATGCACGATCCCCCACCGGTACTCGGCGCCGAGTTCTGCGATCTGCGGGTATCGGGCGACGAGTCCGTTGGCGAGCGTGCCCGACGGCCGTCCCGCACCGGGATGGACGACGACACCCGCGGGCTTGTCGACCACGACGACGTCGTCATCTTCGAACGCGATCGAGAAGTCGACCATGACGTCGGGGAGGACCGCATCATCCTCGACGAGCACGTCGACGTCGATGACCTCGCCGGCGGAGATCCGATCGGATGGCGCGAGCGGTCGTCCGGACCGTGTGGCCTTGCCTGCCTCGATCGTCGCGCGGGCGACCCGCCGGCTGACGTCGCACAGGACTGCGATGACCCGGTCGGCGCGAACACCGTCGAGGTCGTCCGGTGTCGTCAGACGGCGAGTCATCGTTTGAGGAACACGCCGAGGAGGAGGAGCGCAACGCCCACGTTGATCGCGATGTCGGCTCCGTTGAACGTCGCGAAGAAGGGAACCTGGATGTAGTCCACGACGGCGCCGTCGAGGAAACCGCTCCCACGTGCCAGGCGATCGATCAGATTCCCGACGGCACCGCCGAGGATCAAGCCGAGCGCGATCGCTTCGAGGCGCCTCCCGGCGTCTCGAAGGGCGAAGAAGATGACGACGATCACGCCGATGACGACGAGGCCGATGATCGCCCCGCCGTTGGAGAACAGGGAGAACGAGGCGCCCGTGTTGTAGAAGAGCCGGAAGTTCAGGACGCCGTCGATCACGACGATCGTCCCGTCGGCGAGCGCCTGTTGCGCCCACGCCTTCGCAGCCTGATCGATGATCACCACCACCGCGGCGATCGAGATCGCCAGCAGACGGAGGTTCAGAGCCGGGTCTCGGCCTCCACCGTCGTCGTCGCGTACGGCAGGGCGTCCAGTCTCGCTACCGGAATCGGTTTCCCCGTTACTTCGCATATCCCGTAGAGACCCTTCTCCATGCGGTCCTGCGCATGGACCACCTTGCCGAGGAGTTCCTTCGTGTTCTGTTCGAGGGAGATGTCCATCTCCATCTCGAGTGCAAGCGAACCCCCGTCGGCGTTCTCCGGATCCGGATTGTGCTCGGCCGCTCCCTCTGCGAGCCGTCCGGCTTTCCGACGCTCTTCGATCTCTTCCAGAATTCCAACGAGCCGAACACGCTCCTCCTCGAGTTTCTTCCCGAGACGTTCGAGCGTGGACGGTGCAAGTTCTCGGCCCATGGTCCCCTCCGATTTGGGCGGGCACGATAGCATCGGGAACGTGTGATGTCGTCGCTCATCGTTCCAACGCCGCCGATGCACCGGCCACGTCGACGCCGCGGATGAGGATCACCTTCCGTCGAGAGGTTGCGCCGCCGACGAGTTCGGCCTTCCCTCCCACGACGTTCTGGAGCAGATCGACCACCGCGCGATTCGCTCTTCCTCCCTCGGGCGGCGCGGCGACCCGTACCTTGATCGAGTCTCCGTGTCGTCCCTTGATCTCCGTGCGGGAAGCACCGGGGACGACCAGCACCCGGACGGTGACGCCGTCGGCGTGGGAGATGATCGGTTTCATCGGCTCAACGTACCCGGTTCGAACGGGTAGTCCTTCCACAAGGACGACCGGCTGATACCCTTCTCCGTGCGATGACGGGGACGTGCTCCCGGTGATCACGTGGCCACAGCGACCCGGAGATGGTGAGAGCCCGGGCCACGCACCGGAAGACATCACCCCCGAGCAGCGAGAAGAACCCGCGATCGCGGGTGTAGAACTCGCCGGATCACTCCACCGTGACGGAGCCGATGAGCGGTCGGTCGTATGATCGGCAAGCCGGGTGGTACCGCGGGCCACCTCGTCCCGGCGATGACAGCAACGCCGGAGGACCCGTGAACGACCAGCAACCAGCATCTCCCTTCTCCCGTGTAGCGCCCGGGGTCGATCTGCCCGAGCTCGACGCTCGCGTCCTCGCTCTCTGGGACCGGACCGACGCGTTCCGCAGGTCCGTCGAGATGCGCTCGCCGGACTCCGAGTACACGTTCTACGACGGGCCGCCGTTCGCCACGGGGAGTCCCCACTACGGGCACATCCTCCAGGGAGTCGTGAAGGACATCGTTCCCCGATACTGGACGATGCGGGGGCACCGCGTCGAGCGACGCTTCGGATGGGACACGCACGGCCTCCCCGTCGAGATGGAGGTCCAGAAGCGGCTCGGCGTGTCGGGACCGAGGGAGATCGAGGAGTACGGAGTTGCCCGGTTCAACGAGGCCGCCCGTGCGCTCGTCGAGAACACGACGACGGACTGGTACGACATCACGCGGCGCATCGGCCGCTGGGTCGACTTCGAAGATGATTACAAGACCATGGACGTCGAGTTCATGGAGTCCGTCTGGTGGGGTTTCAAGCAGCTCTGGGATCGGGGGCTGATCTACAAGGCGTTCAAGGTGCTCCCTTATTCGTGGGGTGCGGCTACGACGCTGTCGAACTTCGAAGTGAACCTCGGCGGGTATCGCGACGTCGAAGATCCCTCCGTGACCCTGCGGCTCAAGGTCACCGAAGGGAACCGCTACGCCGAAGAAGGTGACTATCTCCTCGTGTGGACGACGACCCCGTGGACGCTTCCCGGAAATCTCGCCGTCGCCGTCGGTGAGAACATCGGCTACGTGCGCGTCTCCGACGACGGGGATCACTACTGGGTCGCAGCGGAGCGCGTCGGATCGATCTGGCGGGACGATCCGCCGGACGTCGTCGGCGAAGCCACTGGCCGCGATCTCCTCGGGATCTCGTACGAGCCGCCGTTCCCGTACTTCGAGGCGGAGCGCGAGCACGGGGCGTTCCGCGTCATCGCCATGGACGAGGTGACCACCGAGGACGGCACGGGACTGGTGCACACGGCACCCGCCTACGGGGAGGCGGACTTCCTTGCGCTCCGCGCTGCGGGGATCACCGCGCTCGTCGATCCCGTCGACTTCGAAGCGCGTTTCACGGATGCCGTCCCTGAGGTTGCGGGTCTCCACGTCAAGGCGGCAGATCCGGTCCTCCTCGATCTGCTGCGCCGCAGCGGTGTGCTCGTCCACTCGGAGACGATCGTCCACAGCTACCCGTTCTGCTGGCGCACCGACACCCCCCTCATCTACAAGGCGGTTCCCAGCTGGTACGTGAACGTCGAGTCGATCAAGGATCGGATGGTGGCGCTCAACGAGACCATCCGCTGGGTGCCCGACTACGTCGGCTCGAAGCGGTTCGGGAACTGGTTGGAGGATGCGCGGGACTACGCGATCTCCCGCAACCGGTTCTGGGGCACCACGATCCCGATCTGGGAGTGCGACTCATGCGACGAGGCGGTGTGCCTGGGGTCGCGCGACGAGCTGGAGGCCCTGAGCGGCGTCTGGACCGATGATCTCCACAAGCACATCCTCGATCCCATCACATGGCCGTGTGCGGCCTGCGACGGGACGATGAGGCGCGTTCCCGAGGTTCTCGACACCTGGTTCGATTCCGGGTCGATGCCGTACGCCCAGGTTCACTATCCCTTCGAGAACAAGGAGCGTTTCGAGCGAGGCTTCCCGGCGAACTTCATCGCCGAGGGCCTCGACCAGACGCGCGGGTGGTTCTACACGCTCCTGATCATGTCCACGGGCATCTTCGACGAAGCCCCGTTCCAGAACTGCGTCGTGACCGGTCTCGTCCTCGCCGAGGATGGGCGCAAGATGTCGAAGAGTCTGAAGAACTATCCGGATCCGACGCACGTCATCGACGCGTTCGGTGCCGACGCGCTCCGTGCGTATCTCATCAACTCGCCGGTCGTTCGAGCCGACCCGCTACGGTTCTCGGAAGACGGCGTTCGCGAGGTCGTTCGGACCGTGTTGTTCCCCTGGTGGAACGCGTTCTCGTTCTTCACGACGTACGCGGAGGCCGACGGGATCACCGACGCGGATCTCGCGTCCGCTCCCCCCATCCCCGATCGACCGGAGATCGACCGCTGGATCCTCTCGGTGCTTCAGACACTGATCTCCACCGTCAACCGCGAGATGGAGGCGTATCGCCTCTTCGCCGTGACTCCTCCGATCATCGGCTTCATCGAGCATCTCACCAACTGGTACATCAGAAGGACGCGGCGCCGGTTCTGGTCCCATCGGGGAGGGGCGGACGAGAGCGACAAGCTCGCTGCTTTCGCGACCCTGCACGAGGTCCTCACGACCTTCGCGACGGTTGCCGCTCCCGTGCTGCCGTTCATGGCTGAAGACATCTACCAGCGTCTCGTTCGACCGGACGAGACGGGCAACGCGGCGAGCGTGCATCTGCTCGACTATCCGAACGCCGACACACGCCTGATCGATACCGCTCTCGAGGCGGACATGGCCGCTGTGCGCACCGTCGTCAACCTCGGCCGCGGCCTGCGCAAACGCAACGAGATCCGTGTCAGGCAGCCGCTCGAGACCGTCACGATCGTGACCAGGGAGGCGTCCCTCCAGGACGCGATCCGTCGACACGCCGCGCTGATCTCCGAGGAGTTGAACGTCCGCCGCGTCGAGGTCGGCTCCGAAGAGTCGGACCTCGTCGAACTATCCGCCAAGGCCGACTTCCGGCGTCTCGGTCCGCGGTTCGGCAAGGAAACGAAGACCGTCGCGGCGGCCATCGCCGATCTCGATGATGCAGCCGTCGTCCGGCTCGTCGAGGGGGAAACGCTCACCGTCCTCGGCTCGACGCTCACGGTCGACGACGTCGTCGTGGAACGGACGCCGCGGATCGGAGTCATCGTGGCCGCCGACGGGCCGTTTACCGTCGCTCTCGACACGGAGCTCAACGAGGATCTCATCGTCGAAGGCATGGCACGCGAGCTCGTGAACCGGATCCAGATGATCCGCCGCTCCGGCGGTCTGGCCGTCACCGATCGCATCGTCGTGCGTTGGGCGTCGCCGGACGACGTCGTCTCGGCGGCGTTCGACCGTCACCGCGGCCTCATCGCCGGCGAGGTGCTTGCTTCCGAGATCGTGCGCGACGATGCGGTGGACGCCGAAACGATCGACATCGACGGCAGGAGCGTCGCCGTCAGCGTCGCGAGGGCATGATCAGCGGCAGATCAGCCAGATCACCACGTTCAATCCGAGGATGAGGATGAGCGGGGAGAGATCGAGCGCGGCTCCCCCCAGCCGCACGGGCGGGATCGCGGTCCGGATGGGCCGCATGAACGGCTCGATTCCTTTCGACAGTCCGTCGTAGAGGCGTCGCACCGGGTGGTCCCAACCGAGCCTGCCGAAGGCGACGACGTAGCTGAGCACGATCCAGGCGATGATGACCCAGACGGCGAGTCTCAGCACGCTGCAGAGGAGGCTGAGCACGGATCAGTGCGACCGGTAGAGACCGAGGGTCGCGAGCCGGTCCAGCTCCTCGGTGCTGACGGTTACGCCTGCCGGTGTGACGAGGATCACACCCTGGGAGATCTTCGCCATCTTCCCGTCGAGCGCATAGGTGAGGCCCGAGGTGAAATCTACGAGACGCCTCACCATCTCCGGCTCGGTGCTGCGAAGATCGAGCACCATCGCCCGTCCCGATCGGATCCCGTCGGCGAGTACCTGGGCGTCGGAGAAGTTCCGGGCAACGATGACGTCGGTTTCGGCCGTCGTCGCCGGCACGGATTCGAGCGGGTGGGCCGCCTGGCTCCCGGGCTGCACGTACACGCCCGCCTCGCGGTGTTCCCACGACGTCTGGGTTCGGTTCCGGGTCGATGGGGGATCGACGCGGCGACCGGCGACGCTTCCCGGTGGTCGCGCCGTTACAACGCGCGGTGCTTCCGCAGCGGACGTCGCAGGAGCAACGACCGGTCCGGCCTGGTCCGCGTCCGGGGTGTCGTCGTCGACGAGCCCCAGGTAGAAGAGCGTCTTTTGCCAGAACGTTGCCATAGTCAATCCTCAGGGGTTCGGTCGTTACGTGTGCTCGGTGCAGCCTCAAAGATAGCCCGTCCCACGCGAACGATGGTTGAACCTTCCTCGATCGCTACTTCGAAGTCGTCGGTCATGCCCATCGACAGCTCGATCGCCGACGGGTGGTCGAGGCGAAGCCGCTCCCCGAGTTCGCGTAGTTCCGAGAACCAGCGGCGGGCCTCCTCGGCTTCTCGAACCCGTGGGGGGATGATCATGAGCCCACGCAGCGGGATCCCGAGGCCGGCCACATGGTCGGCCGCCCGGCCGACCTGCTCCGGCTCGAACCCGTGCTTCTGCGGTTCGGACCCGATGTTCACCTCGATGAGGACGGGGGGCGGATCGTCGAGCCTCCCCCATGCCTCGACGACGCTGTCTCGATCGAGCGAGTGGAGAAGGACGATGGGAGGAGCGATGACCTTGACCGCACGGCGCTGCACGTTCCCGATGAAGTGCCATTCGATGTCGTCTGGAAGGTTCCCCTGGATCCGTGCGACGAGACCTTGCGGACGATTCTCTCCGAAGGCGCGCTGGCCCGCGTCGTACAGTTCTCGCACGGCGTCGTCCGGCCGGCCCTTCGACACCGCCAGGAGCCGAACGTCGAGCGGGTCTCGCCCGGCCCGGCGTGCCGCCCCTGCGACCCGCTCTCTCACGTCGTTCAGTTCCCCGGTACCCATGCCACAGCTACCTGTCGTCGCTTCGTCCCATCCCTACGATACGACCAGTAGGCCGTGTCCGTGTAGGTACACAGATCGCTTCTCCACACGTCCACGCCCTCGAGGAGGTCGGCGGCGGCCGACCACAGATCGACGCTCTTGCCCCCGGCCGTCGTCGTCGCTCCGTACCCGCCGACGGCTGCCCGAACTTCGTCTCCGACTTCGTAGCAGCACGGCCCGATGGATGGACCGATCGCAGCGCGCCGCGGCGTGTCGCCGAGCGCGTCCATCGCCGAGAGCCCGGCGTCGATGATCCCGGCGGCGATGCTCCGCCATCCGGCGTGGAGGATGGCAACCGACCGGTCTCCCTCGACGATGATCGGGAGGCAATCGGCCGTCGCGATCGTCATCGGCAGGTCGGGTTGCTCGGTGATCAGGCAGTCGGAGCGACCGGCGAGTCCCGGTTCATCCACGAGCACGACCGTGCCGCCGTGTATCTGTTCCGTGAATGCCCAGTCTGCGGAGATGCCCAACGCTTCCGAGATGCTTCGGCGAGCGACGGGATCGTCCCGTCCGTTCCCATCGGAGGTATCTCCGAAGAACGCACCGCGGAATCCCGCGGGGCGGATCATCCCTTCACGAAGCCGGGGATCTCCATCTCGTCGGTGCCTTCATCGAACGCGGACGATGCGGGTGGGGACGACCGGACGATCGGGGAACTGACCGTCGGGGCCGACTGGAATGCCGACCGGTCGCTCTCTCGCTCGAAGCCCGCGGCGATCACCGTCACCCTCATCTCGTCACCGAGCGAGTCGTCCACGACCGCTCCGAAGATGATGTTCGCTTCGGCATCCGAGTGGTCGGCGACGATCGATGCGGCTGTGGACACCTCGTACAGGCTCATGTCGCTCGGGCCGGCGATCGAGAGAAGGACACCGCGGGCCCCGTCCATCGACGTCTCGAGAAGCGGGCTGGAGATCGCTTTCTCAGCGGCTTGCTGTCCGCGACTGTCACCGGTGGCCTGGCCGATGCCCATCACCGCGGACCCCGCTTCGAACATGACGGTCTTGACGTCGGCGAAGTCCACGTTGATCAGCCCGGGCGTCGTGATGAGATCGGTGATCCCCTTGACGCCGTTCGTGAGGATCTCATCGGCCATGCGGAACGCCTCCACGACCGGGGTGGTCTGGTCGGCGATCTCGAGCAGACGCTCGTTCGGGATGATGATCAGCGTGTCGACGGCTTGTTTCAGGGTCTGGATTCCCTGTTCGGCTGCGACGGACCGTCTCCGGCCCTCGAATCCGAACGGGCGCGTCACGACTCCGACCGTGAGCGCACCGAGGGAACGGGCTACTTCGGCGACGACGGGTGCGGCACCCGTCCCGGTCCCGCCGCCTTCGCCTGCGGTGATGAAGACCATGTCCGCACCGGTGAGCGCATCCTCGATCTCCGCTCGATGCTCATCCGCGGCTTCTCTCCCTACCTCGGGATTCGCACCGGCTCCGAGGCCGCGAGTCGATTCGCGTCCGATGTCGAGCTTGAGGTCGGCATCCGACATGATGAGCGCCTGCGCGTCGGTGTTGACGGCGATGAACTCCACGCCGCCGACGCCGGCCTCGATCATCCGGTTCACGGCGTTCACGCCGCCACCGCCGACACCAACGACCTTGATCACGGCCAGATAGGTGTGGGGACTGAGTTTTGGATCGGTCATTTGTACTGGGCCTCCCGCGCAGGTAGTTGTAAGGTTAGTCTGAAGGTTGAGACTCTTCTACCTCTGTTGTCTCACCTTCCAGTTGAGATTGAGGAGGGGCCACCGCGGGACGCGTCGGCGCCGTCACGTTGATCTCGCTCCCCGGATCGATGCCGTCGTTGAGCAGAGCAGCCACGGCGGCGGCTTTCGCCTCCATGTCGATCGGACGGCCGATCACGATCCTGATGCCGGCGACGGTGGCGTTCACCGTGTCCCCCGTCACCGTCACCGAAGCCGCTCGTCGCAGCGACGTCGGCAGAGCCCCGAGGAACGTGACCGCTCCTTGCGTCGCTCCGCGGTCGACGCGATCGCCCGGCCGGAGCGAGCCGTTCGAATCGGTCTCGATCACCGGCGGAACGACCCCCGTGTCGGCTCGTTCGAGCAGGGTGCCGTCGACGGCGACCAGGAACGCCCCATCGGGTGTGGCGATCGAGGCCACCGGTGTTCGTTCCACGACGTCGATCTCGATCGTCCCGGGCCAGGACACCGTCGCCCGGGCGTCGGAGATCCACGGATCGGCCGCAACCGCTCGCTCGATGCTCCCGGTCCGCACGGTGATCGTCGGTATCCCGACCTCGGCACCGACGCTCGCGGCGAGCGCCCCGGGATCGGATCGGTCGGCCCCGGTGACCGTGATCGTTCTGATCGAGAGCAGCGGAGAGGTCACGAGCCAGAGCAACATCCCGACGACCGTTGCGGCGCCGACCATCCAGAGGAGAATGCGGAGTCGCCCACGCGCCTTGTCCTCGCTCACCTTGTGTCGCCGTTCGGCGATGCGATGATCCATCGTCTTCACGCTTCCGCCCCCGGTCCAAGGTCCTCGTCGCCCGAGCGTTCGAACGGTCCGGCGAATCGAATCTCGGGGGTCAGCCAGACCCCCTCCGACTCGGCGACCCGCCGGCGCACGGACCAGATCAAGTTCCACACGTCCTGTGCGGTGGCATGTTCGTCGGCCACGAGGAAATTGGCGTGCATTTCCGACACGGCGACACCACCGCAGCGGAGTCCCTTGAGCCCGGCTCGATCGATCAACCGCCCGGCGGCGTCCCCGGCCGGGTTCTTGAACACCGATCCGGCGTTGAACGTTCCGCCCGGCTGATGCTCCTTGCGCCATCGCGTGATCTCCCGTATCCGCTCCTCGGCTTCGCTCGAACCACACGGGTCGGTTCTGAACAGGGCCGAAACCACGATGTCGCTCGACCCGAGGTTCGAGTGCCGGTACGAAAGGTCGAGGTCTTCGACCCGCCGTTCCACACGGATCCCGCTCGACCGGTCGATGATCGCTGCGGAGACGAGTCGGTGGGCGACGTCGCTTCCGTGACCGCCCGCGTTCATCATCACCCCGCCCCCGACGGTTCCGGGGATGCCGACCATGAACTCGAGACCACAGCACCCTGCATCCGCCGCCGTTCGCGCCACCCGGGGCATCGGTGCCGCCCCGCCCGCGTGCACGAGGCCGTCGGGATCGACGGTGACGGCGAGGAACGCCCCCGCCAGACGGAGGACCAGCCCGGGGAACCCCCGGTCGGAGACGAGGAGGTTGGTCCCACGTCCGAGGATGAGAACCTCGACGTCGTCGCTCAGCGAACCGAGCACCTCGGAGAGATGCGCTTCGTCCGATATCTCCACGTACCAGGCGGCCGGCCCCCCGAGCTTGTAGCTCGTCATGGGAGCCAGTGGCACGTCGGCCCGAACACCCCGTATCGAGACTGGATTCGTACTCACGATCCTTCTCCGAGCCGGTCGGCGAGGTCCGTCCAGATCGTTGCGACGTCCCCGGCGCCCATCAGGATGACCGTGTCGCCCTCGTCGAGTTCTCCGACGATCCACTCCGAGACGTCCCCGAGCCGGGGGATGTAGGTGACCGCGCCGCCGCTCGCCCGTACCGCTTCTGCCACGAGTTTCCCGGTCACGCCGGGCTCCGGACGCTCGCCGGCTCCGTACACGTCGGTGACCACGATGCGGTCGGCGTCGGCGAGCGGCGCACCGAACATCGGAGCCAGATTCGCCGTCCGGGTGTATCGATGGGGTTGGAACACCACCCAGACCCGGCCGTCGGTCATCGCTCTCGCCGCGGCGACCGTCGACGCCACCTCGGTGGGATGGTGGGCATAGTCGTCGATCAACGTGACGCCCCCTACCTTCGCCTTCATCTCGAAGCGGCGACGCACGCCGCCGAACGTCTCGAGCCCGGCGATCGCGCATTCGACGTCCAGACCGAGCTCGCCGAAGATCGAGAGCACCCCGGCGGCGTTCCGGATCACGTGCATCCCCGGTTGACGGAGGTGCACGGCGTGCGGTCCCGTCGGTCCGGTGAGCGTGAACGAAGGCTCGGCTCCGCCTCGCACGTCGCTGATCCTCCATGTCGCATCGTCCGCGGTTCCGTACCCGATGACCGGAGCCCGTTCGGCGAGGCGCCGGACACCCGGATCATCGACGCATCCGACGACCGGGCCGCCCGTTCGCCCGGCGACCTGGGCGAACGCCTCTTCCACCGCCGTCACCGTCCCGTAGTAGTCGAGGTGGTCCGATTCGATGTTCGTCACGCCCAGAGCGGCGAAGTGCAGATGCCGGAACGTTCCGAACGCCTCGTCCGCTTCGAGCAGGAGAAGGTCCTCGGAGCCGAGATGGGCGCCCGTGTTCAGGTCCGCGATCTCTCCTCCGACGATGAAAGACGGATCGCGGCCACAGGCGCGCAACGCAGCGACCGCCATCGCCGTGCTGGACGTCTTGCCGTGCGTGCCCGAGAACCCGATCGTCGGCATCGAGGCCGTGAGCCCGCGCAGGAGCGCGGGTCGCCGGGCCGTCGGCACTCCCGCTTCCCGGGCGGCGACGAGTTCGGCGTCGCGGTCCGGAACGGCCGACGAGGCGACGACCACGTCGGTGCCTCCCATCCGCTCGGGCCGATGGCCGATCCAGGCGTCTACGCCGACGTCGGTGAGAGCGTCCACGACATCGGAGGGCTTCAGGTCGGATCCGGTCACGCGGATCCCGCGCTGAGCGAGGAGCTTCGCGAGGGCGGACATCCCGGATCCTCCGACGCCGATGAGGTGGATCGAATCGATCTCGTCGATCTTCACGGTCGAGAGCTCAGTCACCGGCTACCTCCTTCACGATCGCTGCGACATGCCGAGCGGCGTCCGGTCTGGCCACGGACAGCGCGCCCGCTCGCATCGTCGCGAGCCGGTCCGGGTCCGCGACGAGGCTGCGGAGGATCCCGGGTACCTCTCCGACCTCCTCCTGGTCGATGATGATGGTCCCCTTCGCCCGGGAGAGGTCGTCGGCGTTGCGTCCCTGATAGCCCTTGCCTGCGGGAAGCGGCACGACGACCGACGGCGTCCCGGTTGCAGCGAGTTCGCTCACGGTCATCGCGCCGGCTCTCGAGAGCACGACGTCGGACGCTGCGTAGAAGGCGGCCATGTCCGATTCGAACGCCACGGTGGCCCAGTTCGATTCCTGCTCGGCGGCGGCAGCGATCTCGTCGTAGTGGGCAACGCCGGTGAGATGCAGGATCGAGAATGTTCGCCCGGGTTCGCCGGCCAGGGTGATCGCCACCTCGTTGAGCGACGCGGCACCGAGGCTGCCCCCGACGATCCCGACGACCGGTCGGTCCGGATCGAGGCCGTATCGACGCATGGCGCCCGGTCGCAGGTCTCCGCGGTCGAACGACGAGAACTCGGAGCTCAGAGGGTTTCCGACGATCTCGGCACCCGGAAGCCGCTCGAGAGCCGGAGCGAACGCGGCGAGGGTTCTGGCAGCCCGCCGTGCCACGTATCGGTTCGCGAGACCGGGGACGGCGTTCTGCTCGTGGATCACATACGGCATTCCCACCTTCCCGGCGCCGATGGCAGCGGGAACGGTCACGTACCCGCCGAAGACGGTGAGCACCCCCGGAGGTCGCTCCACCAGCACGCCTTCGACGGTCTTCGCCGCACGACGCACCATGGTGGGGATCGTGAGGTTCTGCACGGTGAAGGAGCGCTTCAGCCCTCGCACGTCGAGTTGGATGAACTCGAACCCCGCGTCCGGAACGGCACGCGTCTCGAGACGGTCGCCGCCGAAGAACACGACGTCACGGACCGGCACACCCGATTCGACCAGCGAGCGAGCGACGGCGAGAGCCGGATAGATGTGGCCTCCCGTGCCGGCCGCGGCGAACGCATAGGTCACGGCGATACCGACTCCACACCGCTCGATCGTGAGATGTTGATGAGCATGCCGACGGCACCCAGGCTCACGATCATGGCGTTCCCTCCCGACGACACGAACGGGAGCGGCACGCCGGTGATCGGGAGCACCGCGACGACCCCGCCGATGTTGACCAGTGCCTGGAACGTGAGCCACGAGACGATCCCGACGGCGAGCAGCCGTCCGAACGTGTCGGGGGCCGTGAGCGCGATGCGGATCCCGACCGCTGCGAACACGGCGAAGAGCACGATCACGAGCATCGCTCCGATGAACCCGGTCTCCTCACCGATGATCGCGAAGATGAAGTCGGTGTGCGCGTTCGGGAGGAACGACCATCGTGCGCGGCTCGCCCCGAGACCGACACCGAACAACCCTCCCGTTCCCAACGCCACGAGACTCTGGACCGCCTGGTGCCCGGTCCCCAGCGGATCGGCGAACGGATCGAGGAACCCTGTGATCCGGTCTCTCCGGTAGTCCATGGCGAACGCGCCGGCGACGGCGAGAGCTCCCCCGACACCTCCGAGCCCGACGAGGAAACCGAGCGGCGCCGAGGATGCGAGCAGGACGGCGAACGCCGACACGCCGATGAGCAGTGCCGTCCCGAAGTCCGGCTGCAGGAGCAGCAGACCCGAGACGACGCCGAGGATCGTCACGACGGGAAGGATGAAGTGGGGGAAGCGGTCGAGCAGGCGCTCCTTCTTGGCGAGGACGGCGGAGAGGAGGATGATGGTTGCGATCTTGGCGAACTCGGATGCCTGGATCGTCAGCGGCCCGACCTCGATCCATCGTCTGGCACCTCCGCGCACGTCGCCGACGACGAGCGTGGCCAGGAGGCCGATGACGGCAACCAGGAAGATGGGGAGTGCGAAGGTCCGGTACCACCGGTAGGGAACCTTCGAGAAGATCACGAGCGAGGCGAGCCCCAGGCCGACCCAGATGATCTGGCGCTTGATGTAGAAGAGGTGATCGCCCGTTTCGCGAATGGCCACCACCGAGCTCGCCGACAGCATCGCTCCGAGGCCCACGATCAGCAGCATGATCACGGGGACGACGATGAACACCGTTCTGCGATCCCTCAGGTGGAGAGCACGGGCGGCCCGTTCCTCACGGATCTGGTCGCGCGTCGAGACTCGCTCGTCGGCGTCTTGGACGATGGTCGGTGTCGGAGCGGGCTCGGTCATGCGCGTAGCATGGTCGAACGGGGTCGTCCTTCCCGTCATTTCGCCGCTCCCGTCTGCTCGACGAGGTTCGCGAACCGATCTCCCCTGGCGGCGTACGACTCGAATTCGTCGAAGCTCGCGCATCCGGGGGCGAGCAACACGGTGTCGCCGGGTCGGGCGATCCGGGCTGCGGCCTCGACGGCACCGGCGAGATCGGGAACCACCGTCACCGGCCGGTCGACGGCGCCCGCCACCTCCGGCCCGGCCTCGCCGAAGGCGACGACGTGCCGGACCGTGTCGGGAGCGACCGTCGAGAGGTCGAGATTCTTGTTGCGTCCTCCTGCGAGGAGGATGACGCTCGGGTAGGCCGATGCGGCGGCTCTGGCGGCGTGCGGGTTCGTCGCTTTCGAGTCGTCGATCCACGCGACCCCGTCGATCCGGGCGACGACCCTCCTTCGATGCTCGCCGGAATGGAACGTGGAGAGGACCGATCCGATTCCCTCCTCCGTGGCACCGACCGCTCCGGCGATGACGGCCGACATGACGAGATCGACCATCCACGTGGGATCCGTCGACGCCACCCGATGGCGACGCCCTCCGATCACAAGCGCGTCGCCGGATGGGCCCGCTCCCCCTTCGGGGACGCGGACGCCGCTGACCGGCATGGTTGCACAGGTCGCGGTGGCGATCGCGGCCGTTGCCCCGTCGTCGTCGGCGTTGTAGACGATCAGATCCTCGCCCGACATGTTCGTGAAGATCCGGGCCTTGGCCCGGGCGTAGGCTTCGGCGGTTCCGTGCCAATCGAGGTGATCCGCCGCGATGTTCACGATTCCTGCAGCGACTGGATGGAACCGGTCGATGAACCGCAGTTGGAAACTCGATGCCTCGAGCACGAACACCGACGCCGCGCTTGCACTGAGATCGCACACGGGTGTGCCGATGTTCCCCGCGGCGACCGCGGTCACCCCGCTCGCGTTCAGCATGTCGGTGATGACCGTGGTGATCGTCGTCTTCCCGTTCGTCCCGGTGACGGCGACGTACGGGGCCGGGAGATGAAGCGCTCCGAATTCGAGTTCGCTGACGACCGGGATGCCGGCCGCGAGGGCGCTCTGGATGGGGGCGGACGTCTCGGGGAAGCCGGGTGAGGCGACCACGCGATCCACGCCTTCGAGGGAGCGGTCGTCCCAAGCTCCCGAGTGAACCGGGAAACCCTCCTCCCGGAGCATGGTGACCGCCTCGTCTGAGCGGTCGTATGCGACGACCTCGTTCCCGAGTCGCCGGGCGAGCCGCGCGGCGGCGACACCGCTGACGGCGGCCCCCAGCACGAGCACGGTCACGGTGTCCCCCCGCCGGAGACGGTCAAGAAGTCCGCGTAGAACACGCCGACACCGAGCGCGACCATGATGCCTGCCAGGATCCAGAACCGGACGATGACCATCGTTTCCGGCCACCCGCGCAGCTCGAAGTGGTGGTGGATCGGCGCCATCCGGAGGATGCGACGCCCGAAGACGCGGAACGAGAAGACCTGCCCGATGACGGAGAGCGTTTCGACGACGTAGAGACCTCCGAGGAGGATGAGGAGGAGTTGCGTGTTCGTGAGCAGCGCGAGGGCTGCAAGTGCACCGCCGAGTGCCTGGGACCCGGTGTCTCCCATGAAGATCTTGGCCGGCGCGGCGTTCCACCAGAGGAACCCGAGCGCCGCGCCGACGATCGCAGCGGAGAAGCGCGCGAGATCCAACGCCCCGCTGATGTCCATGAAGTAGTAGGCGATGTTCCTGAACTGCCAGAAGGAGATCAACACGTAAGCCCCGGCGACGAGGGAGACCGAGCCGGCGACGAGACCGTCGAGTCCGTCCGTCAGGTTCACCGCGTTGGCCGCCGCCGTGAGCATGAACAGAACGAGGAGGAAGTAGAGGATCGGGCCGAGGTCGATTCCGAGCGGTCGAACGAAGGACAGTTCGGTGGAGACACCGATCCGTCCCGCGCCCCAGGCGAAAGCGGCGGCGATCGCCAGCTGGCCGAGGAACTTCCACCGCTTCGAGAGTCCCTGGTTGTGCTTCCTGGCGTACTTGACGAAGTCGTCGAGGAACCCGATGACCCCCATGCCCACGAGGGCGAGAACGGCGAGCCACCCTTCCGGAGCGAACGCGTGCATCGTCAGATCGATGCCTTCGCCGAGGGTGAAGAACCGGAAGTGGGCTCCGACGTATCCCAACAGGGTGCCGATGATGATGACGACGCCGCCCATCGTGGGCGTGCCGCGCTTGTGCATGTGGCCGCGCACGTCTTCCTGGATGAACTGGCCGATGCTGTGGTTGCGGAGCACCCGGATCGCGATCGGCGTCACGAGGATCGTGAAGGCGAATGAGATGGTCGCTGCGAGGAGGAGCTGGATCATGCCCCGGCCTCCTCGGCCAGCCGTCGCGCGAGGTTCTCGAGACCGACCGATCGGGATCCCTTCACGAGGACGAGGTCCCCGTCTCCGATCCGTTCGAGCGCCCATCCGAACGCGTCGTCGGCGGTGGTCAGGTTCACTCCTCCCGCGGCTTCTGCCAGGCCGTGGTCCGGGCCGATTGTGCTCACGCCTGCGAAGCCGAGGTCCGACGCGAGCCTCCCGATCCGATCGTGTTCCTCGGTCGTGACGGAACCGAGCTCTGCCATCTCGCCGAGGATCGCGTACGACTTTCCGGGCATCGCCGCGACCGTTCTGAGCGCGGCCTCCATCGACGTCGGGTTGGCGTTGTACGCATCGTTGACGACGGTGAAGCGTCCTCTGAGGATCTCCATTCGCCACGGCGATGCGACGGCGTGCTCCATACCGCCCACGGCCGCTTCCGGATCGATCCCGATGGCGACCGCGGCTGCGAGCGCGGCGGCGGCGTTGACGGCGTTGTGGGCTCCGGTCATCGACAGCGTCACCGGCATCACCCGTCCGCATGCGTGGATGTTGAACGTCGGTCTGCCGTTGTCGTCGAGCGTGGTCGATGCGACGCGGAACAGCGCCGTCGGCTGCTCTCCGAACGTGACGGTCGGCCCGGGATGGGGACGATCGAGACGAGGCTCGTCGTCCGGGAGGACGGCGATCCCTCCTTCGGAGAGGCCGGCGACGAGTTCCCACTTGCCGTCGGCGACGGCGTCGCGCGATCCGAACGTCTCCAGGTGAACGACCCCGAGGTTGGTGATGACGGCAACGGCGGGCCGGATCACGGGCATGAGCCAGGTGATGTGCCCGACGCCGCGCGACCCGACTTCGAGGATGAGGGCCGTGGCGTCGGACGGGGCGGTGAGCACCGTGAGGGGCACTCCGACCTCGTTGTTGTACGAACGGGGCGATGCCCACGAGCCGGGAACGGCCGCAGCCAGGAGGTCCTTGGTGGAGGTCTTTCCCGTCGATCCGGTGATCGCCACGACGGGCATCTCGAGTTCGGTCCTTCGATGCGCCGCGAGATCTCGCAGCGCCCGGCCGGTGTCCTCGACGTCCACCCTCGGGATGAGATCGGGGTGTGTCCCGCGTTCGACGAGTGCGGCGACGGCACCCGTCGCCACGGCTTCGGATGCGTAGTCGTGCCCGTCGTGGTTCTGACCGCGGATGGCCACGAACACGGAGCCCGCTCCGAGCGACCGCGAGTCGGTCGAGACCGAGTGGATGGGCATCTGCGGGTCGCCTGCGACGACGCCCCCGGTGGCCGAGGCGACGGTTGCGAGCGTCCAATCGAGCGGGCCGGTCATGCCGACTCCCCCGCGACGATCGCCGCCAGTTCCTCCCGGGCGACCACGCGGTCGTCGAACGGTTCGGTCCGCTCGCCGAAGTCCTGTCCGGTCTCGTGACCCTTTCCCAGGATCAGCACGACGTCGCCGGGGTCGGCCGCTTCGAGGGCCGTCCGGATGGCGATGCGGCGATCGGGGACCTCGAGCACCGCGGACTCTGGCGGCATTCCGCTTCTCACGGCCTCCATGATGGTCGACGGATCCTCCGAACGAGGGTTATCCGAAGTCAGGATCGCGAGATCGGCGCGGCCGGCCGCCCGCCCCATGGCGGGACGTTTCTCCCGGTCCCGGTCTCCACCGGCTCCGAGGACGACGATCACCCGTCCCGGAGAGAGGCGCCGGGCGGCGTCGACCACGGCATCGACGGCGTCGGGGGTGTGTGCGTAGTCGACGACCACGTCCAACCCCGAAGCGGATTCCACGCGTTCGAACCGTCCCGGGATGGTTCCGACCGATGCGAGGCCTCCGGCGATCGCCCCGGGATCGATGCCGAGCTGAAGGGCGATCGCAGTCGCCATCAGCGCGTTGGCGACGTTGAATCGCCCCGGCATCGGTAGCTCGATGGGGAAGGTCCCCTCCGTCGTCTCGACGGTGAATGTGGAGCCCGAGAACATTTCGACGAGGTGGGAGGCGGTGACATCTGCCTCGCGGGTGACGGCGACCGTCGTCGTCGGCACGTCGGTCGCCGCCGCGATCGCGGCTCCCGCCTCGCCGTCGATCATGATCACCGCATGGTCGGATCTCTTCGATGTGAAGAGGCTCGCCTTGGCTTTCAGATACGCGTCCATCGTGCCGTGGAAATCCAGATGGTCCTGCATCAGGTTCGTGAACCCAGCGACCCTGAAACGCACCGCGTCGACGCGATGAAGGCTGAGAGCGTGGCTGGAGACCTCGATGGCCGTGACCTCGATGCCCTCCTCGACCATCTCGGCGAGAAGCCGCTGGAGGTCGGACGCCTCCGGTGTGGTCCTGGCCACCGTTCGCTCGGCGTCACCGATCTTGGCACCGATCGTTCCCACGACGGCCCCCGGAACACCCGCCGCCGTGAGGATGTGGCCGATCATGTGGGTCACGGTCGTCTTTCCGTTCGTACCGGTCACACCGACGACGGAGAGGTGTTTCGACGGGTCGCCGTAGACGGCTGCAGCCGCCCACGCGAGCGCCGCTCTGGCATCATCGACCACGGCGAACGCGGGGGCGTCGACGGCTCGCTCGACGAGAACGGCCGAGGCGCCTGCGGCGAGGGCCATGTCGATGTAGTCGTGACCGTCGGCGACGGCACCCGGGATCGCCACGAAGAGGTCCCCGGCGGCGACCGCTCGCGAGTCGTGCGTGACGCCGCCGATCATCGGATCGGCGCCTCCGAGCCGTCCACCATCGGGAAGCCGGGCGACGACCTCTGAAAGTCGCAGGCGATCAGCCATCAGCGTCGTGCGTCGGTGCGACTCCGAGCTGATGGAGCGCGGTCTCTGCGATCTCGGCGAAGATCGGGGCGGCGGATGCGCCGCCGAATTGCAGATCGGTTCCGTCGGGGAGCTCTCCCCTGGGCGTGTCGAGGACGACGGCGACGACGATGGCCGGATCATCGATCGGCGCGATGCCGATGAACCACGCGATCGTGTCGGTGTCGCTGTACTCCCCCGATTCGACGTTGAACTTGTTCGTCGTCCCGGTCTTGCCCCCGACCGGGAAGTCGTCGAGAGCGGCCCTCCGTCCGGTCCCCCGTTCGACGACCCCGCGCAGCATCGAACGTATCGTGCGTGCGGTGTCGGCGGACACGACCTCGCGTCGCCGCGGCTCCGTCACGAGCGATGACCCGTCCGGTGCGATGATCTCGCTCACGATGTGCGGTTCGACCCACTCCCCGTCGTTCGCGAGCGTCGCGTAGATCTCAGCCATCTGGAGCGGGGTGGCTCCGATGCCGTATCCGATCGCAGCGGACGCTCCGCACGCGGGACCGCACCAGTCGGTGACGTGCTCGAGCCGGCCGGTGGCCTCTCCCTGGAAGTCGATCGATGCGGTTCGCCCGAGGCCGAAGGCATCGAGGTATCGATAGTGGGCCTCGTTGCCGAGCCTCCGTTGAATCTGGATGGTGCCGACGTTCGAGGACTTCGCAACGATATCTGAGACGGTCATCACCGGAGGGTTATACCCGTGATCGCTATATGTCTCGCCGGAGATCTCGATCTCCCTCGGTGTCTCGAACGGCGTGTCCGGTCGTACGATCCCCTCTTCGAGCGCCGCCGCCACCGTCACCGCCTTGAGCGTGGACCCCGGCTCGAACACGTCGCTGATGGCCCGGTTGCGGATCGTCGCCGGATCGAGCTGTGAGCGGTCCGACCCGTCGAAGCTGGGGAGCGACACCATGGCGAGGATCTCTCCCGTTCTCGGGTCGATCGCGACGACGGCTCCCCCGATGGCGTCCGTCCGATCGATCCCCGCCTGGAGCGAGCGTTCGGCCGCGTACTGGAGCTCACGATCGAGCGTCAGCACCACATCGGATCCCGGGACGGACGGCTCGAGGAGGAACTCGGCCTGAGGGATGGCGCGCCCGGCTCGATCGCGTTCGACGATCCGCTTGCCGGGTCGTCCGGCCAGTTCGGTGTCCATCACCGCCTCGATCCCCTCGACGCCGGAGCCGTCGTCGAGCCGTGTGAGACCGATCACCGGCGCTGCAAGCGCACCGGAGGGGTAGATGCGCAGCGGCTCCTCTTCGAAGATGAACCCGACGAGGTCCTCCTCCTCGATGATGCGTCGTGCCTCCTCGGCGACGTCGTGCTCCAGGCCTCGAGCGAGATAGACGAACCGTCCGTCCCCCTCGAGCCGGGTCACCATCTCGACGTAGTCGGCGTCCACAACCGGAGCCAGTGCAGCGGCCGCCCTCGCCGGCTCTTCGACAAGGGACGGGTCGGCGGCCAGGGAACTGCCGTAGATCGTGACGGCGAGCTCCACCCCATCGCGGTCGTAGATGGTGCCCCGCTTCGCTTCGATCTGCTCATGGCGGAGGCGCTGATCGAATCCGAGCTGGGCCAACTCGGCGGCGTTCGCGCCTTGCACGCGGAACAGGCGGTAGCCGATCCCTCCCCAGGCCAGGACGAATACGAGACCCAGAGCGACCACGCGAAGATCACCGAATCGGAACTGCGGTCGTCTCATCTCATGTCACCCGCGGCAGGAGCCGCCGCCCGGGTGCGTAGCCGTCAGCGCTCGGCTTGCACATCTCTGCCTCCCTTGGCAATCAAGGCTGCTCTGAAAACAGCGCTCTCATCTCCGTCCATCGATCCTCTGGGCCGCCGACCGTCTTCGCCACACCCGAGACCTCGATGGTTCGAACGTCCTCGGGGTAGACGAGGCCGATTTCGGCGGCCCGTTGTGTGACTCGATCAGGGTCCTGCAGCCGCGCGTACTCGACGCGCAGGTCCCAGTAGTGCTCCTGCTCCGCCGCGATCGCCCGGTTGAGGCGCTGCAGTTCGAAAGCGGTCCGGTCGAGGGAGATCCGCATGTAGATGACCGCGAAGAACGCGACGATGACGGCGAGGACGAAGATCGCCAGGGGGCGTACGACGGGTCGCGCTCGCCTGCCCGAGCGGATCGGCCGGGCCGCGGTCCTCGGGAATGCTCCGGCGGTCATGCGGCAACCTTCTCGGCGACCCGCATGACGGCGCTGCGCGAACGGGGGTTCGCTGCGATCTCGCGCTCCGACGGTTTGAACCGGCCGAGGTTCACGAGTGTCGCCGTCCGCCCGCACCCGCAGACGGGCAGCCCCGGTGGGCAGATGCATCCGGTCGCGCCTTCGACGATCGTGCGCTTCACGATCCGGTCCTCGAGCGAGTGGTACGAGATCACGCAGATCCTCCCGCCGGGCCGAAGGAGACCGATGGCCGAGTCGAGACCGGTCGAGAGCGCCTCGAGTTCCGCGTTGGTCGCGATCCGGAGGGCTTGAAACGTCTTCCTCGCAGGGTGACCCGCCCGTCGGGCGGCTGCGGGGACGGCGTTGGCGACGATCTCGGCGAGCGCTGTGGTGTCGTGGATCGGCCGGGCTGCGACGATCGCGTCGGCGATGCGTCGGGCGTACCGCTCTTCGCCGTATCGTCGGATGAGGTCGCGGAGCTCTCCTGCGTCGAGTTCGTTGACGAGACCGTCGGCGCCGACCGGCACATCCGGACCCATGCGCATATCGATCGGGCCCGTGCGCCGGTACGAGAAGCCGCGCTCGGCCGTATCGACCTGATGCGATGAGATGCCAAGGTCCAGTAGAACGCCGTCAACGGTCCCAGGAATGTCAGGTGCGAGTTCCAACTCATCATGCACGATCCGCTCGATCTCGGAGAAGTTGCCGAGCACGACGTGCACCCGCGGGTCGGCCGGTGCGTTGGCGACCGCTTCCGGGTCGCGATCGATCCCGAGGATCCGCACCTGCGGATATGCCTCCAGCAGGGCGCGGCTGTGACCGCCGCCTCCGAACGTTCCGTCCACGATCAGACCGGACGCCGCCGGAGCGAGCATCTCCACGCACGCTTCTGCAAGAACCGGTTGGTGATAGCTGTTGTGGGTCTGATCCATGGTCAGTCCCCCGGAGCGCTGGCGCCAACATGGAAGCGGGCGGAGTAAGGGGCCTTCCAATTGGCATCCGGGGGACTGACCACGGGCCAGACCGTTCAACAGGTGCAGATCCGCCGGGCCGGGGCCCGGCGTGTTCGTTCATATTCCATCCTCCGAAAGGGCTTCCTGGATCTCCGAGTAGTACTCGTCGGCTTCGGCCGCCACGGATCGCCAGGTCTCGGTGTCCCAGACCTCGATGTGGTCGGCGACACCGACGACGGTCAGGTCCTTCTCCAACCCCGCGTACACGCGAAGTGCCTCCGGAATCTGCACCCGTCCCTGCCGATCGAGTGCCTGATCCGACGCCGAGGCGAAGAAGGACCGCGAGAAGTTCCTGGCCCGCCGATCAGTGCGCGGCAGCTTGAGGACCTTGCTCGATTCATCTTCCCATCGATCCATCGGGAAGACATAGACGCAGCGCTCCTGACCCTTGGTCACGACACACCCGTCGGCAAGCCCCGTACGGAACTTGCTGGGCATCACGACCCGGCCCTTCTCGTCAAGCG
>JAOZRW010000152.1 GCA_029939995.1 Acidimicrobiia bacterium | reverse complement strand
TCTTTATTTGCTATATTTTTATTTTTTTCAAAATCATTAATCATCTCAAAACGATAATGATATGCCACAAGTTCAATCTTTTTAGGTAGTAATATTTTAAAATCAATCCTCTTTGAACTCTTTAATTCATCATAAAGAGACAAATAATACTCTTCACCACTTAAATTTATATAGTATTCTAATTTTTTAAATCTTTTTATTGGATTTGTAATAGATAATATGTTTTTTTTGAACTCTTTAACTTTAGGTTTTTTAAAATCAAACCATTTATAATTATCTTCCAAAAGTTTATATTGAATATTTTTTGATGATGACATTATAAGAAATTCATCAGAAAGTTGTTGTATATTATCTGTTGATATATTTTTAATTAAAAGTAAATTATTATCTAAATAAATTTCAAAATTCTCAGCTATTTTTTCTTTTAAATTTTGATTTAACACTAAATTCATTTTACTAATAAGCTTTTTTTGTTTAATGGAGATATTGTCTATTTTTATAATTTCTATTAAATTGAATTTCTCTATTATCTCTTTATCTTCTAAAATTTTATCTTTTATTTTGTGTGGTAATCTATTGATAAGCTCTATGTGTAATTTATTAAATACTCTCCTCTCTTCATCATTTTTAGAATAATCTTGCATCAGTTGGTATTTTAAAAGATCTATAAATTCATTAAAAAGTTTTTTGTCTCTATATAATAATGGTTCTAAAAACATAAATTCTATTTTATTCAAATACTCTTTTATATCATCAATTTTAAAGAAACTATGATAGACGATTTTAGATAACTTCAAAGCAATCATTCGTTTTTCATTATAAAACTCTACTGAATCTTTAACAAAATATAAAGTATTTATAATAGTAAAATTTTCAAGCAAATAGTTTATATATATATTCCAGTGACTTTTATCTTTTTCCCATAATTTTAAATATATATTTTCTAATATGAAATGTATATGATTAAAATATTCTATTTCAAGACTACTTTTTTGATTTTTTCTGAATGTTAAATATTTCAAATTTTTTATAGTATAAGCAAAATATTGTCTTAAAATTTTCAGTTCAGATGATTCTATTAGTTTACTATCTTCTATATTTGCACTAGATAGATGAAATAATATTTCATCCTCTTCAAAAGGAATATATAATAGCTTTTTTTCTCTAAGTAGTAAAATCTTTTGAAAATACTCTTCTTTGGTAATTTTTTTATTCTCTAATAGTGTTTTTAGTAAATCACTAATTCCAAATACAAAAGTTGTATCAATTTGAAAAAAACTATTTAAAAATCTATCATCGACTAAAATTATACTATTTTCTTTAATTTTATTTTTTGTTATAGATAATAAATTTAAAAATTCTAGATTATTAATATCACTTTTATCAAATTCATCCTTTTCTAATGCTTGTGAAAATTTTATTTTATTTTTTTCAATATATAAATTTAATGTTTGTACTAACTCTTTAGAGTAATTTTCATATCTATAAGTATGACTGCTATTTAACATCTGTATTGTATATGCTGGAATATAAATTTCATAATTACTTATAACTAAATCTAAAATTTTCAAATCAT
>JAOZRW010000151.1 GCA_029939995.1 Acidimicrobiia bacterium | reverse complement strand
CCTCAGCACTTTCGGCACATGGTGAAACCGGCGATGCAGTTAATGTCAGTATTACAGAACCATTAGCAATGTCTGTTGTACCCGGTGTATAGGTAGCATCCAGAAGATTTGCATCATCAAATGAACCATCTCCGGAACTCGACCATACAATATTGCTGTAATCCGTAGCTGCCCCTGCTAACTGGTAACTTCCGTTTTCACAGACTTCACCGTCTGTTCCGGCATCGGCAGTTGGGAGTAGCGCAACAGTCAGGGTCATATCATCGGCATAACTCGTTGCACAAGGAGATAACGGATAAGCCGTAAGGGTTAAAGTAACATTTCCGTTAGCAATGTCTGTTGTGCCCGGTGAATAAGTAGCATCCAGGAGATTTGCATCATCAAATGTACCATCCCCCGAGCTTGACCATACAATATTATTGTAATCCGTAGCTACTCCGGCTAACTGATAATTACCATTCTCACATACTTCTCCGGCCGTTCCGGCATCGGCAGTTGGCAGAGGTACTATCGTTAATACCATATCATCGGCATAATTCGTTGCACAAGGAGATAACGGATAAGCCGTGAGGGTTAAAGTGACGCTTCCGTTAGCAATATCCGTTGTACCCGGTGTATAGGTAGCATTTATCAGGTTCACATCATCAAATGTACCGTCACCGGAACTTGACCAAGAAATACTGCTGTAATCGGAAGCACTGCCGTCAAGAGTATAACTGCCATCTTCACAAATTTCATCGTCAGCACCAGCGTCAGCCTCAGGATTGTAGATAATATTCAGAAAAACCATATCCGCGGCGTTATCGGCACACGGAGCCACGGGTGAAGCGGTCAGAGTAAGTTCTACACTGCCGGTGGTCAGATCATTATTTCCGGGTGTGTAAACAGCCGTTAAGCTGGTTGCATCATCAAAAGATCCGTCTCCTGCCGTTGTCCATAATACGGAGCTGTAGTTTTCTGCACTTCCCGACAAAGCATAAGTGTCGGATTCACAAAGATTATCATCGTCACCTGCATTTGCTGCTGGTAACGGATCAACACTTAATACCATGTTGTCCTCAGCACTTTCGGCACATGGTGAAACCGGCGATGCAGTTAATGTCAGTATTACGGAACCGTTGGCAATGTCTGTTGTGCCCGGTGAATAGGTAGCGTCAAGGAGATTTGCATCATCAAATGAACCATCTCCGGAACTTGACCATACGACATTACTGTAATCCGTAGCTGCCCCTGCTAACTGGTAATTGCCGTTTTCACATACATTTCCATCTGTTCCTGCATCGGCAGTCGGGAGCGGTGCTACTGTCAAGGTCATGTCATCGGTATAATTCGTTGCACAAGGAGATAACGGATAAGCCGTAATGGTTAAAGTGACACTTCCGTTAGCAATGTCCGTTACACCCGGGGTATAGGTAGCATTTATCAGGTTCACGTCATCAAATGTACCGTCACCGGAACTTGACCATGAAATACTGCTGTAATCGGTAGCACTTCCGTCAAGGGTATAACTGCCATCTTCACAAATTTCATCGTCAGCACCTGCGTCAGCCTCAGGATTGTAGATAATATTCAGAAAAACCATATCCGCGGCGTTAT
>JAOZRW010000076.1 GCA_029939995.1 Acidimicrobiia bacterium | reverse complement strand
CGAACCAACAACAAACGCGAGAACCCGCCGCATTAATCAACAGTTTCCTAGCGGAGCGACCGTGCCGCAGCAGCCCGCAGACGTTCGTGGACCGCCACGTTCTCTCCCCGATCGGTGACGACTTCGATCAGATCCGGGCCCGTCGCCGAGGCGACGGCGGAGCGGAGATCCGCGTCGGTCTCGACGGCCCGGGCGGGGATGCCGAACGCTTCGGCGACCGGGATGAGCGAGAGATCCTGCGGTGTCCCGAACAGCGTCTCGAACGGATCGGAGCTCAGAGACTCCGCCTGGGGCAGGAAGTGGAAGATCCCCCCACCGTTGTTGTCGACCACGACGATCGTCACCGGGAGACCCATCCGGGCGATCGAACCCATCGCCGTGGCGTCGTGCAGGGCCGAGAGATCTCCGATGAGGACCACGACCCGCCTCCCATCCGATGCGGCGGCGCCGGCGGCGGCCGAGAGAACGCCGTCGATTCCGTTCGCTCCACGATTCGCCAGCACCGCCAGGTCTCCCCGCGGCCGTCCGGCAAACGAGTCGAGATCACGGATCGGCATGGACGATCCCGCGTAGATGGTCGCGCCTGAGGGCGCGGACTCCCAGACGATGCGTGCGACGGCGGGCTCGTTGGGGAAGGCCTCGGTCTCGAGCGCGGCCGTCACGGCCGCGTCGATCGAGTCGTCGGCTCGCCTCCAGGATTCGATCCATGGTGAAGGGCCGGGTTCCGTCCGGCCTGCGAGGTCGGCGAGCGTGATCGCGGGATCCGATCGGTATGCGGTCGAGACCGTTCCGAGCGGATCGCTCCAGGAGCCGTCACCGATGGCGATCTGTTCCACATCGGTCTCCTGCAGCCACGACCAGACCGGCCGTGAGGTCGGGACCGGCCCGATGCGCACGACGATCTCCGGCTCGTGACTGTGGAGGTAGCCCGCGACGGCGAGGAGATCTCCGTAGGCGAGGGTCGCCGGAGATGGGAAGCGGCACTGGACGTCGGCGATGACGGGGACCCGCGCCCGGCCGGCGAACATGGCCGCCGCTGCTGCGAATCCGGCTCGTTGGTGTCCGCCGGCGACGATCAGCGAACGGCGACCGGAGAGGCGTTCGGCCAGCTCGGCCAGGCTCTCGGGAGGCAGTTGCACGTCTCCCCTCCGGTGACGCAGGGATGAGGGGGGCGCCGGCCGGGTGGGTGCGGCGAGGGGTTCCCGGAACGGGAAGTTGAGGTGGACCGGCCCCTGAGGCGCGTCCAGAGCCGCCGTCCATGCTCTCACGGCGAGGGATGGCGCCGCCGTTGCAGTGGCCTCGTCGGGGACGCCGACGTCGTGGAACATCCTGATGGCGTTGCCGTACAGGCCGATCTGATCGATCGTTTGAGGAGCGTCGACGCCACGCAGTTCCGGTGGTCGGTCCGCGGTGAGGACGAGCAGAGGCACACCGGCTCGATCCGCTTCGACGATCGCAGGGTGGTAGTTGGCCGCCGCCGTTCCCGACGTGCAGACGAGCGCGACCGGCACGCCGCTCTGCTTCGCCGCACCGAGCGCGAAGTACGCCGCCGAGCGCTCATCGAGAACGACGTGCGTCTCGATGCGGGGTTCCGAAGCGAAGGCCGTCGACAAGGGAGTATTGCGGGAGCCGGGGGAGATGACGACGTGCCGGAGGCCGAGATCGGCGAACGTGCCGGCCAGCCGTGTGACGAGGGCTTCTGTTGCATCCACGACGGCGAGGTTACCGCCGGCCCGGATCGTGCGGCTGGCATACTGGGAACATGAGCGGAAGATCTGGTCGTTGGTGGCTGGTCGTCGTCATCCTGCCCGGGGTTGTGATGATCGCCGCGGTCTTGCCGCTCATCGCCTTCCGTGATCGGTACCCGGACCCGCTCGCCGTTCACTGGTCGCTCGGAGGGGCTCCCAACGGATCGATGCCGATCGCGATCTACAGCGCTGCGATGATCGGCGGTCTTGCGGCGGCATTCGTCGCGTTGATCGCGGGGTCGTTCCGGAGCCTTCCCTCTGCTCCGCTCACGTCGCTCGTCGCGTTCATCATGGGTCTCCTCGCTGCGATCAACGCACAGATCGTGGTCTTCAACCTCGATGCTGCATCGTGGGAAGACGCTGCGCCGATGACTCCCGTCTGGCTGATCGGTGTCGTCGCCGCGGGGCTCGTGTCGGCGTGGATCGGTTGGCTCCTCGCCGGAGGCACGGAGGGTATCCCCCGCGACGTGCCGATCGAGGCCGTGACCGTCTCCCGGGACACGTGGTCCGGACGCGCATCGAACATCGGGTTGCTCGTAGTCGCCGTGCTCCCCGTCCTGCTCATCGTGACGGTCTCCCCGATCGTGGCACCGTTGCTCGTCTGTATCTCCGTCGCCGTCGTCGTGTTCTCTTCGGTCACCGTCGATGTCGACTCCGACGGCGTGACGATCTCGCTCGGCCCGTTCGCGTGGCCGGCACGACACGTAGCGCACCGGGACATCACGGGCGCCGCCGCTTTCGAGATCCAGCCCATGGCGTACGGCGGCTGGGGGTATCGCCTCAGTTCCGGTGCCCGTGCCTACGTGATCCGGCGCGGTGAGGCGATCCGGATCGGCATCGCCGCCGGTCCGGACGTTCTCGTGACCGTCGACGGGGCCGCAGAGGGAGCGGCGGTGATCGATTCACTGGCCGACGGCCGGTCAGGCGGCGAGTATCCCGACCGATAGAAGAACCGCGAAGACGAGCTGCAAGCGAGCCGTCGCCTTCAGGACGCCGATGAGGGGTGGCCCCGCCGTCTCGGTGAAGATCGTGTGGATCGGTGCGATCGTGAGGGGGAGGGCGGCCAGCGTGAGCATGCTCCAGGGCGGCAGCGTGCCGATCGATGCGGCGACCGCAACGACCGCGAACGCTCCGATCACCGTGGCCGCGTACAGCCACCGACCTGCCGTTCTCCCGAAGATCACCGCAAGGGTCCGCTTCCCGGCGACTCGATCCGTGTCGACGTCACGGGTGTTGTTCGCTACCAGGATCGCAGCGGCGAGCAGCCCGATCGCGGTACCGGCAACCCACGCATCGACCGGAGCGCTCCGGTCGTACACGTAGCGGGTGCCGACGGTGGCGACGAGGCCGAAGAAGATGAAGACGAACAGCTCTCCGAGCCCGAAGTAGCCGTAGGGGATCGGCCCGTTCGTGTATCCGAGCGCCGCGACGATCGAGACGACGCCGATGGCGAGGATCACCCAGCCGGCCAGCCAGATCAGGTAGAGACCGGCGACCGCCGCGAGGCCGAACGCGACGGCGATTCCCCTCTTCATCTGCGAAGCGGTGAGGAGCCCGGTGGCCACCGCACGGGTCGGGCCGATGCGCTCCTCGGTATCGGCTCCCTTTTCGGCATCAGCGAGGTCGTTGGCGAAGTTGACTCCGACCTGGATCGCAAGGGCGGCGAAGAGGATCACGGCGAAGGCGTCCCACCGGAACGTGGAAGCGGCGGCCGCCAGCGCGCTGCCGACGATGACCGGTGCGGCGGCCGCGGGCAGGGTCGCAGGCCGTGAGGCGAGAACCCAGGTATTCACAGAAGGGGCCTCACGGTCTCAGAAGTGCCACGGGAACCCGCGGTAGTCCTGGTCCCGCTTCTCCAGGAACGCGTCCCGGCCCTCCGCCGCCTCGGCGGTGCCGTAGGCGAGGCGGGTCGCCTCACCCGCGAAGAGTTGCTGTCCGACGAGGCCGTCGTCGGGGAGGTTGAAGGCGTACTTCAGCATCCGCTGCGAGGTCGGGCTCTTCGCCACGATCTCGCGTGCCCACTGGAGCGCCTCGGTTTCGAGATCGGCGTGGTCGATCACGGCGTTCACCATGCCCATGTCGAACGCTTCCTGTGCCGAGTAGTCGCGGCCCAGGAAGAAGATCTCTCTGGCCCGCTTCTGACCGATCTGGCGGGCGAGCAGTGCCGACCCGTAGCCTCCGTCGAACGACGCGACGTCGGCATCGGTCTGTTTGAAGACGGCGTGCTCCCTCGACGCGAGCGTGAGATCGCACACGACGTGGAGACTGTGGCCGCCTCCGACCGCCCAGCCCGGCACGACGGCGATCACGACTTTCGGCATGAACCGGATGAGTCGCTGCACCTCGAGGATGTGGAGCCGCCCCAGCTTCGCCGGATCGATCCCTTCGGTACCCTCGTACTGATAGCCGTCTGCTCCCCGGATGCGTTGATCCCCCCCGGAGCAGAACGCCCAGCCTCCGTCCTTCGACGAAGGCCCGTTCCCCGTGAGGAGCACGGCACCCACATCCGACGTCATGCGGGCATGGTCGAGTGCCGTGTACAACTCGTCGACGGTGTGCGGCCGGAACGCGTTACGCACTTCCGGCCGATCGAATGCGATCCGAACGGCGCCGACATCGCGTGCCCGGTGGTAGGTGATGTCGGTGAAGTCGAACCCGTCGACGGGGTCCCATGCGGAAGGATCGAAGATTTCTGATGTCACGACCCGATACTGTAGTGAGGAGTATGTCCGACATCCTTCCGCACGAGTGGGTCGAGATTCACGCAGGAACGCGCCCTGAGGCTCCCGCCGTGATCTCCGGCGATGCGGTGCTCACCTACGACGACCTGAACCGTCGAGCGAGCGAGCATGCAGGCCGTCTTCTCGCGGCCGGCGCGGGTCCCGAAGCCTTCGTTCCGCTGCGAGCGACGCCGACGTTCGACACGGTCGTCGCGATGATCGGCACGGCCAGGCTCGGCGGCGTGATCGCCCCGTACGGACCTCACCGGCTCGAGGGCGAGAGCCCGGTCGGTCCCGAGACCTATGCCGTCGTGCCGACTTCGGGGAGCACGGGGCGGCCCCGCGGCGTGCTGCTCACCCGGCGCAACGTCGCATCGGCCGTCGAGGCCTCGCAGCGGCGCCTGGAGAACGACGCAGTGGACCGCTGGCTCCTGACCCTCCCGTTGTTCCACGTCGGTGGACTCTCCATCGTCTGGCGAAGCCTCACCGCCGGCGGATCCATCGAGTTGCATCCTCTGTTCGAAGCCGGAGCCGCTGCCATGGCGCTGCGGAACGGGCCGGTGACGATGGCGAGTCTCGTGCCGACGATGTTGCAACGGATCCTCGATGCCGATCCCGGCCCGTACCACGGGCTGAAGGCCGTGCTTCTCGGTGGTGCCCCGGCCGATGCATCCCTCGTCGAGCGGGCTCTCGACGTCGGCATGCCCGTGCTCCAGACCTACGGCATGACCGAGACGTGTTCCCAGATAGCCACCGTGGAACCCGGCGCCGCCCGCGAGTCCCTCGGAACCACCGGCCCGCCTCTCGACGGACTCACGGTCGAGATCGTCGACGGTGAGATCGTGGTCGACGGGCCCGCCGTCTCCCCGGGGTATCTGGGTCGGCCTCCCCGGGAGGGCCCGTATCTCACCGGGGACCTGGGACGGTTCGACTCGTCGGGCCGTCTCATCGTCGAGGGGAGACGGGACGGGATGATCATCAGCGGCGGAGAGAACATCCACCCTGCAGCGATCGAGGCTGTGATCGAAGAGCACGCCGCGATCACCCGGGCGGTCGTCGTGGGCGTTCCCGATGAAGACTGGGGGGAGGCCGTCGTGGCCGTCGTCGAAGCCCAGAGCAGCGCGGGCGGCGCGATCCGGGACTCGATCGCGCGCCGACTCGCCCGGCACGAGATCCCGAAGCGCTGGATCTTCACCGATCACGTCGCCCTGCTCCCCAACGGCAAACCGGACCGCCGAGCGGCGAGGACCACGGCCCTCGAAACGCTCGGCATCTCGACCGGGAACCTCTGACCCCTCCCGTCGGCGCCCCTGCCGGGGCGCCGCCACCCTCCCCCGAC
>JAOZRW010000002.1 GCA_029939995.1 Acidimicrobiia bacterium | reverse complement strand
GTTGACCGTCAACGAGGAGTGGCCGCGGGCGATGGTGGTGCGCGGGAAGCGGCGCCGAGGTGTCCGCTACTTCGGGCCGTACGTCCAGGCGTACGCCATCCGCCAGACGCTCGACCTGATGCTGCGCACGTTCCCGATCCGGACCTGCACCGACGCGAAGTTCCGCCGGCACGAGAACACGGGCAAGCCCTGCCTCCTGTTCCACATCGAGAAGTGCGCCGGTCCGTGCGTCGGCGAAGTCGAACCGGACGCGTACCGGGAACTCGTCGACGGTATGGCCTCGTTCTTCGCCGGGGACTCCGCGGCGGTGACGGACCGGTTGCGCGACGAGATGCAGTCCGCGGCAGACGCCAGGGAGTACGAGCAGGCGGCGAGGATCCGCGACCAGCTCGTCTCCGTGGACAAGGCGATGCAACGTCAGGAGCTGGTGACCGAGAGGCCGGAGGACTTCGACGTGATCGCGGTTGCCGACGACGAACTGGAGGCGGCGCTCGTCGTCCTGAACATCCGCAAGGGCCGGGTGACGGGCAGGAAGACGACGATCGTCGACCGGGTCGAAGATGTCGACACGGCCCGGTTGATCGGCATCCTGATCACCGGCCTGTACGGGGAGGAACGGCCGCCCCGGGAGGTCCTCGTGCAGGAGCTGCCGGGCGATCCGGAGCTGCACACGGCCTGGCTGCGCGAGCGACGGGGGAGCGGCGTGTCGCTCCGGGTACCGAAACGAGGAGCGAAGCGACGCATCCTCGAGACGGCGCGTGCGAACGCCGAACAGGAGTTCAGCCGCCACCGGCTGCGCCGCCACTCCGATCACAACGCCCGTGCCCGGGCACTCAACGATCTGCAGGAGGCGCTCGGGCTGCCCCGGCCTCCGTTGCGGATCGAGTGCTACGACATCTCGACGATCCAGGGAACGAACACGGTGGCCTCCATGGTCGTGTTCGAGGACGGCCTCCCCAAGAAGAGCGAGTACCGACGATTCAAGATCCGCTCCGTCGACGGGCAGGACGACTTCGCGTCGATGGAGGAAGTGATCCGTCGTCGGCTCACCGCCTATCTGGCGGAACGGGACCTCCCCGTCGAAGAGCGGGGCCGGTTCGCCTACCCGCCGTCGCTCATCGTCATCGACGGCGGCATCGGACAGCTCGGTCGCGCGGTCGACGTCATCGAACAACTCGGTCTCGACATCCCGGCGGTCGGCCTCGCGAAGCGGCTCGAAGAGGTGTTCCCGGCCCACAGCTCGGAGCCGATCGTCATCGAGAAGGGGAGAGAGTCGCTGTACCTCCTCCAACGCGTCCGGGACGAGGCGCACCGCTTCGCCATCACCTATCACCGACAGCTTCGCGGAAAGCGGATGATCGACTCGATCCTCGACGACGTCCCGGGGATCGGTCCCGGGCGGAAGAAGAAGCTCGTCCGGCACTTCGGATCGGTGAAGAAGATCCGGGCCGCATCGAAAGAAGAACTCGCCGGCGTGCTACCCGATAGGGTTGCACTGACACTCTGGGAGAGCCTCCATGGATGAACCCGTCCGCACCGAGCCGCAAGTCGTCATCATCACCGGGATGTCCGGCGCCGGCCGGTCACACGCGGCGAACGTCCTCGAAGACCTCCGGTACTTCGTCGTCGACAACCTCCCGGCGGACCTGATCGTCGACGTCGTCGAACGCTCGGGCGTCGGTGACGAGTCCCGTGACCGGTTCGCGGTCGTCGTCGACGCCAGAGGAGGCGTCACGGCGGATCAGATGTCGGAGGCGATCAAGCTTCTCCGCCAGAAAGGGCTGCGGACGACGGTGCTGTTCCTCGACGCCGACGACCGCGTGCTGATCCGACGATTCGAAGAGTCCCGGCGGCCCCATCCGATCGCGGCGTCGACCCTGAACGAAGCCATCGCCAAGGAGCGGGCCAACATGAGGGAGATCCGAGGGTTGGCGGACATCATCGCCGACACGTCGGAACTCAACGTCCATGAACTCGCCGACCGTCTCAGGAACGCGTTCGCGAGAGGCCTGCCCGAACGACAGATGCAGATCGACATCACGTCGTTCGGTTTCAAGCGGGGCGTTCCCCGGGTCATCGACCTGCTGTTCGACGCTCGCTTCCTCCCGAATCCGCACTGGCAGCCGGAACTGCGCCCGCTCACCGGCGTGGATGCGCCGGTCAGGGAGTACGTGTTCGCCCAGGACGAGGCGAACGAGTTCCTCGCGAAGGTCGTGGATCTCCTGGACTTCGTGATCCCGTACTACGAACAAGAAGGCAAGGCGTACCTCACGATCGGGGTCGGCTGCACGGGCGGGCGTCACCGCTCCGTCGCCATCGCCGAAGCGATCGGACGTCACCTTCGGGACGGGGATCTCCACGTCACGGTCCATCACCGGGATGCCGGCCTGGGGGACACGGATGCACACCAGCACTGACGGCGCTGCGCTCCTCGACCCGCTCGACTTCATCGATCCCGGTCCGCACGTCGTGGCCGTCGGCGGCGGCAAAGGGCTCGCGAGAGCCCTGCACTCGATCCGGAGCTACGCGGGGCGCATCGACGCGATCGTCACCGTTGCCGACGACGGAGGCTCGTCCGGCCGTCTGGCCCCACACCTCGACATCCCGCCCCCCGGCGACATCCGCAAGGCACTCGTCGCACTGACTCCCGAAGACTCCGTCTGGAGGCGCCTCTACGAGTACCGGTTCGAGGGAGCGGACGTCAGCGGGCACTCGCTCGGCAATCTGATCATCGCGGCGCTGACCGATATCGAAGGCTCGTTCGAAGCGGCGCTGCGATCGTCGGAGCAGCTCCTCGGTGCGTTCGGATCGGTGATCCCCGCATCGCCCCTGCACCTCGAACTCTGCGCCGACATCGACGGCGTCGAAGTCCGCGGACAGGTGAACGTCTCGCTCGCAAGGGGGACCATCACCGGGATCCGGGTCGTACCGGAGGATGCCCCGGTGACACCGAGCGCCGTCGAAGCGATCGAAACGGCGGATCAGATCGTGCTCGGGCCGGGAAGCCTGTACACGTCGATCATCGCCGCCATGGTCGTCCCCGGCATCACCGAAGCGATCAACCGATCGACGGCTCCGCTCATCTACATAGCGAACATCGTCACGCAGGACGGCGAGACGCTGGGGATGGACGCCGTCGACCATCTCGAAGCGCTGATCCGGCTC
Source organism: Acidimicrobiia bacterium (assembly GCA_029939995.1). GTDB lineage: Bacteria > Actinomycetota > Acidimicrobiia > Spongiisociales > UBA5794 > JAHEEL01. Next base: position 117,131 of record JAOZRW010000002.1, on the reverse strand, counting down.
ACCGGAGTACGCCCACCCGGTGCTATCGTCGCGTCCGACTCCCCGGTACGTGTCGATCCACCCCTCGAGGCCATAGGGATCGACGCAGAGGCCGCCGCCACATACGGCGCAGATCTCGTGACGGCGGATCTGCTCGACGAAGTCGGCGGCCGTCCCTGCCACGACGTCACACGCCTCGGCGAGGTCCTCCGGGGACTCGCTCAGACATGACAATCATCCACCAGGAAAGGGCATCATGAAGGTAGCCATCAACGGGTTCGGCCGCATCGGCAGGAACTTCCTCCGGGCGTCGAAGGGCGGAGACATCTTCGCCAATCTCAAGCAGACCGTGGCGAGTGCACAGATCACCGAGGCGAGCGACATCGCTGCGGTGCTCACGAAGATGAAGACGGACGTCCTCGGACTCGACATCGTCGCGATCAACGACCTGACCGATCCGGAGATGCTCGCGTATCTCCTCAAACACGACTCCGTGCACGGCGCCTATCCGGGGTCCGTCGTTCTCGAAGGCGATGAACTCGTCGTCGACGGGGACCGGATCAAAGTCCTCTCCGAGCGCGATCCTGCCGCCCTTCCGTGGGGTGAGCTCGGCGTCGACGTCGTCATCGAGTCGACCGGGATCTTCCGCACCCACGAGACCGCGTCGAAGCACCTCGAAGCCGGTGCGAAGTGGGTCGTCGTCTCGGCCCCGATGGGCGATCCCGACTACTCGGTCGTGCTCGGCGTCAACGACGACGGACTCGACCCGGCCCAGCACAAGATCATCTCGAACGCTTCGTGCACGACGAACTGCGTCGCCCCGATGGTCAAGGTCCTCAACGACTCGTTCGAGATCGAGAAGGGCATGTTCACCACCGTTCACGCCTACACGAACGACCAGAGCATCCTCGACTTCATCCACAAGGACCCCCGTCGTGCACGTGCCGCCGCCGTCAACATCATCCCGACGTCGACCGGCGCCGGCACCGCCGTCGGTGTCGTCATGCCTGAGATGGCGGGCAAGCTCGCAGCGAAGGCCCTGCGGGTACCGGTCGCCGACGGTTCGATCACGGACCTCGTGGTGTCGGTCGATGACGACGACGTCACCGTGGAGAAGGTGAACGCCGCGTTCAAAGCTGCGGCGGAGGGGCCGCTCAAGGGCATCCTCAAGTACAGCGAAGAGCCGCTCGTGTCGACCGACATCGTCGGAGACCCGCACTCGGTGGTGTTCGACGCCCAGTCGACGATGGTGACGGACGGCATGGTCAAGGTGTTCGGCTGGTACGACAACGAGATGGGCTACTCGTCGCGCCTCGTCGACATCGTTCGCAAGCTCGCCTGACATGAGCCTGCCGACCCTCGACGACCTCGAGGTCGAAGGAAGACGCGTCCTCGTTCGAGCGGATCTCAACGTTCCGCTCGACGAGGGGGCCGTCTCCGACGACTTCCGCATCGCGGCGAGCCTCCGGACGATTCGGGAACTCCGTGACCGCGGAGCGTCGGTGATCGTCGCGAGCCACCTCGGGAGGCCGAAGGGCGTCGACCCCGCGCTCAGCATGCTCCCGGTAACGGAGCGGCTGGGAGAGCTGGGAGGGTTCCCGACGGTGCAATCTCCGGCGGTGATCGGGCCGCAGGCGATCGAGACGATCGATGCGGCGCCGGAGGGCTCCGTGGTGGTGCTGGAGAACACCCGGTTCGAACCGGGGGAGTCGAAGAACGATCCGGCGGTCGCTGACGGGCTCGCCGCGCTCGCGGACGTGTTCGTGAACGACGCCTTCGGAACGGCCCACCGGGCACATGCTTCGAACGTCGGAGTGGCCGAGCGGCTGCCCTCGGCCGCAGGACGCCTCCTCGAAGCAGAGATCGAGGCGTTCCAACGGCTGCTCGGGACACCCGAACACCCCTACATCGTCGTGCTCGGAGGAGCGAAAGTCTCCGACAAGCTCGAAGTGATCAAACACCTCCTTCCGAAGGTCGACCTCATGCTGATCGGCGGCGGCATGTGCTTCACGCTCCTCGAAGCCGGCGGCTACCAGATCGGCGACTCGCTCGTCGAAGCGTCCATGATCGACGAAGTGAGAGCGGTACTCGACGGTCCGGGCGGATCGAAGATCGTGCTCCCGGACGACATCGTGGCAGCCGACCGGTTCGCGGAAGATGCCGGGCACAGGGTCGTTCCCGGCACGGCGATCCCCGACGGATCGATCGGTCTGGACATCGGGCCGAAAACGGTCGGCCGCTTCGGTGCGGTGATCGAAGAGGCCGCGAGCGTCTTCTGGAACGGGCCGATGGGCGTCTTCGAATGGGAGGCGTTCCGCGCGGGAACCGCGGGTGTCGCCGAGGCGGTCGCCGCTTCGAACGGATACACGGTCGTCGGCGGAGGCGACTCGGTCGCCGCCCTCCGACTCCTCGGACGAGACGGCGACGTATCATTCGTGTCCAGCGGCGGCGGCGCAGGACTGCAGATGCTGGAAGGCAAGACCCTGCCGGGAATCGCCGTACTCGAGAGATGGAGCTGACATGCGCAAGAACCTGATCGCCGGAAACTGGAAGATGAACGCAACCCATCTCGAAGCGATCCAGATGGTCCAGAAACTGAGCTACCGCCTCGACCACAAGGACTACCAGCGAGTCGACGTGGTCGTCTGCCCGCCGTTCACGGCGCTCCGCTCCGCGCAGACGGTCATCGAGACCGATCATCTGCCGATCGGCCTCGGCGCTCAGAACGTGTACTGGGAGGAGAAGGGGGCCTACACGGGCGAGATCGCTCCGGGCATGCTGGCCAAACTTTCCGTGTCGTACGTGATCGTCGGCCACTCGGAACGACGCGAGCTGTTCGGTGAGACCGACGAAGACGTGAACCGGAAGGTCAAAGCCGTGCTCGACGCGGGGATGACGCCGATCCTCTGCGTCGGCGAGACGGAAGCGGAGCGGGAAGACGGTGTGACCGAGGAGAAAGTCGGCGGTCAGGTCCGTGCCGGTCTCTCCGGTTTGACGACCGACCAGATCGCCGGAATGGTCGTGGCGTACGAGCCGATCTGGGCGATCGGCACCGGACGCACCGCGTCCGACGACGACGCCGGCGCGATGGCGACGTACATCCGGAATACGATCGCCGGCATCGCGGGGGATGCCGCCGAAAAGACCCGGATCCTCTACGGGGGATCGATGAACCCGGGCAACGTGGCCGGGTTGATGGCCAAGCGCGACATCGACGGTGGTCTCGTCGGAGGCGCCAGCCTCGACCCCGACACGTTCGCCTCCGTGATCCGCTACTGGGTGTGAACGACGATCTCTGGCGCGTGCGGGGAGACTTCCGTGTCTCGCGGCGGGTCCCCTGGGATGTCGATGACTCACTCCGGCCGCATCTGGACCGCGTGGTCGACGCGCTCCGGGAGTACGACGTCGCCGCCGAGATCGACCTCGACGCGGATCTCGAGTCGGCCCGCGTGGTCCTGGCGTTGACGGTGGTCGGAGATCCCGAGAGCGACCGCGAGTCGGCGGCTCGTGAGATCCTCTCAGAGGTGATCCTCGGGTGCGGCGGCCGCCATGAGGGGCTGTTGCCCCTCAACGTGGAGTCCCGTCTCTCGATGCGCTCCGGACCCTGGTCGGGGCTGCGAACACCGAATTGGACCGTCCACGGGTTCACGAGCGAGCCCGTGGGAACAGACTGAGCCCGGCATCGCCGGAAGGAGCCGAAATGGAATACACGCTGGTCCTGTTGCGACACGGACAGAGCCTCTGGAACCTCGAGAACGTCTTCACCGGGTGGACCGACGTGGCGCTCTCCGAACAGGGGATCTCCGAAGCGAAGGAAGCGGGCCGGCTGATGAGTGAGTCCGGGTTCACGTTCGACGTGGTCCACACGTCGCTCCTCCGGCGAGCCATCGACACGGCCGCCATCGCCCTCGACGAGATGGATCTCGGATGGATACCGGTGGAGAAGCACTGGAGGCTCAACGAACGCCACTACGGGGCGCTGCAGGGGCTGAACAAGAAGCAGACGACCGACGAGCACGGTCCCGATCAGGTCCACATCTGGCGGCGGTCGTACGACACGCCACCGCCCGCCCTCGAACCGAGCGATCCGCGTCATCCGAGCAACGACGCGCGCTACGCATGGATGCCGCCGGAGCTCGCTCCGGGGACCGAGTGTCTCGCCGACGTCGTCGACCGCATGCTGCCCTACTGGTACGACCGGATCGTGCCGGACCTCCGATCCGGTCGCCGGGTCATCGTCGTGGCCCACGGGAACAGCCTCCGGGCGCTCGTGAAGCACCTCGACGGCGTGTCCGACGAGGAGATCACGGGCTTGAACATCCCGACGGGGATCCCGCTCGTCTACCGGCTCGACGCCGATCTGCGTCCCGTCGAGAGCCGCTACCTGGGTGACCCGGAGGCGGCGGCGAAAGCGGCGGCGGAGGTTGCGAAGCAGGCCGGAACGACCTGATCCCGCGGTGGGTGCCGTCGACCGTTGCCCGCCGAGAGCGTGGAACCTTCGCAGCGGGCTTTGCGCCGGGCCGAACTTCGCGAAATGTGCGGTTCAGTGTTTGCACTAGCGACGAGAGACGGTCATACTTCTCCCCGAACGGTCCGCTTGAGATGCGGATCACTGAGTAAAGGGTTCCAGGGTTGCTGACCGGATTCGTCGCAGTGTTCCAGCTGCTCATCTCTCTCGGCCTCATCTTCCTCGTCCTGCTGCATGCGGGACGTGGTGGTGGGGTCTCCGACATGTTCGGTGGAGGTATGAGCGGCGGAAGTATCGGTGGTTCAACGGTGGTCGAGAGGAATCTCGATCGCCTTACCGTGGTGATGGCGATTCTGTTCTCCGTGTCCACGCTCTGGTTGACGTGGCTCATGGCCTGAGTCCTACGGGACCCAGTGGAGCCTGGAACCAACGCGCTGATACAAGGAGGCAACCTTGACTCGATTGCGGCGAAACCGCACTGTCGCGTTGATGGTTCTTCTCGTAGCCTTTGCCCTCGTGGCAGCCGCCTGTTCTTCGGACAGCGACACGGGCGATACGGAAGAAACCACGACGACGGCAGCCGAAGCAACCACGACGACGGCAGCCGAAGCAACCACGACGACTGCAGCACCGACCACCACGACGACTGAGGCGAAGCCTGAGAAGCCGTACGGTGGCGAAGCGATCGTTGCGGATGACCAGGAACCGCCGACCCTCAACCCGTTCGTTCCGGGTGGCGACAACTTCATCGTCTCGATCATCGGACAGGGCTACCTGTCGGGTGTCCAGGAGATCGATGGATACACCCTCGAACTCATCCCCGAGCTCGTGACCGAGCTTCCGACGACCGCCAACGGCGGCGTCGTCGTGAACGATGACGGCACCATGACCGTCAAGTACACGATCAGGGACGAGGCGCAGTGGGAAGATGGGACGCCGATCACGGGCGAGGACTTCATGTTCACGCTCAACACGATCCTCGATCCGGACCTCCCCGTCGACAAGACGACCTACGAAGACATCGACCTCGACACCGTCGTCGTCGGTGACAAGACGTTCGAGTACACGCTTGCTGCTCCGACCGCTCTCTACGAGCTGATCTTCGGCACCATCCTGCCGAAGCACTCGATCGAGGGTTCGGACTTCGCGTCCGACTGGAACGACAAGATGTGGGCGTCGAGCGGACCGTTCGTGTTCAACGAGTGGGCCAAGGGTGAGTTCGTGAAGCTCGTCCGTAACGACAACTACTGGAAGACCGATCCCGAGACGGGGCAGCAGCTGCCGTATCTCGACGACGTGATCTTCAAGTTCATCCCCGAGACCGAGTCGATCATCAATGCCTTCAAGGCCCGTGAGGTCGATGTCATCCAGCCCCCGCCGAACACCGAGACGATCGAGACCCTCCAGGCTCTCGAGTCCGAAGGTGCCCGTGTCGAGGTGCTGTCCGGTCCTGTGTGGGAGCACGCGAACTTCCAGTTCAGCGACGGTCGCTTCGACATGAACGAGAACTCTTGTAACGAGAGCCTCGCGATGCGTCAGGCCGTCGGATTCACGATCGACAAGCAGCTGCTTGTCGACGAGATCCTCGCCGGCCAGGTCGAGCCGCTCGACTCGTACGTCGATGCATTCAGCCCGACCCTCTCGCAGGAAGCGTGGGCACAGTACGCCACGGATCCGGCGAAGGCAGCCGAGCTGTACGCACAGGCCGTCGAAGAGACCGGCAAGGACTGCTCGGTCGTCTTCTCCACGACGTCGAACAACGACGCCCGTGTGAAGATGTCCGAACTGTTCGTCGACATGTTCGCCGCTTCCGGCATCCCCTACGAGAACCAGCTGCAGGATTCTCAGCTGTTCTTCGGTGAGACGCTCGACAACGGCAAGTGGGACCTCGGTGAGTGGGCATGGGTCGGTTCCCCCGGCCTGTCCGGCCTCATCGGCATCCACGATGTGTTCGACCCGGAGGCTCCGCCGCCGGACGGCGCGAACTACTACCGCTACGGCATCGCCGAGGAAGGCGCCTTCACGGACGCCGCCTCGGAGCGCTACGCGGAGGTCCGCGACGAGATGAACCAGACCGTCGACCCGGATGAACTCACCGCCCTCATCAATGAGGCAGAGAACATCCTCGCCGACAACGCTGTGATGCACCCGCTCTATGCGCGGCTCGTCACGGCAGCGGTGTGGGAGGACGAGGTGGGTGGCTTCAAGCACAACCCGACTCAGGCCAGCCACACCTGGAACATCGAAGAGTGGTATCGCACGGACATGTAGTCCTCGATAGATGAAGCGATGATGAGAGGGGCCCTCCGGGGCCCCTCTCTCGCGTGTCGGGCGAGCCCGGTGTCACCTTCGCGACGAGCGAGATGTATAGTTGCGGCGTTCACGAGCCGGAGGCTTCGATGCTCGCATATATCACCCGACGTCTGGTCTACGGCCTTGTGACGTTGCTGGCGTTGAGCATGATCGTTTTCATGCTCTTGCAGCTCTCCGGCGGCGGTCCACTCGATCGATTGCGCTTGAACCCGCGGATGCAACCGGTCATCCAGCAACTCACCGAACAGTGGGGGTTGGACCAGCCGATCTGGAAGCAGTACGTGACGTGGTTGAGCCACTACGTGCGACCATCGGAGTTCTCGTTGCACAACGCGCTTCCGATCATCGCGATCGGGGCCGCCGCGGCGGCAACGGTCGCCATCGGCAAGTTCATGAAGGCGCACTGGAAGGGCGCCCTGATCCTGGTCGTGTGGATCGTTGCCATGTACGTGACGTTCACGAACCTCACGATCAAGTTCGACTGGGGAACGTCGTTCCAGGGTGCGGGCGACGTCTGGGACCTCGTATTCAGCCGTGTGGGGGCGACGTTCCGGCTCGGGTTCACGGCGTTGTTCCTCGCTCTCGTCATCGGGATCCCTCTCGGGATCTACCAGGCGATCCGGCAGTATTCGTTCTTCGACCAGCTCGGAACGACGGGGGCGTTCATCGCGTTCTCGACGCCGATCTTCATCGTCGGAGTCGGTCTCCAACTGATCTTCGCCCTCTACTTCGAGAAGTGGACCGGGGTGAAGCTCTTCTACGTGGCGGGAATGAACAGCCCCGGCTATTCGGACATGACCTTCTGGCAGAAGCTCGGAGACACGCTCCAACACCTCGTCTTACCCGCCGTTTCGATCGCGCTCATCTCCCTCGCCGGCTACTCGCGGTTCCAACGAGCATCGATGCTCGAAGTGCTGCACAGCGACTACCTGCGAACGGCGAAAGCGAAGGGGCTGCCCCGCAGCCGGATCATCATCAAGCATGCGCTGCGGAACGCGCTGATCCCCGTCGTTACCCTGATCTCGCTCGACATCGCATTCATGATCGGCGGAGCGATCATCACGGAGACCATCTTCGGATGGCCCGGCGTCGGCCGCCTCTACATCGCCGCCATCGGCACCGTCGACTACCCGGTGATCATGGCGATCGTGATGATCATCGGAATCGGAATCGTCATCATGAACGTCGTCGCAGACATCCTCTACGGTGTCATGGACCCGAGGGTGCGCTATGAGTAAAGGGAAGTTCATCACCGACGCGGAAGAACCGTCGGAGTCCATCGCACTGGGCGAGTCCGAGGGGATCGCGGTCGAGCCGATCACGCAATGGGACCTCTTCTGGACCCGGCTGAGGAGGCACCGGCTCGCCATGATCGCCAGCGGCGTCCTCGTGCTGCTCGTGCTCGTCGTCCTGGCCGCCCCCATGATGCAGTCGGCGGGATGGATCGACAGTCCCGTCGAGCGACTCGTCGACGACGGCGGCAGGACGCTGCGGAACATCGCCCCCCGGCTCAACGACGGGACGATCAACTCTCTGCCACCGGGCGGGGAGCCCGTCGACGCCAGTGCCACGGCGCTCCTGTTCGGCTCGGACGACCTCGGTCGAGGCGTCTTCACCCGGGTGATCTACGGCGGGCGGGCGAGCTTGACCGTCGGGTTCGTGACCGGCTTCATCGTTGCTCTCCTCGGAACCATCATCGGCTCGATCGCCGGGTACTATCCGGGAGCCGTCGATCAGTCCCTCATGCGCTTCACCGACCTCGTACTCGGGCTCCCGCTCCTCCCCGTCGCCATCGTCGTCGGGAGGATCCTCCCGGAGATGTCCTTCTTACCCAGCTGGATCAAGCAGGGTCCGATGGGCATCGCGCTCCTCCTCGGATTCCTTTCGTGGGGAGGGCTTGCCAGGATCGTGCGCGCCGAATTCCTCTCGCTGCGGGAGAAGGAGTTCGTCGAAGCGGCGCGAGCCGCCGGGGCGAGCGACCGCAGGATCATCTTCCGGCACGCGCTTCCCAACGCCATGAGCCCGATCATCGTGCAGACGACGCTCACGGTCGGCATCGCCATCGTCATCGAGGCGGCGCTGTCGTTCCTCGGCTTCGGTGTTCCGCCACCGACGCCGACGTGGGGGGCGATGGCCGCAGAGGGCGGGCGCCTCGCCGTGCGTGGGTTCTGGTGGGAGCTGTTCTTCTCGGCATCGGCTCTCGTCATCACCGTGTTGTCGATCAATTTCCTCGGCGACGGTCTGCGCGACGCGCTCGACCCGACGCAGACGATCGAAAGGAAGTAGGGACTCGTGAGTGAACCGCTGCTCGTAGTCGATGACCTACGCACGTATTTCTCGACCGAAGAGGGCATCGTGCGCGCCGTCGACGGGATCTCGTTCACGATGGAGCCGGGCCAGCGTCTCGGCGTCGTCGGTGAGTCCGGTTCCGGCAAGTCCGTCACGGCGCTGTCCGTCATGGGCCTCATCGAGCCACCCGCCGGCGAGATCGTCACCGGTCGGATCCTGTTCAAGGGTCAGAACCTCCTCGAGTTGGACGAGGACCAGATGCAGGAAGTTCGGGGCGGCCAGATCGCCATGATCTTCCAGGATCCGATGACGGCGCTCAACCCCGTGTACACGATCGGCGACCAGTTGATGGAAACGATCCTCCTCCACCAGGACGTGAGTCGCAGCGAGGCCAGGGAGATCGCCATCCAGGCGATCGAAGACGTTCAGATCCCGAATGCGAGCCAGCGGATGATGGATTATCCGCATCAGTACTCGGGCGGGATGCGCCAGCGCATCATGATCGCCATGGGGCTGTCCTGCAACCCGGACCTGTTGATCGCCGACGAGCCGACGACCGCGCTCGACGTGACGACGCAGGCCCAGATCATGGACCTCATGCTTCAGCTCGCGGAAGACCGCGGGACGGCTGTGATGCTGATCACGCACGACCTCGGCGTCGTGGCAGGCTTCTGCGACGACGTGCACGTCATGTACGCGGGCGGGATCGTGGAATCCGGCTCGATCGACGACATCTACTACAACCCGCAGCACCCGTATACCTGGGGCCTCCTCGGGTCCATGACCCGCCTCGACGACGCGCAGCGCAAGCGACTGCACTCGGTACGGGGCGCCCCGCCGTCGGTGATCGACCTTCCCAAGGGCTGCCGGTTCCGACCGAGGTGCGACTTCGCGACCGAGATCTGCGGAGAGGTGCTCCCGGCTCTCCGCGACGTGGGGAACCCCGGTCAACGAGCCGCCTGTCACCACGCAGAGGAACTCGATCTCAAGAGCATGACCGCCGGCGAGGAGACGCAGGAGCCGGCCGTGAGCGAGGGGGCATCATCGTGACCGACACGACGACCGGATCCGCTGCCGCCGAACCGGAGGTCGTGGATCCTTCGAACCTGCCCGACGATGTGATCCTGCGGGTGAACCACCTCGTCAAGGAGTTCCCGATCACCAAGGGGGTCTTCTTCCGCAAGCAGATCGGTGCGGTCAAGGCCGTCTCGGACATCTCGTTCGAGATCAAGCGAGGGGAGACGCTCGGCCTCGTCGGTGAGTCCGGCTGCGGCAAGTCGACGACGGCCCGCTCGCTGCTGCGGCTGCTCGAACCGACGTCCGGCGACGTCTGGTTCCGCATGGAGCGCGAGGGAGAAGACGACGAGATCGTGAACGTCGCGACGGCGAAGAAGGACCTGCTGCGCGAGGTTCGTCGCGACATGCAGATCGTGTTCCAAGATCCTTACGCTTCGCTCAACCCGCGCATGACGGTCGCTTCGATCATCGCCGAGCCGCTGCTCGTCCACGGAGAAGGGACGAAGAGCGAGCGTCTCGAGAAGGTCAAGGACCTCTTGAAGGTCGTGGGGCTGAGCCCCGAGCATGCGAACCGCTACCCGCACGAGTTCTCCGGAGGACAGCGGCAACGGATCGGGGTCGCCCGGGCGCTCGCGCTCAACCCGTCGTTCATGGTTCTCGACGAACCGGTGTCGGCGCTCGACGTCTCGATCCAGGCCCAGGTTCTGAACCTGATGGACGACCTGCAGGACGAGTACGGCCTCACGTATCTGTTCATCGCTCACGACCTGTCCGTCGTCCGGCACATCTCGGACCGGGTCGCGGTGATGTACCTCGGCAAGATCGTCGAGATGGCCGACCGTGACGCCCTGTACGACCGGCCCATGCACCCGTACACGCATGCGTTGCTGTCCGCCGTTCCGATCCCGGACCCGCACATCGAAGCGAACCGCAAGCGCATCATCCTCGAAGGGGATATCCCGTCTCCGGCGAATCCGCCGTCGGGATGCCGGTTCCATACCCGGTGCCCGAAGGCCGTCGAGGGCAAGTGCGACATCGACGAACCGGAGTTCCGCGAGCTCGAGCCCGGACACTGGGTCGCGTGCCACTTCCCCGAGATCCAACAAGTGTTCTAGCGGGATTGACCGGCGGGGTTCCTATACTCCCGGCCGCTACGTCGGAGTGGCGGAATTGGTAGACGCGCATGGTTGAGGGCCATGTGGGCGAAAGCCCGTGGAAGTTCGAGTCTTCTCTCCGACACCAACAACCCCGAGGGCACCACCCCTTGGGGTTGTTGCACGTCCGGGGTCCCGACCGGTCAGCGACCGACCCGCCGCTAGCGTTGCCGGCGAGAGGGCGGACGAGAGGATCGGCATGGCCGGGATCGAATGGCGCGAGATCGACGGCGTCGAACTCGAGATGAACGAGGTGACATCGGTCGTGGTCGGGGGGAGGAGCGTGTGCCTCGCGAGGACCGGCCGCGGGCTCGGTGCCCTCGACGGCCGCTGCCCCCATCAGGGCGGACCGCTCTGTGAGGGGACCATCGAGGATGGATGGCTGATCTGTCCATGGCACGGATACGAGTACGACCCCGTGACGGGGCAGCCACCCGGCGGGTACGACGATGCAGCGACACCGTTCCCTCTCGAGGAACACGACGGCGTCATCTCCGTGGGTCTCCCCGTCGTCGAGAGGCGACGGAGTCTCATGGATCAGATGGTCGACGTCATGGTCGACTGGGGCATCGACAGCGTGTTCGGCATGGTCGGGCACTCGAATCTCGGGCTCGCCGACGCGATCCGGTCCGCGGAGCATGACGGGCGGCTCCGATCGTACGGAGTTCGTCACGAGGGAGCAGCGGCGTTCGCGGCTTCCGCATACGGGAAGCTGACGGGGCGACCCGCAGCCTGTTTCACGATCGCCGGGCCCGGCGCCACCAACCTGCTCACCGGCCTGTGGGACGCGAACGTCGACCGGGCACCTGTGGTGGCGCTCACCGGACAGGTCGATACGCAGGTGCTCGGACCCGGAGCCTTCCAGGAGGTACCTCTCGATCGGGCATTCGAAGCCGTCACCTCGTGGAGCCAGACGGTGCTCAGGCCGCAGAACGCCACCGATCTGATGGCGCTCGCGGTGAAGCACGCGGTCGTCGATCGATCCGTCGCACATCTGATCTTCCCGGACGAGGTGCAGGAGATGGACGGCGTACCCGACGCCCCCGCCCGGCCCGTCGATGGTCGCGTGGTCGGCAGCATGATCGAACCACGACCGGGCGATGTCGATGAGGCCGCCGCTTTGATCGACGTCGCCGAGCATCCGGTCATCGTCGCGGGGAACGGCGCTCGCCCCAATCGGGAGGCGGTGATCCGTTTCGCGGAGCACATCGACGCACCCATCGTCACGACGTTCAAGGCGAAAGGACTAGTCGGCGACGACCATCCGCTCGCATGCGGCACGCTCGGACGATCGGGGACGCGGGTCGCTGCGGCCACGATGAGCCATGCCGACCTCCTCATCGTGCTCGGTGCCTCGTTCTCGAACCACACCGGAATCTCCGAGAAGAAGCGAACGATCCAGGTTGACACCGACCGCATGACACTCGGGAAGTTCCACCCCGTCGACCTCCCCATCCTCGCCGACGTCGGTGCATTCGTCGACCGGATGCTCGGCGCCGTCGCGACGCGGTCCCGACCGGCGGTCCGGGAGTCCGTGGACGCCCGCTGGGTCACGTGGCGCAGAGAGAAGGAACGCCGAGCGAAGCTGCGAGATGCGGACGGATGGATGCACCCGGCCCGGGTCTTCGACGTGCTCGGCCGGATCAGTCCCGCCGACGCCGTGATCGCGGTCGACGTCGGGAACAACACGTACGCGTTCGGTCACTACTTCGAATCGAAAGGACATCAGGATGTGCTGATGTCCGGGTACCTCGGTTCGATCGGCTTCGCGTTCCCCGCAGCCATGGGCGCCTACGCGGCGACGTTGGGTGCGCGCTCGATCATCTCCATCTCGGGCGACGGTGGATTCGGTCAGTACCTGGCCGAGTTCACGACTGCGGTCAAGTACTCCATGCCGATCACACACGTGCTGCTCAACAACGACGAGCTCGCGAAGATCAGCAGGGAACAGATCTCGGCGCTGCGACCCGTGTGGCAGACGGATCTCGTGAATCCGGACTTCGCCGCGTTCGCGAACTCCTGCGGCGGAACAGGTTTTCGCGTCGAGGATCCGAACGATCTCGAAGAGACGCTGCGTGCAGCGCTCGCGATCACCGACGGGCCGTCCCTGGTCGAGATCCGCACCTCGCCTCGATGGACCTGAAAGTCCCGTCGGCGAAGCCGGTGGAGGTCCGTATCCTGCGAGCCCGACCTGAGAAGGACGTTCCGTGATCCAGATCACCCTTTCGGGCGACATCTTCCTCAAGTCGCGCCGTACCCAGCCGAGGATGATCAAACGCGTTCTCTCGAACCTGCGAATGGCGTTGAGCGAAGCAGGCTGGGAAGGGTCGCTCGAACGCCTGGGCTCGCATCGCTTCTCCCTCGACCCCGGCGAGCGGAGCGATGCCATCATCGACGTGGCGACTCGTGTGTTCGGCATCGCCTCCGTCGACGAGATGACGGAGATCGAAGCGGGAGATCTGGATCATCTCGCCTCCGAAGTGGCCCGCCTCACGAGCGAACGCGTCGCAGGACGAACCTTCGGGGTCCGGGTGAAGCGGCGTGGCTCGCATCCGTGGAAGTCGTACGACCTCGCTTCACGGGCCGGGGCACTTCTCGTTGCTGCGGGTGGAACGGTGAACCTCGACGAACCGCAGGTACCGGTCGAGGTGACGGTTCTCGGTGAGCGTGCTTTCCTCGTCGAGGCCAGGCATCGGGGACCGGCGGGTCTCCCGATCGGAACCCAGGAACCGGCCCTCGTCCTCATCTCCGGCGGCTTCGACTCGGTGGTGGCGGCGTGGATGCTGATGTCGCGAGGATGCCCGGTCGAGTTCGTGCACTTCACACTGTCGTGTGCCCAATCCGACCATGCGGTGGCGGTCGGACGAGCCCTGTGGGAGCGGTGGGGCTACGGAACGGATCCGCTCGTGCACATCGTCGAGTTCCAACCGGTCAAAGAGGCGCTGCTCGAGCACGTGGACGTTCGCATGCGGCAGGTCGCACTGAAGGTGCTGATGGCCCGTGCCGCATCGATGCTCGCCGAGGAGAGGGAGATCCTCGCCCTCGTGACCGGCGACGCCCTCGGCCAGGTATCGTCGCAGACCTTGCCGCATCTCGTGGCGGTATCTGAATCAGCGACGGTTCCGATCCTGCGGCCACTGCTCGGCCTTCCGAAGGAGACGATCATCGACTACGCCCGCCGGATCGGGACCGCCGAGATGTCCGCCAGGGCACAGGAGGTGTGCGATCTCTCGGATGGACGGCCGGTCGCCACGGGTGCGCGACCCGATCGTGTCGCGCGATCGATGGCGTCGCTACCCGACTCGCTCATGGCCGACGCGGTGGCGACCAAACGAACCGAGCACTTGAAAGATTGGTTCCCCGGGACGCTGTGAGTCGACTTCGGAGGGCTTCGGGGTAGGATCGGCGCGAATCGACACGGAGGGAACTGTGCTGGGAAGTCGTCGAATGATCGGTCTCGGTCTACTGGTGGTGATCCTCGCCTTCGGAGCGGCGGCATGCTCGGGCGAGGGCCCGGAGGCTACGGTTCCCGACGGGGGCGTCACGACCGAAGCCCCGGACACGACTGAGGCTCCGGACACGACGCAACCTCCGGAGACGACGCAACCTCCCGAGACGACCCAGGCTCCCGACACGACGGAGGCCCCGGCCACCGAGGGTGAAGCGCCGTGGTGGATCCTCATCGTCGGCGGGATTCTCCTCGTCGTGCTCATCGTCGTACTCGCTACGTCCGGCAAGAAGAAGAACGTGACGGTCAAGAGCACCACCGCGTCGTGGAAGGAACTCGCGAGGAGCGGGTACGCCGACGCACGGTGGCTCTTCGATCATCTCACCGAAGCGCTCGCGATCTGGCGTGGGAACGCCCAGTACGATCAGACGACCGATATCGGTGCGACGGCGGAGACCGCCAACGCCGAGGCGTGGAGCCAGTTGGCTTCCCGGATGCAGGCGGCGACCGGCCATCTCTATGCCCTGGAAGCAGCGGCTCCGGACACGCGGACTGCCGAGACGGCCCGGGCCGTCGTAGACCGCTTGAACGACACCCGCAGCGCGGTCGATGCCCGGGCGGAAGCGAGGTACGGCTATCGGAAGGTCGAAGGCGAGGGAGAGGGCCGATCTGACCGATCGGAGCGCCTCGCGGCCGCCCGCGATCGAGAGGCGAGAGCGTCCGAGAACCTCACGGAAGCCCGGCGGGGCCTCGCCTCGGCGTTGACGAATCTTTCGTCCCTCACGTAGAACGACCGCGAACGCCATCGGCCCGGCGCGCGTTCGCCAGCCACGACAGGTCGGTGTTGCCTCCCGAGAGGATGACGCCGATCCGCCGTCCTGCGAAGCGGCCCGGCTCCGCTCGAATCGCCGCGATCGTGGTTGCTCCCGACGGTTCGACGACGAGCTTCATCCGGTCGATGAGGAAGAGTGATGCATCGAGGATCGCCGCTTCGGTGACCCGGATGATCTCCGCGCCGAGGGCCTGGAGGATCGTGAAGGGGCGTGCGCCGATCCCGGTCAGCAGACCGTCGGCAAGCGTGACCGGAGACTCGACGCCGGGTTGGCGATGCCCGCTCTGGAGAGAGCGGTAGGCGTCGTCGACGGCGAACGGCTCCGCCCCGACGATGGAGATCGGCCCGGCGCCTCCGGTTGCAGCGATCGCCGCGCCGGAGAGCAAGCCGCCGCCGCCGATGGGCGCAACGACGGTATCCAGGCCGGGGATCTGATCGACGAGCTCGAGCGCCGCCGTGCCCTGGCCGGCGATGACCGCGGGATCGTCGAAGGGATGGACGAGAACGGCGCCGGTACGGGCTGCGACATCCGCGGCGACCGATGCCCGCTCCGAGTGATCGCAGAACACGATGCTTGCCCCGTAAGAGCGAACCGCCTCGACCTTGAGCGCCGGCGCCGTTCTGGGGATGACCACCCACGCGGGCAGGTCTCGGAGGGAGGCGGCGTACGCGATCGCCTGTCCGTGGTTGCCGGATGAGTGGGTGACGACGCCCGGCGCGTCGCCGGGGAGCTGCAGAACGGCGTTGGTGGCGCCGCGGGCTTTGAACGCCCCAACCTTCTGGAGGTTCTCCGCCTTGAAGAAGACCTCGGCTCCCACCTCACGATCGAACGTCGCCGACGTGAATACGGGTGTGCGGTGCACGAACGGCGCGATCCGTTCGGCGGCCGATTCGACGTCCGCGTATCGAACGGGAAGCTTCATGTGCCGAACTCCTGAACTCGAGCGCTGCCGGTCGCGAGGAAATAGGCGCCGAGAGCACCGGCGGAGAGAACGTGCCACAGTGCATGGAGCTGGAACCAGCTGCCGGGAGCGCAGAGTGCCGATCCGGTTCTCCCGAGGCCGTTGGCGATGAGGGCTGCAGCGAAGAGCACGAGGGCCGCCGCATACCATCTGCGGTCGTAGCTTCCGACCCGACGCAAGGCGAGATCCGACAAGACGAGCACGACCACGGTGCCACCCGTGAGCACATTGGTCGAACCGGGGGCTGCGAGCAGCACGCCCGACAGCACGGCGACCGCGACCACGGCCGCGAACCAGATGCGTCCGGGTCGACGGCCGAGGACGGTGCCTGCATCGACGATGATGAGGAACCAGAGTGCCGACAGGAACGTGATGTCGTGGAGAAACCCCGCGCCCCACTGTTGCGGCCCGTGGTAGACGAAGCTTCCGACCCCGGTGAAGACGAGCAGGAATCCGAAGACGATGCCGTACGCGCGTTCTGGGCCCGAAGCCCGGCGCATCGAGACCATGAGGGCGATTCCGACGACCGAGTAGGCGAGACTGGACCAGGCATTCACCGGCTGGATCAACTCGCCGGATACCAGTCGCTCGCAGTCGCCTGCACCGAGGCCGCCGGCCAACGCTTCGATCATCGAGCCAGGCTACCCGGTCCATCCGGTTGAACGGTGCCGTCGGATCGGCCCATCCCGATGACGTGGGTCCCAACGGCTACGGAGCGTAGTGAACAATGAGGTATTGACCGCGCTGGGTAGGTGCCCTATCCTGGCGGCGGGTGTCGGGGGAGCATCCCACGGAGGAGGTCGTCGATGGAGTCGCTAGCAGCATCGGTCGAGCGGAGAACGTTCGCGGTTTCGCGACGCGGCTACGACCGCGGTGAGGTCGACGCCTTCCTCTCCGAGATGTCGAACGCCATCGCGGAACTCGAAGCATCCGTCCGAGACGCCCTGATCCACAACCGCGAACTCGAACGACGGCGGACCGGCACCCGCGAGGTCGAGGAATCCGTCGAATCGGCGTACGTCGCCGCAGCGGAGGCGAAGCAGAAACTCCTTTCAGAAGCGGAAGATCGTGCGGCGTTGATCCTCCGTGACGCGGAGATCGAAGCCGCACGCCTCCTCGCGGACCCGCGGGCGGCGTCCGAAGCGGCGCGCAAAGACGCCGAAGGCCTGCTCAGACAGGCCCAGGCGCGTCTCGAAGCAGCGACCGAAGAGGCCGCTGCGATTCGCGGAGAGGCTGAAGGAGTGCTCCGGGACGCGACGCGAACCGCAGAACTGGAGCTCGCGACCGCTCGCGAAGAAGCGGAACGAACCCGGGAAGCGGCAGCGGCGGAGAAGAAGCGCATCCTCGAAGGCGCCGAGAGCGCGGCCCAATCGACCCTCGACGACGCGAAGGCACGCGCCTCGGAGGTGTACGAGGAGGAACGACGGCGGTCGATCGAGCGATTCGCAGCGAGCCGCGACGAGTACGAAGAACTGGCACGGCGGCTGCGATCGTTGAAAGAAGCCACCGGGGACATGTTGACGAAGGCGTTGCGCGACTACGACGCCATCCGGCTCGTTCTCGACGACTCGACGCTCGAAGTCGGCTGACGCTCCGGAACCTGCGACCGGATCGCGATCGGTTGTCGTGAGACTGGGTAGGATTTCTGGTGAAGATGAGCCGCAATAACAAGACATCCAAGAGACTCCAGGAGATCAACCGGACACGGGAGGCCAAGCGGTCGAGTGCTCCTCCCGGGAAGCGGTCTCCGTTCGACGATGAGCCGGCATCGTCGTGGGCGGCGTTCATCGCCGGAACGGTTCTCGTCTTCATCGTGTTCGCCGCCCTTGCGGTATTCCTCGGCACGAGATCGGTCGAGGCCGATCTCGAAGCTCGCGCCGAACGGACCCTCCAGAACGCCGGTTTCATCTCCGTGAGCGCCGACGCCGACGGCTTCAACCTCGCGCTGAAAGGCGAGTATCAGGAGGGCCAGGACATCGCCTCGGCGGAGCAGGCCGTGGCGAGCCTCATCGGTGTCGCATCGGTCGACACGTCCGGCGTGTGGGAAGTGGCGGCCCCCGTCGCAGCAGAGATCGACGTAGAGGGGACACCCGTCGTGTTCGCGTGGGAAGGCGACACGATCCTGGTGAGCGGCGAGCTCTCTAGCGAGGATCAGATCGCATTCCTGGACGCCGGGCTGCGTGCCATCGAGTCGGACGACGGTGGAGCTCGCTTCGAAACGGTGGACGTCGCCGGACTCGAGACGGTCGAAGCGATCCCGAGCGAGGACGACTGGATCGGGAAGGCCGTCGCGCTGGTCGGAAGACTCTCACAGGACCTCCCGACCGGGTCGGTCATGGTCAATGCTGCCGCCGACGTGGTGACCACGTCGGGGAAGGTCGATACGAGACAGGCGAAGCGTGACATCAGCGACGGTACCGCCGACTTCGTGGCGGCGCTCGAAGCGTCCGGATTCGCCGTCACCGACGGCATCCTCGGGCCCCCGAAGCCGCCTCCGCCGACGAGACAGGAAGTCGAAGAGCTCGATCAGACGCTCGCCGAATTGATCGAAGGCAAGGTCGTCGAGTTCGAGTTCGCGAGCGACGAGCTCACCGATGAAGGCAAGGCTCTTCTCGACGAACTGCTCGTGGCGCTCAGAGAGTTCGGAAACGTACCGGTCGAAGTCGACGGTCACGCCGACGCGAAGGGCAGTCCGGAGCGGAACATGATCCTCTCGCAACAGCGGGCGCAGGCGGTCGTCGACTACTTCGTGTCCAAGGGTGAGGATCCCAACCGGTTCGTCGCCATCGGGTATGGTGATACGCGTCCAATCGCGGACAACTCGACGAAGGAAGGCCGGCAGAAGAACCGGCGGATCGAGTTCATCGCCTTGGAGGGCTAGTGCTCTACGTCGGATCGCAGATTCTCATCTGGATCGTGCTCGCTGCCGGACTCGGGTTCGCCATCGGGTGGTTGGTCCGCGGCCGGCGGGGCATGCGGGTCAAGAAGCGCCGACGCTACTGAGCCGACACGCCGTCCGATTCACGCCTCCAACGGGGGCGGTATCACACCCGGCGCGTCGTCGTCCGGATCCGCCATCACCGGTTTGCGGACGAGCGGCGTGGTCACGAGGAACGCTGCGATGGCGATCACGAGAAGGGACCCGCCTACGTAGACCGGGATGATCCCGATGTACCCGGCGAGGAGCCCTCCGATTGCGGCTCCGGCGGGGAGACCGATCCACGCCAGCGTCCGGGAGGCGGAGATGACCCGGCCCAGGAGCTCCGGTGGGGTCAGGCGCTGGCGCATCGTCGTGAGAGCGACATTGACCCAGGCCATGCCTGCGAACGTGAATCCGGCGGGGATCACCGCCCAGAAGGAACGCAGTATGGCGAGAGCCAGGAACCCGAGCCCGACGAAGAAGAGACCGATGACGTACATCGTCCCGAGCGGGATCCGCGTCGACACGCGCGGCGCGAACGCCACACCGATCGCTCCCAGTGCGGCGTTGAGCGCGTAGAACAGGCCGATGCTGGCCCCCACCGCGGTGAGGTTCCCGATCGCGTCGGCCGGTTGATGGAGCACCTCGGTGACGACGAACAACACGAGAAGCGCCTCGAGGGGCTGAAACACGAGGTTGGTGAGCGTGCCCCCGAGCGTTGCCCAACGGAGGCGTTCCTCGGACAAGAGAAAGGCCAGGCCGTCCTTCAGAGACGAGGCGAATGCTTCCCGACGCACGGGAGGCCGGTCGTGGACGACGCGGATCATCGAGAGCAGGGCCGCCGACGCGAGGAACGTGAGCGCGTTGATGAGGAAGGCGATGGCGAAGCCGCCGCTCAGGGCGATGAGCACCCCGCCCACGAGAGGGCCGACGCTGAACGTGACCATGCGAGCGACCGCGAGATGAGAATTGGCGTCGATGAGCATGTCCTCGTCGACGACCGAAGGCATCAGCGTCTGGAGCCCCGAGTCGAAGAACACGGACAGGGAGCCGATCGCGAAAGCAACGCCGAACACGAGGAAGCGTGTGCCGGCGCCGGACGCCGCAGCGACGGCGAGGCCGACGAAGACCGCAGCGCGGGCGAGATCGACCCAGATGAGCGTCGATCGGAGGTTGCGCCTCCGATCGAGGACGACACCGGCGATCAGCCCGAACAGCAGCATCGGGAGCGTCTCCGCGGCGGCCGTCAAACCGAGATCGAGAGCTTGTCCGGTGAGGGCGAGCACGAAGTAGGGGAGCGAGAAGAAGGCGATGTAGTCCCCGAAGAGGGAGATCGCCTGACCCCCGACGAGGGGCACCATGTTGCGTCTCGCCGCACGACGCCCCTCCACACCCAGGGGATCGTCGATAGGTATCTGGCCGTGAGGTCCCATGTCCATGGTTGACCGGCATGGTACCTGAGTCGGTGGTGGCGCGTGAGCGTTCCGAACGCGATTAGCCTACGGGTCGGTACACGCGACGAGGAACCGATATGGCGAAACTGCAGGATCTTCCGGCGCTCATCACGGGCTTCATCGAACTCGCCAAAGAGTATCTCCTACAGGAGACCGTCGGCCAGGCCAAGAAGCTCGGTCGATTCGCCGGATTCTCGCTCGGAGCGGCGCTGCTGTGGGCGATCGCCGTCGTGCTCATCGGCGTTGCCGTCATGCGAGGATTGGTCGATGTCCTGCCGGACGGCCCCTATTGGGAAGCCCTCGGGTACGGCATGGCGTTCGTCGTGTTCGTCCTCCTGGCGGCGATCATCCTCAAGAGCGGTCCGAAGCCGGAAGCGAGCGAAGCCAACGGAGAGGCGGGAGGCCCGGTATGAGCGTCAGTCGCGACGATCTGGAAGCGAAGCTGAGAGAGATCGAGGGCGTCGTCGTCGAGACGGAGGACGAAGCGAAGAAGAACATGGGTGTGTTCATCGGGGGAGCCGTCGTGGTCGTGGTCGCGCTCGTCGCGTACGGGATCTGGAAGTCGCGCCGTAGGCGCATCCACATCGAGGTCTACCAAACGACATGAGCGACCTCGGACCGTATCTCCGTCGTCGGTGGCTTCGCCGTCGACACCGGTTCGTCCGGATCGGCTATCTCGCAGCGACGTACGGGAAGCGCAACAACAGTGTCGCCGGTGTCGGCCTCGGTCTGGGGATGATCGCGGTGGGGCTCATGAAGGGGAACAAGTCGCGCAAGCTCATATACAAGACATCGATCGACGTGGGACAGGCGACGACGATCGTGGTCAAGCGCGGAAGACGCCCCATCGGCCGGACCGCTCCGATCGGACGGGGGAGCTGAATGCAGAAACAGAAGCAGTGGGTCAAGATCGTGATCTGGGCGGTGGTTCTGTTGATGGTGCTGTCGTTCGCCATCGCGATCATCCCGGCCATCGGGTGACGTCGGGAACGGGCGACCCCTTCGGACCCGGAGATGCCTGCCTGCTCTACGACGCGAAAGGCCGCCGGTACCTGATCGAATTGATCGTCGGGCGCAACTTCCATTCGCATCGTGGGGCGCTCGCGCACGACGCCATCATCGGATCGCCGGAAGGGGCCTCGTTCGAGACGACGAACGGCACGTTCTTGACGGCTCTGCGACCCCGACTCTCGGACTTCGTGCTGAAGATGTCGCGAGGGGCCACGGTGCTCTACCCGAAGGATGCCGCCGCTCTCGTCATGTGGGCGGATATCGGACCGGGCATGACCGTGCTCGAAGCCGGAACAGGATCGGGAGGATTGACCATGGTGCTGGCCCGCGCTGTTGGGCCGACCGGCCGGATCGTGAGCGTGGAACGCCGGGAGGACCACGCGAGCCTCGCGCGAAGCCGCATCGCGGGATTCTTCGGCGCGGTTCCCGACTGGGTCGATCTGCGGATCGGCGAGGTCGCCGAGGCGGCGGAAGAGGTCGCACCCGATCGCATCGTGCTCGATCTCCCGGACCCCTGGGACATGGTCCCCGTCGCTGCCGCGGTCTTGCCCGGTGGGGGCGGATTCGCGGCCTACGTGCCCAACGTGCCTCAGGTCGAGGCGGTACGGGCGGCGATGGACGAAGCCGGTTGTTTCATCGAAACGTCGACGTTCGAGGTCATGATGCGCGACTGGTCCGTCACCGGCCGCTCGGTACGGCCATCCCATCGGATGGTCGGGCACACGGGGTTCATCACGGTCGGACGGAAGATCCTGAGAGGCGAGTAGGCGGTCCCGAACGCAGAGGAGGCCGGACCCGACGGATCCGACCTCCCGGTGCTTGGTTCGGTGAACGATCTACGGTTCGATGAAGATGCACTCGCCGGGGCACTCCTCGGCGGCTTCGACAACGGAGTCCATCTGATCGTCGGGGAAGTTCGCCAGTCCTTCAGCTCCTTGCGGGTTGCCTTCCGACGCTGCGAAGATCTTGTCGCCTTCGCGAACGTAGGCGAGTCCATCGTCCAGCAGAACGAAGACATCGGGGGCGATCTCTTCGCAGATCCCGTCGCCGGTGCAGAGATCTTGGTCGATCCAGACCTTCATGACATGTGTCCTTTCGGAGTTTGACGGGTGAAACATAGTCACGGATCGCGCGAACAACGAGTTCATTCGACAAACCCGCGCCGGGCGGTCGACGAAGCAGCGTCCACGGCATGCAGATCCCCGGCCTACACTCGTTCGATGGGTCCATCGAATCGAGGCCGAAGGATCGAGCGGTGAGCGAACGAGACGAACAAGAGACGCGTTCCAGGATCCGGTTTCTCGAAGAGGAGATCGAGGTACTGCGCCGTCGTTTGCAGGATGCGCCCCGCAGGGTCCGTCTCCTCGAGGAGCATCTGCTGGAGGCTCGCGGGAAGCTCGCGCAAGCGAACGGGCAGAACGAGAAGCTGATCGCAGCGCTCGAAGAGACCAGAGACCAGCTCGCCTTGCTTCGCGACGAGGTGGAACGCCTGACGGCGCCGCCCAACCCGTTCGGAACGATCCTGCGGCGGAACGCCGACGGCACGGTGGATGTGAAGACGAACGGTCGGAAGGTTCGCGTGAACGTGGAACCGACGCTGGACGTCAAGGCTCTGAGAATCGGTCAGGAGGTCATCCTGAACGAGGCCTCCAACGTCGTGGACATCCGCGAGTACGACCTGTCCGGGGAGGTCGTCACGATCAAGGACGTGCTGTCCGACGACCGGCTGATCGTCATCGGAAGAGCCGATGAGGAGCGGGTCGTCGGGCGGTCGGAAGCGGTCGTCGACGAGCCTCTGCGCGTCGGCGACCACGTGCGGATGGATCCCGCGACCGGCTTGATCTTCGAGAGGCTCGTCAGGCCCGAAGTGGGTGAGCTGGTTCTCGAAGAGGTTCCGGACGTCACCTACGAACAGATCGGAGGCCTCGGAAGCCAGATCGAGGTGATCCGGGACGCCGTCGAGCTCCCCTACATCCACAAGGAGCGATTCGCCAGGTACAACCTCGCCGCACCGAAGGGGGTCCTGCTCTACGGCCCGCCTGGATGCGGCAAGACGCTCATCGCTAAGGCTGTGGCGAACAGCCTCGCGAAGGCGGTGGCCGAACAGGAGGGGAGTGGGGACACTCGCTCCTATTTCCTGAACATCAAGGGCCCGGAACTCCTCAACAAGTACGTCGGTGAGACGGAACGCCAGATCCGGCTGATCTTCCAGCGGGCGAAGGAGAAGTCCGACCAGGGAGTCCCCGTCATCGTGTTCTTCGACGAGATGGACTCGCTCTTCCGAACCCGGGGGACCGGCGTGTCGTCCGACGTCGAGTCGACGATCGTTCCCCAGTTGCTGTCCGAACTCGACGGCGTGGAGGCGCTCAAGAACGTCATCGTGATCGGAGCGTCGAACCGGGAAGACCTCATCGACCCCGCCATCCTGAGACCGGGTCGCCTCGACGTCAAGATCAAGGTCGAACGCCCGGGACGCGAGGCTACAGCCCAGATCTTCCGGATCTACCTGACCGGCGACCTGCCGTACGACGCAGACGAGCTCGCCGGACACGGGGGGGATCGCGACGAGCTCATCGGAGCGATGGTCGACGCCGTCGTCGAGAAGATGTTCAGCGAAGACGAGGACAATCGGTTCCTCGAAGTGACCTACGCGAACGGTGACCGCGAGACCCTCTACTTCAAGGACTTCGCCTCGGGAGCGATGATCGAGAACATCGTACGCAGAGCCAAGAAGGAGGCGATCAAGCGGGAGATCGACTCCGGCGATCACGGGCTCCGCACCGCCGACCTGATGACGGCGATCTCCCAGGAGTTCCGCGAACATGAGGACCTGCCGAACACCACCAACCCGGACGATTGGGCCCGGATCTCAGGCAAGAAGGGTGAGCGGATCGTCTACGTACGGACGCTGATCGACGGTGATCGGGAGAGCCGCACCGTCGAAGCCGTGAGCCCCGGTCAGTACCTTTGAGGCTGCATGACGGCCGGTAGGGTGATGGGCACCGAAACCGAGTTCGGGATCACGATCCTCAACCAGCGCGGGTTCAACCCGGTCGCAGCCTCGACGGCCGTCGTGAACGGATACGCGGACCGCCGCTCCCGGATCCGCTGGTCGTACGACGAGGAGAGCCCGGGCAGCGACATGCGCGGCATCGACGTCGAGCGAGAAGGCGATTTCGACCTCGATACCGGCCTCGTGAACACGGTCCTGACGAACGGCGCCCGGCTGTACGTCGATCACGCCCACCCGGAGTACTCGACCCCGGAAACCACCGATCCCCTCGCTGCTGCGCTCTACGACAAAGCCGGTGAGACCGTGATGGTGACCGCGATCGGGGCCGCACAGCGGCTCCTCGGAACGGACGAG
The DNA here is from genome assembly GCA_029939995.1 of Acidimicrobiia bacterium. Taxonomy (GTDB): domain Bacteria; phylum Actinomycetota; class Acidimicrobiia; order Spongiisociales; family UBA5794; genus JAHEEL01. Next base: position 91,917 of record JAOZRW010000002.1, on the reverse strand, counting down.
CGCATGGTCGTGCACAAGAACAACAGCGACGGCAAAGGGAACTCGTACGGCGCGCACGAGAACTACCTCATCGCCCGTGCGACCCCGTTCCGGGAGATCGTGCGACACCTGACACCGTTCTTCATCAGCCGCCAGGTCTTCACCGGATCGGGGAAGGTCGGCGCCGAGAACGGGCGACCGGGCGTCGGATACCAGATCACCCAGCGAGCCGACTTCTTCGAAGAGGAGGTGGGGCTCGAGACGACGCTCAAGCGTCCCATCATCAACACGAGGGACGAACCCCACGCCGACCCCGGGAAGTTCCGACGACTCCACGTCATCATCGGAGATGCCACGCTCAACGAGGTGCAGACGTTCTTGAAGCTCGGGACGACGGCACTGGTCCTCGCCGCGATCGAGAGCGGCGACCTGCCCGACCCGGTCACGTTGGACGATCCGGTGCGGGAAGTCTGGTCCGTGAGCCACGATCCCACGCTCCGTCACCGGTTGGCTACGAGCGACGGGAGGAAGCTGACGGCCCTCGATCTCCAGTGGAGCATCTTCGAGGGTGTCGATCGCTTCACCCGGTCGACCGGGTCGTCGACCGTGTGGATTCGCGTGCTGGACGAGTGGGAGCGGATCCTGACCGATCTCGAGCGCGATCCGGCGTCGACCTCGGACCGGCTCGATTGGACTGCGAAACTCCGACTGCTCGACGCCTACCGGGATCGGGATCATCTCGGATGGGACAGTGGAAAACTCCGCCTCCTCGACCTGCAGTACCACGACGTCGATCCGGGGAGGAGCCTGTACCGGCGACTCGTGGACCGCGGTGACGTGCGCCGGCTGTTCACCGACGCGGAGGTCGAGGCAGCCGTGTCCGACCCGCCGATCGACACGCGAGCGTACTTCCGCGGCGCATGCGTGGCACGCTACCGGGAGGCTCTGGTTGCCGCGAACTGGGATTCGCTGATCTTCGACGTTGGGGAAGAAACCCTCAAACGCGTTCCTATGATGAACCCGTTACGAGGGACGCGACGACACGTCGGGGAGCTGCTGGACGGCTCACCGGACGCGGCGACCATGATTCGAGCTCTCGGAGGGAACGATGGCTGAACAGAAACGCGAGCGAAGCTCTTCGGACCGGCGGCGAGACGAAACCGAAAGAGGGGACGTCGCTCCCGCCACGGCCGACGCGGAACTCACCGAGCGGATCGACGATCTCCTCGAGGAGATCGACTCGGTTCTCGAAGAGAACGCCGAGGAGTTCGTGAAGAACTACGTCCAGAAGGGCGGCGAGTGAACACCGGGATGCGCCTGCCGACCGACGAACGGCCGATCGTTCCGGCTGCGAGCTTCGTGTCGTTGCTCGAACAGCAAGGCATGGCACCGACCTGGGAGGTCCCGCCGGGTGTGATCGACGCGCCGGAGGCGACAACGATCCTCGCTCTGCGATGGGCCGACGGCGTTCTGATGGCGGGCGATCGACGAGCGACCGCAGGAAACGTGATCGCTCACCGGCGCATCAGGAAGGTCTATCCGGCGGACGACCGATCCGCCGTGGCGATCTCCGGGACGGCGGGCATGGCCACCGAGCTGACGAAACTCTTCCAGACGGAACTCGAGCACTACGAGAAGATCGAAGGGACTCGCCTGAGTCTCGACGGCAAGGCGAACTATCTGGCTCGCATGGTGCGCGGCAACCTCCCCCTGGCGTTCCAGGGCCTCGTCGTCGTACCGCTCTTCTGCGGATTCGACGAACGTGAGCGGATCGGAAAGCTCTACAGCTACGACGTGGTGGGCGGCCGATACGAGGAACAGGACTACGCAACGACCGGATCCGGCGGAGGTGAAGCAAGGGCGTTCCTCAAGTCGGCGTGGAGTGAGGGACTCGACGAGGCGGCTGCGGTCCGCATGGCCGTCGAAGCGCTCGTCGCCGCTTCGGAGGAGGACTCCGCCACCGGAGGGCCCGACCCCAGACGCGGCATCTACCCGAACCTCGTGATGGTCACCGGGGCCGGATACCGTGAAGTTCCCGATACGGAGATCGCCCCTGTGGCGGCCGAGGTGATGGAGGCCCGCCCGTGACGGCCCCGTTCTACGTTCCCCCCGAACAGCTGATCAAAGATCGCGCCGAGTTCGCGAGGAAAGGGATCCAGCGCGGCCGGCCCATCGCCGTCGTCGAGTACGACGAGGGGATCCTGCTGATGGGCGAGAACCCGAGCCGGTCGCTCCACAAGATCGGCGAGGTGTACGACCGGGTGGCGTTCGCAGGTGTGGGACGCTTCAACGAGTTCGAGACATTGCGCGTTGCCGGGATCCGCTACGCCGACGTCAAGGGCTACGCCTACGCCCGGGCCGACGTCACCGGCAAGGGTCTGGCGAACGCCTACTCGCAGACCCTCGGACAGATCTTCACCCACGAAGTCAAGCCGTACGAGGTCGAGATCGTCGTCGCCGAGCTGGGGGACGACGACAACCATCTCTACCACGTGCGGTACGACGGCACGCTTCGCGATGAGGAGGGGTTCGCGACCCTCGGCGGGGAAGAGGAGCGTCTGCGGGAAGCGATCGGCACGGCCTATCGGCAGGACATGACACTGGACGAGGCGATCTCGGTCATCCGGACGGCCATCGAGTCGGTCACCGAGACGGAGATCCCTGGGGAAGCGTGGGAGGCGGCAGTGCTCGACCGCGCCCAGGGACGCCGCACCTTCCGCAGACTGGACGCAGCCGATCTGGCCTCAGGCGACTGACGGGGATCATTCCCGATAGGCCGCGAGAACGTCGCGAGCGTCGTCGAGATCGTCGATGTCGACCCAGATCTCGACTTCGGCGAGTTCCCCGATCCCGACGGGGTAGGGCCCGAAGGACGCTCCGTGCATCCTCACGTCGATCCCGGCGGATCGCAACATCGCTGCGATCACGTTCGCCTCACCGGGATCCCCGATCCGCACCAGTGGGCCGAGGTGCCGTTCGTCGCCCTCATGGCTGTGCCGGTCCCGATCTGTGTGACGTGTCATGACACGATTGTGACACAGGTTGGAGGTTCCCGTGACGCCGCTTGCGGCGGAGGGGTACGCTGACCGGGTGAAACGACGGATCTACGGCATCGAGAGCGAGTACGGCGTCACATGCACGCTGCACGGCCAGCGACGCCTGTCCTCAGACGAGGTCGCCCGCTATCTGTTCCGACGAGTCGTGTCGTGGGGACGGTCATCGAACGTGTTCCTCGAGAACGGCGCCCGGCTGTACCTCGACGTAGGCAGCCATCCCGAGTACGCGACCGCCGAGTGCGACTCCCTGAGCGATCTCGTCGCCCAGGACAGGGCCGGTGAGCGGATCCTGGAGGGACTCGTCGAGTCGGCCGAGCAGCGACTGGTCGAGGAGGGGATCCGCGGGGACATCTACCTCTTCAAGAACAACACGGACTCGGCCGGGAACTCGTACGGATGCCACGAGAACTTCCTGGTGGGCCGGCGGGACGACTTCCAGCGAACGATCGACACGCTCATACCGTTCCTCGTGAGCCGGCAGATCTTCGCCGGTGCGGGGAAAGTCCTCGAGACACCGCGAGGGACCGTCTACTCGATGTCCCAGCGTGCCGAGCACATCTGGGAGGGGAGCTCTTCGGCGACGACGCGGAGCCGCCCGATCATCAACACGAGGGACGAGCCGCACGCCGACGCGGAGCACTACCGGCGGCTCCACGTCATCGCAGGCGACTCGAACATGTCCGAGTACGTGACGTACGCGAAGGTCGGGACGACGGCGGCGCTGCTGCAGATGCTCGAAGACGACGTCGTGTTCCGCGACATGACGCTGGAGAATCCGATCCGTGCGATCCGCGAGGTGGCGGTGGACATCACGTGCAAGCGCCCGGTCCGGCTCGCGAACGGCCGCGAACTGTCGGCGCTCGACATGCAATGGGAGTTCCTCGAACGCGCGATGCGCTATGCCCGAACTACAGGGTTCTCCCCGGAGATCGACCGGGCCATCGGTATGTGGGAGCATCTCCTCACCGGCTTGGAGAAGGACCCGATGACCCTGTCTCGCGAGGTCGACTGGGTTGCGAAACTCCATCTTCTCGACCGGTACGGAGCGAAACACGGGCTCGCCATGTCGTCCCCTCGCATCGCGCTGCTCGATCTCGCGTATCACGACGTCAACCGGTCGCGGGGTCTCTACTACCTGCTGGAGCGGAAGGGCATGATGGATCGGGTCGTGACGGACGCGGCGATCGATGCGGCGATGACGCAACCGCCGGCAACGACGCGCGCCCGGCTCCGCGGGGCGTTCATCAAGGCGGCGAAGGCGAAGAACCGGGACTTCACGGTCGACTGGGTGCATCTGAAGCTCAACGATCAGGCCCAGCGGACGATCCTCTGCAAGGATCCGTTCCGAGCGGTCGACGAAAGGGTCGAAAAGCTGATCGCTTCGCTGTAGCGTCGGAGTCGCATGCAGAGAGTCATCGAACGGATCCTCAACCTGCTCGCGCTCCTGCTCACGGTCGATCGGCCGGTGACGGCGAGCGAGATCCGGAACACCGTTGCCGGATACGACAGGGACAGCGATACCGCCTTCCACCGAACCTTCGAACGCGACAAGGCCCTGTTGCGGGATCTCGGCATCCCGATCGAACGCGAGGCGACCGACGCCTTCGAAGTCGAGTTCGGGTACGCAGTCGACGGGGAGCGCTACTCGCTTGCCGACCCCGGTCTCAGCGACGACGAGCGGGTGGCGCTCTCTCTCGCCGTGCAGGCCGTCGGATTCGGCGGGCGCACGCTGGGGGAGGAAGCGCTGATGAAGCTCGGTGGCGTCGCAGCCGGCTCTTCGGGGACGCAGTTGGGGGCGGATCTCGGGGAGCAGGCGGATGCCGTGGCCGCGGCGTTCGAAGCGATATCGGAGCGTCGATTCTTCGAGTTCGAGTACCGGGGAACGCGTCGGAGGGTTCGACCGTACGGGCTGGTGCATCGCCGCGGCCGGTGGTACCTGGTCGCATCGGAGGCGAACGGCGAGATCATCAAGGTGTTCCGGCTCGATCGAGCATCGGACATCCGGCAGGTGCCCGGCGACGACGCCTTCACCAGGCCCGAAGGTTTCAACCCGGCCGAGTGGGTCATACGCGAACCGTGGGAAGCGGGAGACGAGTGGATGGTCGCCACGGTCGTCTTCGACCCGGACGTCGCGTGGATCGCTCGACGCGAACTCGGACCGCGAGCGAACATCGCCGACCACCCGGACGGGACGATTCGGGCCGAGATCGAAGTTGCATCGGCGGATGCGTTCATCGGGTGGCTCATCGGATTCGAAGATCGAGCGGAGATCATCGCCCCCGATCGTCTGCGGTCACGCCTCATCGAACTCGTGAGGAACGCGTGACGAACTCACCCAGGACCGCGGGACGGATCAACCGGCTCCTGGCGATGCTGCCGTGGGTGATCGCCAATCCGGGGGCTCACGTCGATGAGGTGTGCACCCGGTTCGGGTACACGCGCTCGGAGCTCGCCAAGGACCTGAACACCGTGTTCGTCTGTGGGCTTCCCGGGTACGGGCCCGGGGACTTGATGGATGCGACGATCGACGACGACGAGGTGACGGTCGAGATGGCCGACTATTTCTCGCGGCCGCTGAGGCTCACCGCCGCGGAGACCTTCGGGTTGCTCGCTTCAGCGAAGGCCGTCCAGTCGGCGGGGTTGGGCGGCGTGAGTCTCGACCGGGCGGTCCGCAAGCTCGAAGAGACGCTCGTCCCCGGCGGTGGAGACTCCGTGGTCGTGGACATGCCGGAACCACCGATGGCGGACCTGTTGCGGACCGCCGCCGTCGATGGGACGGTTGTGCGGATCGACCACACGTCGATCGCGTCGGGGAGGCAAACGGTTCGCGACATCGAGCCCTGGTCGGTCTTCACGACGTTGGGCAACTGGTACGTCTCGGGATACTGCAGGCGTGTCGGAGCCGAGCGTGTGTTCCGCATCGATCGGATCCGAACGGCGACTCCGACGGACGAGCGTTTCACGCCGGCGGGGGCTGCGAGAACGGCGACGCTCCACTACATGCCGGGCGATGACGACGTGCACGCCACGATCCGTCTGGGGGCGGCGTCACGCTGGGTCGCGGAGTACTACCCGGTTGAGATCGTGAGTCGAAGGTCGGAGGAGTTGACGATCCGCATGGCAGCTTCGGATCCTCTGGTGATCGCCCGACTGCTGGCCCGGCTGGGGAGCGACGCCACGCTCATCGAAGGCGAATCGGTCGCCTCGGCACTCGAAGACCTTCGATCGAGGATCCTCTCGCGCTACGCGGCCGACGCGTGAAGTGACTAGAGGGAAATAGTCATTCAGGGACCGCTCCGGATGCCGATGTTGTATTCGACGCTGGCAATGGAGCGAATCACAATGACCACCATCCGAACGACGTGCAGCACCTGCGGAGACGTCGAGCTCACCATCGACGACGTCGGTCTGGAACTGTCACCGGGAGCCGACGAGGGCCGCTACCGCTTCAGCTGTCCGTTCTGCGGGACGGTCCAGCGTCGTCCGGCGAGCCGAAGAGTCGTCAGCGTGCTGCTCGCTACGGGGGTCGGGTACGACGTCGTTGCAACGGCGAGCCCCATCTCCGAGGACGAGATCGCTGCTTTCTCCCGTGCCCTCGACGGCCATGGGTGGTTCAAGGAACTCGTCGCATCAGATTCGTGACCGGGCGGGCATGAGCTGAGGGGTCGCAGGTGCCTCCGGGAGACATCCCGGGGGCACCATAGGTTGGGTACCCATCCGAACGAAGGCGAACGGCGCGCACCGGTTCTACCATCGCACCCATGGGAAGTTTGTCTTTCTCCGAGATCGTCGTCATCGTTCTCGTCATCCTGGTCGTGTTCGGCCCCCGCCGGCTGCCGGACCTGGCACGGCGCGCGGGGGAGCTCATGGCGAAGGTGCGGAACGCCTCGTCGGCCCTCACGGAGTCGCTCGGCACCGACTACGAAGCAACGATCGAACCGATCAAGAGCGCCAAGCGGGACTTCGACGGGATCAAGTCCGATCTCACGAAGGCGGTCACCTCACTCGGGACGGAGATCACATCCAAGACGCCGGACACGATCGACGCCGGTGAGGACGCTGCTGCGGATCCCGATGCGACAAGCGGATCGGACGAGACGGCGGACCCGTCGTGACGCAGTCGGCAGCGGCTCCGTTCATGGAGCACCTCGAAGAGCTTCGCAACCGGATCATCAAATCGCTGATCGCCGTCGGTGTCGGGACCATCGTCGCGTTCTTCGCAAGCGACTGGATCCTCGACATCCTCACGAGGCCGTATCAGATCGCGATACCGGACGCGAGCCTTGCGTTCTTCCGCCCGACGGAGGCGTTCTCGCTCGTGATGAGGCTCAGCCTGTTCGGCGGATTCATCATCGCAAGCCCGGTCGTGCTCTACCAGCTGTGGCGATTCGTCGCCCCGGCGCTCACCCGGAAAGAGAAGCGGTGGGCGATACCGCTCACAGCGGTCTTCGTGTCGCTGTTCCTGATCGGCATCGCCGTCGGGTACTGGGCGTTGTCACGCGGCCTCGGCTTCCTCCTCGAATTCGGCGGCGACGCCCTCGTTCCGGTCATCGGAGCCGACTTCTACCTGAAGTTCGCGATGCGGTTCATCCTCGCCTTCGGAATCTCGTTCGAATTCCCCGTGTTCATCTTCGCTGCGGCGGCGGTCGGTGCGGTGACGAGCGCCCGGCTGCGCCAAGGGAGACGGTGGGCCGTGCTCGTGATCGTCGTCTTCGCGGCGGTCATCACGCCGACGGGAGATCCGTTGACGTTGTCGCTCCTCGCCGTGCCGATGTACCTCCTCTACGAGGCATCGATCCTCGCGGTCAGATGGGTGCTCAGACGGTGACCTCCTCGCTCGGTGAACCCGCACGTAGCTTTCTCGAGCAGGAGCCCTTCGATCCCGACGACTTCCAGGTCGAAGCCATCCGGTCGATCGAACGAGGTCGATCGGTGGTCGTCACCGCACCGACGGGATCGGGGAAGACGCTGATCGCGGAAGCGGCCATCGAGATCGCGCTCGCAGCCGGAAAGCGCGCCTTCTACACGGCTCCGATCAAAGCTCTCTCCAACCAGAAGTACCGCGACTTCGCCGGGCGGTACGGAACCGGCGGCACGGGCCTCCTCACCGGAGACAACAGCATCAACGGCGACGCTCCGACGGTGGTGATGACCACAGAGGTGCTGCGCAACATGATCTACGCCGATCCGTCCGCGCTCGACGACCTCGGCATCGTGATCCTGGATGAGGTTCACTACCTCCAGGACCGGTATCGCGGGTCGGTATGGGAGGAAGTGATCATTCACCTCCCGCAGGGAATTCAGCTCGTCAACCTGTCGGCCACGATCGCGAACGCGGACGAGTTCACCGGGTGGATGCGATCGCGGCGGGGTCCGACCGACCTGGTCGTCGAGGCGCACCGGCCCGTACCTCTCGAGTCGATGTACCTGGTGCGGGATCGGTTCCACGGGAACGCGGTCGAGTGGTTCCCGGTCTTCGACGGGAACGGGACTCGTCCGAACAAACGCGTTCTCAACTTGCTCCGCAAGGGGAGGGGGCGCCACCGGAGATTCGCGACTCCGAGGCGACTGGAGGTAGCAGAGTCGCTCCTGGGCGTGGACAAGCTCCCCGCCATCTACTTCATCTTCTCGCGTGCCGGCTGCGAGCAAGCAGCGGCAACCGTCGCCGCCTCCGGGCTGCGGCTCACGTCTGCCGACGAACGCGATGTGATCCGCTCGGTCGTCGCCGACGTGACCGGTGAACTCGATCCCCTCGATCTGAGCGTGCTCGGCTTCGAATCGTGGCTCTCGATGCTCGAGTCGGGAGTCGCCGCGCACCACGCGGGGATGGTCCCCGCCTTCAAAGAGGCGGTCGAACGGCTCTTCGCTGCGGGTCACATCAAACTCGTCTTCGCTACCGAGACACTCGCGCTCGGAATCAACATGCCGGCGCGAGCCGTCGTGCTCGAGTCGTTCAGCAAGTTCAACGGGGAGTCACACGAGCTGCTCCGACCCGGCGACTACACACAGCTCACCGGCCGAGCAGGACGGCGCGGCATCGACGAAAGCGGAACGGCGGCAGTGCTGTACAGCTCGTACGTCCCGTTCCAGAAGGTCGCCGAGATCGCGCGCATGGGGAGTCACCCGCTGGTTTCGTCGTTCGAACCGTCGTACAACATGGCCGTGAACCTCGTAGCGAACTATCCGAGATCGCGAACGGAGGAGCTGCTGCGTGCGTCGTTCGCGCAGTATCGGGCAGCGGAACGAGCCGGACGCCTCGAGGCGCGCATCGGCGAGCGCCGCGCCGAAGCCGAGCGGTACCGGAACGACGCCCGCTGCGAGTACGGTGATATCGAAGCTTTCGCAGCCGGGTCCGGGGGGAGAGGCGACGACGCGGACTCGCTCCGTGCATTCATCGCAGGGCTCGACTCGGGTGACGTGGTCGATCTCGGAGACGGGGGAACGTGGGTGATCCTGGTTCGGGGGTACGGTGCCCGGCCGCGCTTCCTTCTCCTATCCGGAGCATCGCAGCGGCGGAAGGTCGGCGCGGAGGAGTTCGGTGCCTCGATCCGGCGGCTCGGGGCGATCGCCCTGCCCGTGCCGATACGTGCCGAGGACGACGAGTACTGCGCGACGGTGGCCGGCCTTCTGAAGACATGGTCGTCCGAGGATGCGCCGGAAGGCCCCGACGATACGGCCCCGGAAACAGGAACCGTTGCTTCCTGTCCGAGACTCGACGAGCATCTCGCGGCGCTGGCACGCGCACGGCGGGCGGAGAAGGACCTCCGCCGCCTCGAGCGGCGGAGGAGACGGCAGGCGGACGACATCGTCGAACGATTCAACGCACGACTCGGTGTGCTGTCCGAACTCGGATACGTCGATCGCTGGCATCTGTCGACGAAGGGGCGGCGTCTGCGCAACGTCTACAGCGAGCACGACCTGCTGCTCACCGAGGCGATCGAGCGTGGGCTCCTCGACGGCCTCTCGCCCGCCGAGTTCGGGGCGACGGTGTCGATGTTCACGTTCGAGCCGCGAACATCGGATCCGGAGGAGACGCGGCTCGTCGGGGTCGTCGAGGACCGCTTCGAAGCGATCGAGGAGGTCTGGGGTCGGCTGACCGCCGTGGAGGAGCGGCGCGGCGTCGCCGCAACCGGGCATCCGGAACCGGGATTCGCCCCGTACGCGTACGCATGGGTGTCGGGAGCGGACCTGGAGGACATCTTCGGAGAAGACGTGTTCTCTGCGGGGGACTTCGTCCGGAACTGCCGGCAGCTCCTCGATCTCATGCGGCAGCTCCGAGACACCTTCCCATCGATCGCGGGAGTCGCTGCGGCGACGATCCAAGCGACCGATCGGGGCATCGTCTCCGCGGGTGGTCGCGTATGACCCGGTGGTGGGTGGTCGTCAACCCGGCGGCGGGACGCGGGGAGGATCTTGCTGCTCGTGTGACGAGGGCGATGAACGCCCGCGGGCTCGAGCACGTCATGCGCGTCTCACCGTCCGCGAACGCGATCGAGGGCATCGTCTCGGAGGGCCGGAGCCGGGGATACGGGTCGTTCGTCGCCGTGGGAGGCGACGGCACGGCGAACCTGGTCGTGAACGGGCTCCAGGCACTCGAATGGCCGACGCCACCGACGCTTGCGATCCTCCCGGGAGGCAGCGGAAGCGACTACATACGAACCTTCGCGATCCCCAACCGCCTCGAAGACGCAGCCGATCACCTCCTCGGCGAGGAACGGTACGCGGTGGACATCGGTCTCCTCGAAGGGAGTTTCGGCAGCCGCTACTTCCTCAACGCCGCGAACGCAGGGATCGCGGCTCGAACCGTGGTGGAAGCCGGACGATTCCCAACGCGTCTCGGCCCGAAACGCTACCTCGCCGGATTCTGGCTCGCTCTCGGGAGAACGCAGCCCGGCCATCTCCACATCGAATGCGACGGCCGGGTGATCGACGCCAAAGCGATGAACGTCGTGGTCGCGATCGGTCAGTACTTCGGAGGGGGCATGAACGTGGCCCCCACGGCTTCCGCCGGAGACGGCCTGTTCGACGTCCAGGTGATCTCGGGGTCACGGAAGGACGCTCCCGTGATCATCCGACGCATCACGCGCGGCACGCATCTGACGCATCGATCGGTGCGGCGCACCATCGGTGCGAGCGTTTCCGCAGCGATTCCGAGCGGATGGCTCGTCGAAGCCGACGGTGAGGTCATCGGGTCGGGATCGTTCACGGCTGAGACCATCCGGGGCCGGTTGCTCTTCAAGATCTGAAAGCGTCTACGGATAGACGCTTCGCCGTGTATGCTCCCGCGCCGCAGGAGGTTGTACCCATGCCAATCGACGAGATCATCGACGAGAATCCACCCGAGGATGCGACGGATCTGGCCGAAGTCATCGACGACGAAGAGCTGAGCGACGACGTGATCGGAGCCGTCGACGACGGGGCCGTCGACGATGAGACCGCCGACGAGGTCGTAGAGGAAGCCGAAGAAGAGGCACTGGACGAACTCGAAGCGGAAGAGCTCGAGATGCTCACCGAGGACGAAACGAACGAGACGCTCGTCGTCGACGAAGCGGCGGAGATGCGGGCGATCCGGATGGCCGAGCTGGCGATGGACCAGCAGGGTGTCGCCGAGGCGACCGAGGGGGAGTTCGTGTGCTCGAAGTGTTTCCTGGTGTTGAAGACGAGCCAGCTCGCGAACCCGCGGAAGAAGATCTGCAAAGACTGCGCCGGTTGATCGGCGGAACCGGACGGAACCACCCGTGAGCGGGGATTCCGCTTCAAGGCGACGGTCCCCGGGTCCGATACTGTCTCCATGGAGACACAACCGACCGTCGTTCGAACCGCGCCGGATGCGACGATGATCCTTCCGGACGAAGTCATCGTGATCGTACCGACCTACAACGAGGCCGAGAACATCGAGGCGATCGCTGCCGCGGTTCGCAGCCGGGGCTACCGACTCCTCGTTGTCGACGACGGCTCGCCGGACGGGACGGGCGACACGGCGGATGCGCTTGCTACAAGCGACGACGGGGTGTCGGTGCTTCACAGGAGCGAGAAGGCGGGCCTCGGCAAGGCGTACGCCGCCGGCTTCGCACACGCGGCGGAACTCGACGCAACCATCCTCTGCGAGATGGACGCGGACTTCTCCCACGATCCGGCCGATCTGCCTCGCCTCGTCGCGGCTATCGAGAACGGTGCGGATCTCGCGATCGGGAGCCGGTACGTCCCCGGTGGGGGTGCCGACGATTGGCCGTGGCACCGGAGGCTGATCTCCCGAGGAGGGAACCGCTACGCAGCCCTGATGCTCGGCATCGACGTTCGAGACGCGACGGCGGGGTTCCGGGCGTTCAGAACCGATGCGATCCGTCGTCTCGAACCGGAGACGTGCGACGCTTCCGGATACGCCTTCCAGGTGGAGATGGCGTGGCGCGCCTCGGAGGCGGGAATGACGATCACCGAGGTTCCCATCCGGTTCAAGGATCGGGAAGCCGGGACGTCGAAGATGTCGAGTGCCATCGCGATCGAAGCGATGCGCCTCGTCACCCGGTGGGGATGGCAGCGCCGGTTCGGCCGCCGCTGACCCGACCACCGGGCGAACCCAGGGTTCGGAGGCGGACATAGGCGCGATTTCGGCCCACGGTTGGGCGGTTCGATTGGCGACGCCTCCTTGATACTCTTGCGGCCGTGTCACCCACCGCTTCCATGATCATCACCGCACGCCGTGCAACGGCAGCCGACGTGGACCATCTGGTCGAGATGTACGACCGTCTGGTCGACGAGCAACGAGCCATCCGGCCCATCTGGCCGTACGCCGACGGATTGGGACCACCCGTCGAGAACGCGATCGCGAGTCTGCTCGAAGACCAGGCTGCCGTCGTGATCGTCGGAGAGATCGACGGTGCGCCGCTCGGACTGTTGGCGGCCGTCGAAGAGGCGCTTCTCCCACCCATGGACGACCGGCGTATCGGCGTGATCAAACTGATCTACACCGAACACGACGCCCGCGGGGTCGGTGTGGGGGCGGCCATGCTCGCAGCGGCGCTCGACCACTTGACCGGCCGCGGTGTCGAGTTCTTCGACGCTCCGGTCAGCCCGGGGCACCGCATGGCGAAGAACTTCTTCGAATCCAAGGGATTCAAAGCCCGATCGATTGTGATGCACCGATCGGACGGGAACCTCGACGACGCGGGGGAGCGATGACCAGATCCGGCGGCGCGCGGCCCAAGACCTTCGTGTTCGATCTCGACGGTGTCGTGTACCTCGCCGGGGAAGCGGTTCCGGGTGCCGGGCCGACGCTCGCCGGGCTGAAAGACGACGGTCATCAGATCCTGTTCGCGACCAACAACTCATCCCGAGCACTCTGCGCCGTGGAGGACGCCATCGCGGAGAGGACCGGTTTCGTACCCGAAGCAGGCTCCGTCATCACATCGGGCATGGCCGCGGCCATGGTCCTGAAGGACGACGCCGAACGCTGTCTCGTCCTCGGTTCCACGGAGCTCGAAGACACACTCCGGGAAGCGGGCATCGGTGTGACCGGCGACCCCTACGACGCGACCGCGCTCGTCGTCGGCCTGGACCGCCGCCTGTCGTACGAGCGGCTCACCGCCGCCGTCCTGGCTGTGAACCACGGCGCCCGTTTCTTCGCCACGAACACGGACCCGACCTTCCCGACGCCCACCGGGAAACACCCCGGCGGAGGCGCCATCGCCGCGGCCGTCGAACGGGCCACGGGCAGGAGCCCGATCGTGTGCGGCAAGCCGTTTCCCCCGATGCTGGCCATGATCCGATCGAAGATCGACAACGACGACGTCTGGATGATCGGGGACCGGCCCGACACCGACCTCGCTCTCGCCGCAGCAGCCGGGTGGAAGAAGATCCTCGTGCTCACCGGCGTGACCTCGGAAGGAGATCCGATTCCGGAGGAGCTTCAACCGGATCATACGATCGCGTCGATCGCGGATCTGCCTGCGCTGTTGAATCGGCAACCGGCACCGACCGGGCGATAATGGCCCCATGACACAAGACTCCACACCACAGCAGGAGGACCCGGCAGCTCTCCTCGATGCGCTCGAAGCGGAGCTCGAGCGAACGGATGCCGCGGACGCTCCGGAGACGGCGGAGGAGATCGCCGGGCGGCTCGGAGAGGCGCTCGACGACATCGACGGCGGACGCGGGAGCGAAGGACCCTGACGAGACGCCGCCTCGACACGGAGCTCGTACGCCGCAAGCTCGTCCCGTCGCGCTCTGCGGCGCGCAGCGCCATCGAGTCGGGGCTCGTGCGTGTTCGCGGGAACCCCACACCGAAGGCGTCGACGATGGTCGCCCCCGAAGATCCGCTGTCGATCGACGGGCCGCCGCGCCGGTTCGTCAGCCGTGCGGGAGTGAAACTCGACGGGGCGCTCGACGCTTTCGGGATCCCGATCGAAGGACGCCATGCGGTCGATGTGGGGGCGTCGACCGGAGGGTTCACAGACTGTCTGCTCCAGCGAGGAGCCGCATCCGTCGTCGCCGTCGACGTGGGGTACGGGCAGATCCACCATCGGCTCCGCACCGATGAGAGGGTCACGGTCATCGAACGCACCAACATACGCCATGCCGATCCGCTGGAACTCGGAGCGCCGTTCGGTGTGATCGTCGCCGATCTCTCGTTCATCTCCCTCGCCCTCGTTGCGCCGCAGCTGGCCGCTCTGGGATCGGAAAACTCCGACTGGGTGCTTCTCATCAAGCCACAGTTCGAGGCGGGCCGGGACCTCGTCGGCAAGGGGGGAATCATCCGGGACCCCGAGGTCCATGCGATCGCGATCGGCCAGGCGATCGACGCGCTGGAAGCCGACGGAATCGGAGCCGTGGGTCTCGTGCGATCGACGATCACAGGCACGGAAGGCAACCGCGAGTTCCTCGTCCACGGAAGGATCGCCGAACGCACCGTGGATGCCGGTACCGTACGGGCCGTAACGCTCGAGGAGAGTTCCCAGTGAAGCGAATCGCCGTCGTCATCCATGACGTGAAACCTCACGCCGCCGAGGCCGCCCGCTCGTTCACAAAGGCGTGTGCCTCACACGGCATCGAAACGATCAACGTCGACGGCGGGGGCATGCCGGACGGGGTCGAAGCGGTCGTCGGCGTCGGCGGCGATGGGACCGTGCTTCGGGCAGCAGCCCTCGGCCTCGAGCGGGGCATCCCCGTTGCGGGGATCAACGTCGGCCGGGTCGGATATCTCGCCGAGTTCGCTGTGAGCGAGATCGATACGTTCGCGGAAGCCCTCGCAGCCGACCGCTGCCGTGTGTTCCCCGTGATGACCGTCGACGTGGAAGGGCCCGGATTCTCAGCGTCGGGGATCAACGACGTCGTCGTCGAGAAAATCGTCAGCGAGCGGATCATCGAGATCGGCGTGACGATCAACGGACACCGATTCGCGGACTACCGGACCGACGGGATGATCGTAGCCACGCCGGTCGGTTCGACGGCGTACTCCCTGTCGGCGGGCGGCCCGGTCGTCGACCCGGAGGTCGAGGCTCTCGTGCTCACCCCCGTCGCTCCCCACAGCCTGCTCTCCCGCAGCCTCATCGTGTCGAGGAACGCACGCATCGAGATCACCGTCGAACTGAACCGACCGGCCCGTGTGAACGTCGACGGGCGCAAGGTCGGGACGGTCGAGGCGGGACAGAGCGTCGTCGTCCAGCGGGGACGTCGGAGCGCCCACTTCCTGACGCTCGACACGCACCCGTTCCCGCAGGCGGTACGCCACCAGTTCGGACTCGCCCATGCCTGACAGCGAAGGAAGACCGCCCTCGGCTGGCGTCCTGCAGGCCCTCGCCGTCGTCCCCGCCGGCTCGCACCGCGCCCGCTGATGACCACCCCTGCGCCGCGGACGGCCTCCATCGACGAACTACGGGTTACGAACCTCGGCCTCATCCCCACCGCCACGATCGAACCCGGGCCCGGACTCGTTGCGATCAGCGGCGAGACCGGAACCGGCAAGACCCTGCTCCTCGGGGCCCTTCGCCTGCTGCGGGGAGAGTCGGCCCACAAGGACCAGATCGGACCGTCCGGCGACGAGACGGCGGTCGAGGCCCGCCTGATCGACGGCGACGACGAACACGTCCTGAGCCGCCGCGTCAATCGATCCCGGTCACGCGCCGCGATCGACGGATCCCTTGCCACCGCCGCGAACCTCGCCGAAACGCTCGACGGCGTTCTCGACGTCGTCGGCCAGCACGACCGGACCCTCCTGCGAGAACCCGCCGCCGTCCGGCGTCTCCTCGACGGAAGCCTCACCGACGCGGGAGTCGACGCGCTCGCCCGCTACCGGACCGCCTGGGCCCGTCTCGTCGAAGTCGAAGCGGAAGCTGCCGCCCTCGGCGGCGACCGGCGCGCCCTCGAACGGGAACTCGACATGATCCGGTTCCAGTGCGACGAGATCGCCGCCGCCGGCTTCGAACCGGGGGACGAGGATGACCTCGCCACCCGGGCTGCTCGGCTCCGCAACGCCGAAGAACTCCGGGAACGGCTCGCGACCGCAGCGAACGCCGCCGGTGAAGACGGCGCCGCAGGGATGCTCGACACGACGGTGAGGGAACTCGCCGCCGCCTCCCGCACCGACCCGTCCCTTACCGATCTCGCCGATCTCGGCGCCGAGGTGGCCCAGCTGCTCGGCGAGCTCAACACGGGGATCGGCGGCGTCGCCGCCGACCTCGAACACGACCCGGGGGAACTCGAGACGGTGGAACAGCGCCTCGCGATCCTCGGGGACCTGAAACGCAAATACGGAGACGACCTGGCCGCCGTCCTCGCCTTCCGAGAACAGGGCGAGGAACGCGCCGCCGAACTCGCCTCTCTCCTCGAGAGGGCCGACGTCATCGGCGCCCACGTCTCCGAAGCCCGCAGGGGAGTCACCGACGCCGCCGCCGAACTCACCCGCCGGCGGATCGGAGCGGGAACCGCCCTCGCGTCCGCCGCCGTCGAGCATCTCAAAGACCTCGGCTTCGCCGAACCGGTCGTCGTCTTCTCGATCGAGCCGCGCGATCCCGGACCCGACGGGGCCGACCGGGTCACCCTCCGGTTCGCCTCCGACGCCGCTCTCGAGCCCGCGCCCGTCGCCCGCGTCGCCTCCGGGGGGGAACTGAGCCGGCTCATCCTTGCCCTGCGACTCGCGGCCGGCGCCGCCGACGTGGCGATCATCGCGTTCGACGAGATCGACGCCGGGATCGGCGGCGTCACCGCCCTCGAGATGGGGAAGAAGCTCAAAGCCCTCTCCCGCGGCCGCCAGGTCTTCTGCGTCACCCACCTGCCGCAGGTCGCCGCCTTCGCCGACCGGCACTTCGTCGTCACCCGGGAAGGGAACATCGCGTCCGTCGCCGCCGTCGAAGGCGACGCACGTCTCGAGGAACTCTCCCGGATGCTCGCAGGCGTCCCGGACAGCGCTCAGGGACGGGAACACGCCGCCGAGCTTCTCGAGATCGCCGGGGCGTGGTGAAACGCGAATACGTGCTCAGCCCGACTCGGCGGGTATGCTGCGGCCTTCCGAGGTGGAGAGCGACGTGACCAAGCACGTATTCGTCACAGGCGGGGTGACATCGAGTCTGGGGAAGGGCATCACGGCATCGTCGCTGGGGCGCCTTCTCGAGGCCAGGGGTCTTCGCGTAACGCTCCAGAAGCTCGATCCGTACATCAACGTCGACCCCGGCACGATGAACCCGTTCGAGCACGGCGAGGTGTTCGTCACCGACGACGGCGGCGAGACCGATCTCGACCTGGGCCACTACGAGCGGTTCACCGGCGTTCACCTGAGCCGGGACTCGAACGTGACGACCGGGTCGATCTACCAGTCGGTGATCCGGAAGGAGCGCCGCGGCGACTATCTGGGAGCGACCGTGCAGGTCATCCCCCACATCACGAACGAGATCAAGGCCAGAATCCGCAAGTTGGATCGCGACGACGTCGACGTCATCATCACGGAAGTCGGCGGTACCGTCGGAGACATCGAAGGCCTGCCGTTTCTCGAGGCGATCCGACAGGTTCGCAAAGACGTCGGGGCGGAGAACACGTGCTACATCCACGTCACCCTCGTGCCCTATCTCGAGACGAGTGAGGAGCTCAAGACGAAGCCGACGCAGCACAGCGTCGCCGAGCTCCGTTCGCGAGGCATCCTCCCCGAGATCATCGTCGTCCGATCGGACCGGCCGCTCGACGACTCGGCCCGACGCAAGATCAGCCTCTTCTGCGACGTCGAGCCGGATGCGGTGATCAATGCCCTCAACGTCGGAGACATCTACGAGGTGCCGCTGGCGATGAAGGCCGCCGGTCTGGACGCAGTCGTGTGCCGAGAGCTGGGTCTCGAGACGGAGCCGCCCGACATGGAGGCGTGGCAGACGATGGTGCAGCGGGGCCGAGACGCGGACCGACCCGTCACGATCGGCCTCGTCGGGAAGTACGTCGACCTTCCCGATGCGTATCTGTCCGTCGTGGAATCGCTCCGGCACTCGGCGTCTGCCAACGGCGCGAAACTCGAGATCCGATGGATCCCGGCAGAGGAGGTCGACGGTCTCCTCGCCTCCTCCCATCTCCAAGACCTCGACGGGATCCTCGTCCCCGGCGGATTCGGCATCCGGGGAATCGAAGGGAAGATCGAAGCGATCCGGCACGCCCGTGAGAACGCGGTGCCCTTCCTCGGACTCTGCCTCGGCTTGCAGTGCGCGGTCATCGAATTCTCCCGGAACGTCCTCGGACACCGGGGTGCGCACAGCACCGAATTCGATCCGACGACCACCGATCCGGTCATCGACCTCATGGAGGACCAGGCCGACGTCGAAGACCTCGGCGGGACGATGCGTCTCGGGATCTACCCGGCCAGGCTCACACCCGGAACCAGGACGCAGAGCCTCTACGGGGAAGAGGTGATCTACGAGCGGCACCGACACCGCTGGGAGGTCAACAACCGATACCGCAAGGAACTCGAAGAAGCCGGCCTCGTCTTCGCGGGTAAGTCGCCGGACGACCGGCTCGTCGAGATCATCGAACTGCCGGACCATCCGTACTTCATCGCGACGCAGTTCCATCCCGAGTTCAAGTCACGTCCGGACAACCCGCACCCACTCTTCAAGGGTTTCGTCGCAGCCGCTCTCGAGCGGCGCGAAGCGTCGAACGCAACCGATCCGGTCGATGCGGAGATCCCGGCCAAGACGATGCACTGAGATGAGCGGATTCCGAACGATCGGTTCGAGAACGATCGCGGAAGAGCTGTTCCTCAGACTCGATCGGGCCGTCGTGGAAACTCCGGACGGCGGAGTGATCGAGCGGGTGATCGTGGCACATCCCGGGGCCGTCGCCGTCGTCCCGTTGATCGACGGAGACGTGATCCTGATCGAACAGCACCGTGCAGCCGTCGGGAGAGGCCTCCTCGAGATCCCGGCGGGGAAACTCGACATTCCCGGAGAACCGCGACGGGAGACGGCCGCCCGGGAGCTCGAAGAAGAGGTCGGATACGCGCCCGGTCGCCTCGAGCACCTGACCGATCTCCTCACGACCCCCGGCTTCAGCGACGAATGCATCACGATCTACCTCGGCACCGATCTGCGCCCCGTCGAGGCGCGTCCCGTCGGTATCGAGGAAGACCACGCGTCGATCGTCCGCGTGCCGTTGTCGGACGCGGTCGACCGCGTCCTCGCCGGGGAGATCACCGACGCGAAGACCGTGGCCGGTCTGCTCCTCACATCGGCGCGATGAGGCCGCTGCCGGCCGAAGCGGAAGAGTTCCTCGGATCGTTGAGATCGGAACGAGGGCTCGCGGCCAATACGGTCGCGGCGTATCGACGAGACCTCGAGGACTACTTCACCTTCCTCGAAGCGACCCGAGGAGGGCGCGGCGTCGAGGAGTTCGTCGTTCATCTCTCAGCAAAGGGTCTCGCTCGCTCCACGAGGGCGCGTCGCATCGCCGCCGTGCGCGGATACCACCGGTTCCTCATCGTGGAGGGACTCGCCGACGAGGATCCGACGGTCCTCGTCGAGACGCCGCGACGATCCCGCACACTTCCCAAGGCTCTGACGATCGACGAGGTCGAGCGCCTCCTCGAAGCACCGGACCGATCTACGGCCCTCGGTATCCGGGACACCGCGATCCTCGAGTTCCTCTACGCGACGGGGACGCGAGCCACCGAGGCCATCACGGTGGGTCTCACCGATCTGGAGCTGGACACGGGAACGGTGATCGTGACGGGCAAAGGCAACAAGCAGCGCCTCGTGCCTCTCGGGAGCCACGCTCGAACGGCGATCAGGGATTATCTGCCCGTCCGGATGGGCCTCCTCGATGAGCGAGAGCGAAGCGACGTGCTGTTCGTCAACGCCAGGGGCCGCCGCCTGACACGCCAGGGTCTCTGGGAGATCGTCAAGCGAAACGGCAGGCGGGCCGGCATCGAAGCGGATGTGCTGTCGCCGCACGTCCTGCGTCACTCGGCTGCAACCCACATGGTGGAAGGGGGAGCGGATCTGAGAACCGTCCAGGAAATGCTCGGCCACGCTAGTATCAGCACCACACAGGTTTACACGCTTGTGTCCCCCGAGCACCTGAACGAGGTTTATGTGCTGGCGCACCCACGTGCACGGTAGGGGCACGAAGGAGGACGAACTCGGCATGACCGCGACCATCGACACCGAAGCCGCCCGGGCGGCCCTCACCGAGGAGCGGGACAAGGTCGTGCGCCAGCTGACCGAGATCGGTTCCGACGAGTCCGGGCAGCTCACGGGTACGATCGATTTCGGCGACGCGTTCGCCGATGCCGGAGCCGTGACCGCAGAGCGGACCAAGATCCTGGGTCTCGCCAAGACGCTCAAGACGCGTCTCGACGACATCGATGCGGCCCTGAACGCGATCAGCGAGGGACGCTACGGGATCTGCGAACGCTGTGGCGCTTCTATCGGCGCAGATCGCATGGCCTTCCGCCCGACGTCGCGACTCTGCGTGAGGTGCAAGTCCTCGTCGTGAGCCGTCGTCTGGGCTCCACGATGCACCTGGTCGGCCGATTCTTCGGGCACGTCACGGCGAACCCTCCCGGTCCGGAGGATCAGCAGTTCGTGCACGACCATCTCAACGATCCCTGCGCCGCGCTGTTCTGGGCCCAGAGCGGGGCCGACCAGGACCACGCCGTGCGGGTCGCCCGGCGAGTGAGCGGCGCTCTGGGCGACGACCGTGAAGCGATCGAAGCCGCCCTCCTCCACGACGTCGGAAAGAGCGGCGTCCCGATCGGAGCGATCTCGCGATCGCTGGCGACGGTACTCGACGCCGCCGGGTTGCCGATGACCCAACGGATGCGGCGCTACCGGGACCACGGACCCCGGGGGGCCGAGATGCTCGCAGACGCTGGATGTGGGCCGCTGACCGTTGCGTTCGCCCTGCATCACCCCGGTCCGCCACCGGGCGGGATCGATCCGGTTCGGTGGAAGACGTTGAGCGAGGCCGACGGATGAAGCGGGTTCCCGGCTTCCCGCCATCGCTCCGGATAACATCACCCCCATGACGTACGAGGTGAGAACCCGGGTCTTCGAAGGGCCGCTCGATCTGCTGCTGCAGTTGATCACGTCGCATCAGGTGGAGATCACCGAGCTGAGCCTGTCGGACCTCGTCGGCGAGTACCTGGAATACCTCGACGTGATGAGCTCGATGGATCTGACCGTCACCAGCGAATTCCTGCTCATCGCATCCACGCTGATCCAGTTGAAGGCCAGACACCTCCTCCCGGACGACCGCGAGATCGACCTCGACGACGAACTCGCGCTCGCCGAGGAACGGGACCGGCTCCTGTCGCGCCTCCTCATGAACCTGACGTTCAAAGACGTCGCGGCCGTCCTCGCACATCGCTTCGCATCCGGCGAGCGGTTCGTTCCGAGATCGGTCGGCCTCGAGAACGTCACGCCGATTCCCCCCGACGTCGCGTTGCCGGTCGACGCGGCCGGCCTCGCCGCGATCGCCGGACGGGTATTCGCCGAGGGGGACGAGCCCGTCGATACAGATCATCTGGACCTCGACCTCCCGTCCGTGCAAGAAGCCATGCTCGACCTCCAGGATCGCATGGCCCTCGCCGTCGAAACAGACTTCGACACGCTGACCGCGCATTGCTCCCGGTCGGTCGAGGTCGTCGCCTACTTCCTCGGCCTTCTCGAACTGGCACGGTGGGGGATCCTGCGTGTTTCGCAGGAGGATCGAACGTCGAAGATCATGATCAGCTACAGCGAAGCAGACGCCGCGGAACGCCTCGATGCGCTCCTGAGCGGAGAGGAACCCATCTGATGGACATCGGGAGCGCGCTCGAAGCGATCCTCTTCGTCGCCGAATCTCCGGTGACCGTCGGGGAATTGTCGGAAGTCACGGAATCGCCTCCCGCGGAGGTCGAAGCGGCCCTCGCGGACCTCGAACGTGAACTCAACGACCGGGACGGCGGTGTCGTCCTGCGCGCCGTCGCCGGAGGCTGGCGGCTCTACACGGCCCCCGACGCACGGCCGTACCTCGAACGGTTCGCCACGACGGACCGGGCAACTCGACTGTCCCGCGCCGCCCTCGAGACCTTGGCCGTCGTCGCGTACAAGCAGCCGGTGTCGCGCGGTCAGGTCGCCGAGGTACGAGGCGTCGACTCGGAGCGAGCGCTCCGGACCCTCGAGCGACGGGGGCTCGTGCGGGAGATCGGGACGGCTCCGGGGCCGGGACAGGCCATCCTCTACGGCACCACCGAGCTGTTCCTCGAGAAGCTCGGCGTCAACAGCGTGCAGGATCTGCCGCCGCTGGCCGATCACGTACCCCCCGCGGACGTGGTCGAGACCCTCGAGCGGCCCTTCCGACCGGAGGCATCATCGAACGACTCCACAAGCTGATCGCCCGCTCGGGCTACGCCTCGCGGCGCCGAGCCGAAGTACTGATCGGACGGGGAAGGGTCTCCGTCGATGGGCACGTGGCGCAGATCGGCGAGAAGGTCGACCCGTCCACGGCCAAGGTCACGATCGACGATGTGCCGCTCCCGGTCGCTCCCGACCTCGCGACGTACCTCGTCTACA
This sequence comes from Acidimicrobiia bacterium, assembly GCA_029939995.1. GTDB lineage: Bacteria > Actinomycetota > Acidimicrobiia > Spongiisociales > UBA5794 > JAHEEL01. The sequence continues at coordinate 68,864 of JAOZRW010000002.1, read as the reverse complement.
AGCCGGTCGGCACGGTCAGCACCGCGGACGATCCCGGAGGGCGCCCCATCGTCGTCGATCTCGTACCGCCCGAACCGCGGGTCTATCCGGCGGGCCGGCTCGACGCCGCCTCGGAAGGCCTGATGATCCTCACGAACGACGGGGACCTCACGCTACGGATCACGCATCCGCGATTCGGCGTCCACAAGACCTACGTCGTGCTGGTCTCGGGCATCGTGGAGCCCGCGACGATCCGACGGCTCCGCGAGGGGATCGAACTGGACGACGGTGTGGCCGCCGCCGTTTCGGCACGCATCATCGACTCTTCGCGCGATACCACCCTGGTGGAGATCGTCATGGGGGAGGGCCGCAAACGGATCGTCCGCAGGATGATGGACGCGTGCGGTCATCCGGTCCGTCGACTGGTTCGCACAGCCATCGGATCTGTGCGCGACGGATCGCTGTCGGCCGGCAGCTATCGCGAGCTCACGATCGAGGAGATCCGCAGCCTCTACGAGCAGGGGAAGGAGTCGGACGGTGCAGGACGCCAGAACGCTTGAACCGGTCGGGGCGCCGTTCCACACCGGAGTTCGGATCCCGGGAGACAAATCGCTGTCGCACCGGGCGGTCATCTTCGCTGCCATCGCGGACGGCCCGAGCGAGATCACCGGTCTGGCTCCCGGACGGGACGTGGCTTCCAGCATGGCGGCCGTCGCCGAGCTCGGAGCCGGGATGTCCGGGACTCGACTCGTCCCTCCGGAGAGGCTGCAACGGCCACCCGGTCCGATCGACTGCGGCAACTCGGGCACCACGATGCGACTCCTCGCAGGGGCGCTCAGCGGCGCGTCCATGACAACGACCCTCACGGGCGACGAATCGCTCCGCTCCAGACCGATGCGGCGACTCGTTGCCCCTCTCGGCGCCCTCGGATCCCGCGTGACCACCGGGCCGGATGGAACGGCGCCGCTCGTCATCGAAGGCGGCGGACTCATCGGCGCCGACGTGGCGATCGACGTCGCGTCCGCCCAGGTTCGCACCGCGTTCGAACTGGCGGCGATCCAGGCCGAGGGACCCTCGACGATCCGGAGCCCACGCGGATACCGGGACCACACGGAGCGTTGGCTCGAGACGTTCGGCCTGGCGTCGACCGAAGAGGGAGAACGGACGCGCATCACGCCCGGCCGGATCCCGGCGGCCGCGTACACGATCCCGGGAGACCCGTCCAGCGCCGCCTACCTGTGGGCGAGCGCAGCGCTCCTGGAAGGAGCCGAAGTCGTGACACCCGGCGTGTCCCTGAATCCCGGACGACTCGGCTTCCTCGGGATCCTGGAAGGGATGGGCGCCGACGTCGACGGCGAAGTCACCGGAACGATCCACGGCGACCCGATCGGAACCGTCTCCGTGACGGGCCGAAGCCTGCAGGGCGTCGAAGTCTCCGGCGCCACCGTGGCTGCGGCGATCGACGAGCTCCCCCTTGTCGCGGTGCTCGGCGCATACGCGGAAGGTGTCACGATCGTGCGCGACGCTGCCGAACTCCGCGCCAAGGAGACCGATCGCATCGTGAGCACAACCGCCATGATCCGCGCGCTCGGCGGGGGAGCGGAAGCCACAGAAGACGGGTTCGCCGTCGTCGGAACCGGTTTCCTCCCCGGAGGAACCGTCGACGCGATGGGGGACCACCGCATCGCCATGGCCGCCGCGGTCGCCGCAACGACGGCCGACGGGCCCGTGACGATTCTCGGAGCTTCCGCGGCCGACGTATCCTGGCCGTCGATCTACGACACCCTGGAGGCCGTGTGGTCATCGCGATAGACGGACCGGGAGGTGTGGGAAAGTCGACGGTATCGCGCCGCGTCGCCGCCGCTCTCGGTGTGCCGCACTTCGACACCGGCTCCACCTACCGCGTCACCGGGCTCGTCGCGTTGAGGAGCGGAGCCGACCTCAACGACCCGCAAGCCGTTCTCACCGCCATCGGAACGCCACGCATCGACATCGAAGACGGAGTCGTCATGGTCGACGGCGAGGACGTCACCGAGGCGATCCGCAGCGGACCGATCGCCGCCGCAGCGAGCACGGTCGCGACGCATCCGGAGGTGCGGCGACGCATCGTGGCATGGCAGCGATCGTGGGTGGATCATCACGGCGGGAACGCAGTCGTCGAAGGACGGGACATCGGAACGGTCGTGTTCCCGGATGCTCCCCTCAAGATCTACCTGACCGCCCGGCCGGAGGTGCGTGCCGAGCGGAGGTCCGGAGATAGCGAAGCAGCGGGAAAGTCCACGGCCGAGATCGCTACCGAACTGGCGGCGAGGGATCACACCGATTCGACGCGGAAGGCCTCACCGCTGCGGCCGGCCGAAGACGCGGTCATCATCGACACGAGCGACCTGAGCATCGATGCCGTGGTGCAGCAGATCCTGGATCTGGCCGACGGGATCGGCTGAACGGACCGCCGATCACACGTCCAGGAGCTCGAGTGCCTCGCTCGCGTCCCATCCGCGGTCGTTCTCGATCGGGCCGGACCGTCCCGGCTCGGGAGCGGAGAACGCCCCTTCCACGAGGGCCTGAAGCGTCGTGACGAACGAACGCAGCCGCGGCGGAAGCGGGAAGTACTCATCCTCGTCCGTCACACGGAGAACCTCGACGGTGCCACCCGGAGCGACCGCTTCGATGACGGCGCGGACACGCTGATCCGGGGCTGAGGCTCCCGCGGTGACGCCGACGACGTCGGCGTCGGTGAACCACGACGGGTCGACGTCTCCCGGGCCGTCGACCCGATAGGCGCGCACCCCCGCCTTCTGGGCGACCCGAACCAACGCCTGGGTGTTCGACGAGTTCTCCGAGCCCACGACGAGGATGACGGAGCAGACTTCGGTGAGCCGCAGAATGGCCGTCTGACGGTTCGTGGTCGCGTAGCAGAGGTCGCTCTTGCGTGCCGTCTGCAGACTCGGGAAGCGCACTTCGGCGTCGTCGAGGATGCCTTGCCACTCGTAGAGGCCGAGGGTCGTCTGAGCGAGGAGCGCGACCTTCTCGGGATCTCTCGGATCGAACGCACCGAGACCGTCGACGGGGTCGATCAGCGTGGATGCAGACGGGGCTTCGGCGATGGCGCCGATCGCCTCGTCGTGGCCTTCGTGCCCGACGTAGATGATGTCGTAGCCGGCATCCGACATGCGGCGCATCTCATGATGGACCTTCGTGACGAGAGGACAGACCGCGTCGATCATCACCGCCGCCCGGCTTTCCGCTGCCGTCACGACGTCCGGGGAGGATCCGTGGGCCGAGAGCATGACGGGGCTTCCCGCCGGCACGTCATCCACGGAATCCACGAAGACCACGCCGGCACGTTCGAACGCGTCGACGACGGCGGCGTTGTGCACGATCTCGTGATAGCAGTACACCGGCGGCTCGAAGATCTGGACCATCCAGGTCAGCGACTTGATCGCCATCTCGACTCCGGCGCAGAAGCCGCGCGGTTCGGCGAGGAACACCCTGGGAGACATGGGAGCCAGGATACCGGCATCAGGTCTGGAGGCGGGACGGGTACCATCCGCAGCACCGATGTCCAACCCCACCGTGATCGAGATCGTCAGCAACAGTCCGGCCGATGAGGCGGGCCTGTCCGTCGGTGATGAGCTGATCTCGGTGAACGGCATCGTCCCGTCCGACGTGATCGAGTATCAGCAGCTGGTCGACGACGCCGAACTCGACGTCACGATCGCCACGACGGCGGGGGAGCGGACCCTCAGGATCGAGAAGACGGTCGGTGAGCCCCTGGGAATCCGACTGTCGTCGTCGATCTTCGACCGGGTGCAGACCTGCGACAACCATTGCGAATTCTGCTTCATCTACCAGCTCCCCCCCGGCATGCGCGAGACGCTCTACCTGAAAGACGACGACTACCGGCTGTCGTTCCTGTACGGGAACTTCACCACGCTGACCCGATTCACCGAACTGGACCTCGTGAGGGTGGTTGAGGAGCGCCTCGGCCCCCTCTACGTCTCGATCCATGCCACCGATCCGGTGGTACGCACCCGCATGTTGCGGAATCCGAGGGGAGCGACCTCGCTTCGATGGCTCCGGGCGCTTCTCGAGAACGACGTCACCGTCCACGGGCAGATCGTGCTCTGCCCCGGGATCAACAACGGCCCCATCCTCGATCGCACCGCCGCGGAGATCCTGAGCCGCTACCCGGGGCTGGCATCCGTCGGGATCGTCCCGCTCGGGCTCTCCCGGTACAACACCGAGGCCAACCTGCGGGTCCACACGCCGGAGGAAGCCGGCGACGATCTCGACGCCGTAGCGTTCTGGCAGGGTGAAGCGGAGCGGCGGATCGGTCGCCGGATGTTCTTCGCATCGGACGAGCTGTACCTCCTCGCCGGTCGGGAGGTGCCGTCGGCCGAGGAATACGAGGACTTCGCGCAGCACGAGAACGGGATCGGCATGGTGCGGGCCTTCATCGAGGAGGTTCGCGCGCTCGAGCGGGGACTCGCAGGGACCGGGCCCGTCGCGACCGGGGAATGGCGGACGATCCCCTCCGCTCCGGGAGAGGGTTACCGGGCACCTCGCCACACCGGAGCCGATCCCGAAGCGAACGACGGGCCCGTCGGCATCCTCACCGGCACGTACGGCGCAGCCGCGTTGAAGCCGCTGGTCCCGAGTCTGGAACGGCTGAGCGGAAGAGATCTACAGGTCATCGAGGTGGAGAACCGCTTCTTCGGCGGGAACACCGGCGTTGCCGGCCTTCTCGTCGGATCCGACCTTCAGACGGTCGTAGCGGCCAACGATCGCGGCGTTGCCCGCTACCTTCTCCCCGACGTGGCACTCTCCGGAGATCGTTTCCTCGACGACACGTCGCTCGAGGACTTGCGGAGAGCGGCATCAGCACCCATCATCGTCACCCCGGCGACCGCCGGGGGTCTCATCGAAGGAGCGGCGGCATGAGCAGACTTCCAGTCGTAGTGATTCTCGGCCGCCCCAACGTCGGGAAGTCGACCCTCGTCAACCGGATCGTGAGGCGCAAGGCCGCAGTGGTGGACGAACAGGCGGGTGTCACCAGAGACCGGCGCGAGTTCACGGCGGACTGGAACGGCCGGGAGTTCATCGTCGTCGACACGGGCGGGTGGGAGTACCGGCCGGGAGAGCAACTGACGGCAGACATCCGGGAACAGGCTGAGATCGCCGTAGGCGGTGCCGACGTGGTCGTGTTCGTGACCGACGGCACGGCGGCGCTGAGCGACGACGACGTCGGCGTCGCCCGCATCCTGCAGCGCAGCGGAGTGCCGTACCTCTTCGTCGCGAACAAGGTCGATTCGGCGGCGGCGGAGGCCGATCTGGCACACGTCTGGTCGCTGGGTCTCGGCGAACCGATCCCGATCTCCGCCCTGCACGGGAGGAACACGGGGGACCTCCTCGACCATCTCGTCGATGCCTTGCCGGAGCCCGGTGAGGCGGCCGCCGACGACGTGATCGCGAGTCTGGCCATCATCGGGAGGCCGAACGTCGGCAAGTCGACGCTGCTGAACCGGCTGGCGGGAGAGGACCGCGTTCTCGTCTCGGAAGTTCCGGGCACGACGAGAGACCCGATCAACCTCGTCGTCGAACTCGACGGTGAGCCGTTCGAGATCATCGACACGGCCGGGATCAAGCGCCGCACGAAGATCAACGACGACGTCGAACGGTACGCCGTGATGCGAGCCAGGGAGGTACTGGCGCAGGCGGACGTGGCCCTGCTGATGATCGATGGAACCAAAGGGGCCACACATCAGGAACAGCGTCTCGCAGAGGAGATCGTCACCGCGGGCGCCGGGCTGATCCTCGTCCTCAACAAGTGGGACATCCGCGACGAGGACGAGCGTCTCCACACGGAGGACTCGGTCGCCGATCGTCTCGCGTTCGTCGATTGGGCCCCGATCCTGCGCGTCTCGGCGAAGACGGGGTCCCGCCTCGTGAGGCTCCCCGCAGCGATCCGCCGGGTGCTCGAGAACCGGAGGAGACGGATACCGACCCCGGAGCTCAACCGCCTCGTACGGGCCCTCCAGGAAGCCCATCCCCCGCCGGTTCGCAAGAACAAGCGTCCCCACATCATCTACGCCGTCCAAGCGGAGAGCGAACCGCCGACGTTCATCCTGTTCGTACGCGGCGGCGACCTCGGACCCGACTATCTTCGGTTCATCGAACGACGACTCCGAGAGACCTACGACTTCGAAGGAACTCCCGTGCGGGTGGTCGCGCGGGTGCGCCGGGGGAGGGAACGGTGACCGGATCCCTGAGCGACCGATTCCACGAGGCCACGGATCGGGCGGCTGCGGGCGGCCCCGAGAAGTACCACGAGAAGCTCAAGACGCAGGGCAAACTCTTCGTTCGCGACCGCGTCGACCTCCTGTGCGACCCCGGTTCGTTCGTCGAGGACGGATTGCTGGCCAACGCGATGACCGACGGCCACGGCGCCGACGCGGTCGTCACCGGCCGCGGCACGATCGACGGGCGGCCGGTGATGGTGATCGCCAACGACCCGACGGTGAAAGCGGGGAGCTGGGGCCGGCTCACGGTCGAGAAGATCATCCGGGCGCTCGAAGCGGCATACGACGAACTCCTCCCCGTGTTCTTCCTCGTCGACTCGGCCGGTGCCCGGATCACCGACCAGGTCGATCTGTTCCCGGGGCGCAGGGGAGCCGGGAAGATCTTCTACAACCAGATCCGGCTGTCCGGAAGGGTGCCGCAGGTCTGCTGCCTGTTCGGGCCGTCCGCAGCGGGCGGCGCCTACATCCCGTCGTTCTGCGACGTCGTCGTGATGGTCGAGGGACGAGCTTCGATGTACCTCGGGTCGCCGAGGATGGCGCAGATGGTGATCGGCGAGGAGACCACGCTCGAGGAGATGGGCGGCGCGAGGATGCACTGCGAAGTGTCCGGCTGCGGCGATGCCCTCGTCTCGAGCGATGAGGAAGCGATCGCGTGGGCCCAGGACTACTTCAGCTACGTAGCCGACCACACGAAGGTGCTTCCTCCCGCATACGCCCCATCCCATCCCGAGGACGGATACCGGCCCGCCGAGATCCTCCCGGAGGATCCGAAGGCCGGATACGACATGCTCGAGTTCCTCCGGGGGATCGTCGACGACGGTTCGCTGTTCCAGATCAAGGAGCGGTTCGCGCGCGAGGTGATCACCGCGTTCGCCCTCCTCGACGGGAAGCCCGTCGGCATCGTCGCGTCTCAACCGAGCCATCTCGGCGGGGTGCTCTTCGTCGACTCCGCCGACAAGGCGGCGCGGTTCATGTGGCTCTGCGACGCGATGAACATCCCGCTGCTCTTCTTCGCAGACGTCCCCGGATTCATGATCGGCACGAAGGTCGAACGGGAAGGCATCATCCGGGCCGGTGCGAAGATGCTGACCGCCATCGCCGAAGCGACGGTCCCGCGGATCTCGGTCATCGTGCGCAAAGCCTACGGTGCCGGCCTCTACGCCTTCTCGGGGCCGGGGTTCCGCCCGGACGCGACGCTTGCGCTCCCAACCGCCGAGATCGCGGTCATGGGACCGGAGGCGGCGATCAACGCCGTCTACTTCAACAAGATCGAGGCGCTGCCCCCCGACGAGCGTGAGGCGTTCATAGAGGAGCGTCGGGCGGAGTACTCGGCCGACGTCGATCTCCTGCGACTTGCATCGGAGACGGTGGTCGACGCCGTGATTCAACCGGAGGAGATCAGAAGAGAGCTGATCATGCGTCTACGGTACGCTGCACGGAAGGACCGGACGTTCTCCGCGCGCCGGCACGGCGTTCCCCCGGTATGACCGAGGCCGATCGCGAGGCAGGGTCGATCGGGGATCGAGAGCGCCGCCCCGTCGGGTTCGTGCTCCTCCTGGGTGCGCTCACGATCTACCTCGGATGGCGTCTGATCCAGGGAATCGTCGCTCTCATCGGATGGCTCGGCAGCTGATCGCCGTCAGGACTCGTCCGCGCCACGGTGGCCGGGAACCCCGACCCGCGCGGCCCGTTTCGCGTAGTAGTAGATCCGCTTCAGGTCCTCGATGATGTCGGCTTCGATCCGGTAGGCGGCAAACCGGTGCGGCTCGTCGACGGTGAGCCGCTCGAGTTGGTGGCCCCGAGCCTCGGCCGTACGGGCGGTGATCTCGGGTTTCATGTCGATGGCTCGCTGCGCCGCCTCGGGATCGTCGGATGCGAGCGCGGCGGTGGCCGTGTCGACGGCCGCGATCACCTCGTCGGCGAGATCAGCGAGAATCGCTCGCGTGGGCGCCGAGATGACGATCCCCGCCTCGATGCGCTTGCGTCCGTCGGAGACGAGGTTCTTCGAAACGGCATCACCGATGGCCTCCATGTCGCCCGCAGCTTCGAGCAGGCCCAGCAGCTCGTCGGTCTGCTCCCTCGTGATCTCGCCTTCCGAGATGCGGGCGAGGTACGTGACCACCCGTGCATGGAGCACGTCGACGTCGTCGTCGGCGGCCGCGACCGTCTCGAGGTCCGCCGAGTTCCCCGAGATCGCCGCCGCGACGCCGTCGACGACCATGTCCCGGACGTGGGATCCCATGCGGCCGATCTCCTTGCGGGCATGATCGAGGGCGATCGACGGGGTCGCCAACAGTTCGGGGCTGAGATACCGGGGCTCGATCCTCCGAGCCTCGTCCTCCGGCTTCGTTTTGATGGCGAGGTCGGCAAGCCGGGCGAACCACTTCGTGAACCAGATGAAGATCAGCACGTTCGCCACGTTGAACGTCGTGTGCGCCCATGCGACCTGTCTGGCGACGTCACCCGGCGGGGAGAGGCGGATGGCGATCGCTGCGAGCACGTTGATGAACGGCACCCAGATCAGCGCACCGACCACGTTGAACGTCGTGTGCACGAACGCTGCTCTCCGTGCCTCGGCGGGTTTGCCGATCGCGGCGAGCTGAGCCGTGATCGAGGTCCCGATGTTGGCCCCCAGAACGAGTGCGATCGCCAGGTCGAGCGTGATGAGACCCCTAGCCGCCATCGAGATGACGATGGCGGTCGTGGCGGCAGAGGACTGGATGAGGCCGGTGAACAGCGCCCCGATGGCGATGCCGATCCAGACGTTCGAGATCGCCGACATCATGTCGAGGAACGGTTGATACTCCTGGAGCGGCTGCATCGACAGGCCCATCACGGACAAGCCGAAGAAGACGAGGCCGAGTCCCATGATGGTTCGACCGATGCGTTCGAGGAGTTCCTGCTTCGCGAAGAACTCGATCGCGTATCCGATCGTGACGACTCCGAGGGCGTACTTCGTCACCTGGAACGCGATGATCTGCGCCGTGACGGTCGAACCGATGTTGGCGCCGAAGATGACGGGTATCGCCTGTGTGAGGGACATGGCGTCTGCCGAGATCAACCCGACGAGGACGACGGTGGTGACGCTCGAAGACTGGATGAGCGCGGTGATGGTGGCGCCGGAGAGCACGCCCGAGAAGCGGTTTCCGGTGAGATGTGACAGGACCCAACGGAGACGGTTACCGGCGATTCCTTTGAATCCGCTGATCGTTCGGTCCATCCCGAGCAGGAAGAGGGAGAGGCCCCCGAAGAACCCCATGATGAGGAAGAACCAGTCGGACGCGGAACTCACGGCACGACCAAGCGATGGAGCGGTGCCGCGTGCACACGGAAGAGCATTCCCCAATCCTATCGAGTCGCCGCGACGATGCAGGGGACGGGGAGACAAACGGCTCCGGTGACGGTACGATCGCCTCCCCGAACCAAAGGAACGCGAATGGAATCCGGTACCGACGACCAGGCGCCCGTGGCGACAGACGAAGCACCCGAAGAGCTGAACGGCGTCGAGGAGATCTCGGTCGAGAGCTCGGACAACGAGGTCGTGATGACCGATGTCGTCGCGAAGGAGATCGACGTCGACGGAGACGGGATCGCAGACGGCGTCGCCGTCAGGACGACGGAGGTTCGGGAGATCGACGTGGACGGGGACGGCACCCCCGACATCGTCGAGACGACCACGATCACCGAGACGGTCGTTGACGTGGACGGGGACGGCACGCCGGACGTCGGGACGCGCGTCGTGACGGAAGAAGTGGTGATGGACGTCAGCGGCGACGGCCGGCCGGACACGATCGAGATCACCGAAACGACGACGATCGCGTACGACACGACGGGTGACGGCCAGTTCGACGTTTCTGAAACGACCGTCGTGGAAGCGAGCGGCATCGACGTCACGGGTGACGGAGTGCTCGACGAGGTCGAAGCGACCGTGGTCGGTGCGGTCGCAGTGGACGTGGACGGGGACGGTGTCGCGGACGAGGTCATCATCGCGGTCGAGGAGTACGACAACGAAGCCTGACCGGGACACGTACGGCCGGTTCCAACGGAGGCTTCACCTCGGGGGCCGGTAGCATGGAGGTGTACGGGCTGTGGCGCAGCATGGCAGCGCGCTTGACTGGGGGTCAAGAGGTCGCCGGTTCAAATCCGGCCAGCCCGACGGAAGAGGTCCTCTGCACTGCGGGGGGCCTCATCTCGTGAATCAACGAACGCGTCGAACGGTGGCCACCGTCGTCGTGGGCAACGGATGACGAAGGAGATCGGCCCGGGATGAGAGCGCCGTGGATCGGGAAGCCCGCATACGTCGAGTGGGCCCTCACGCGGGACGGTGACGCGCTCGGCGCCGTCGTCTTCCGGTCGTCCGCCCCGATGATCACGGTCGTGGAGATCCCCGCCGTTCATGCGTCGACCGAGGATGTGCAGGCGGCCGTTGAAGACTGGGTCGACGCAGCGTCGGGCCGGTACCGGCTCAACGAGGAGCTGGAGTCGTTCAAGGCGACGATCCGGAAGCTCGAAGCCGAAGGAGACCCGGGGATGGACGAGCTCCGGCTGTGGGGGAGGCCGGAGTGAGCGTGGCTACCCTCCGACGATGCACGGACCGGGAGGGCTGATGACTCACATGCACAACGACCTCGCCGACGAGCTCTCGTTTGCACTTCGCCTCGCCGACGAGGCCGACGCGATCACGATGCCCCGCTTCCGCGCGTCGGATCTCGTCGTCGACACGAAACCGGACAGGACCCCGGTGACGGACGCGGACCGGGCGACGGAGCGGGCGCTCATCAGAGCCATCGAAGACGGCAGGCCGGAGCACTCGATCCTGGGCGAGGAGTTCGGCGAGACCGGTGGGGGAGCGTGGCAGTGGGTGCTCGACCCGATCGACGGCACGATGAACTACATGCGCGGGATCCCGGTGTGGGGAACGCTGATCGCCCTCGTGCACGAAGGACGCCCCGTCGTCGGCGTCGTCTCCGCGCCGTCGCTCCATCGTCGATGGTGGGGTGCCGCGGGTCTGGGCGCATGGGGGAACGATGAGCCGCTCGCCGTGTCCGGAGTGGCGAGCATCGGGGACGCGCAGATCTCGTTCAACGAGAGGGCCGAGTTCGCACGGCGCGGCTGGTTGGAGGGCATCACGAACCTCGCCGACCGGTCCTGGCGCGTGCGCGGCTTCGGGGACTTCTGGCAGCACATGCTCGTCGCCGAGGGAGCCGTCGACGTGGCGATCGAAGCGAGCGTGAACCCGTGGGACATGGCGGCCGTGCAGATCATCGTCGAAGAAGCAGGCGGGCGGTACACGGATCTCGATGGGATGCCGGACTTCTCGACCGGGAGCAGCCTCTCCACGAACGGCCTGCTCCACGACGACGTGCTCGCTTTGTTCAGACGCTGAACGGGCCCCAGCTCAGTTGTCGATCTCGTAGATCCGGTCGATGTAGCGGGCCATGAGCTCGCCCACCGCGGCACGGGACGGGAACGTCGCCGCCATCCCGTACATCGGAGCAGCCCCGGTCGTGGCGACCCCTCCGGCCCGGCGCGCTTGCTCGACGGAGTCTTCCAGATCGTCGAGGAAGCGGTCTGCAACACCGGGGAGGGTGTGCCGGAGGGTGACGGCGAGATGCACGGCGGGCGGATGGTGGAGGCCGTTCAAGCTCCATCCACGCTCGGCCATCCTCGCCATCACCTCGTAGATGTCGACCTCGTCGGAGGCGAACGCAACGACCCAGAGCGGATCTCCGAGGACACGGAGACCGTCGATCTCTTCGATGCCGGCCTTGACCCGCGCCCCCGTCTCGAGGATCGATGCCGTCGCTTCCAGGTATCCGTCCTCGCCCATCGAGACCAGTGCAGCCCACGCGGCGGCGAGGAGGCCCCCGGGTCTGCTGCCGGCGAGCGTGGGGGAGTAGTAGAGGCCCCCGGGCCACTCCGTGGCGACGTAGAACTGGTGGCGACGGAGTTCACGCCCGCGGTAGAGAACCACGGACGTGCCCTTGGCCGCATACCCGTACTTGTGCGTATCGGCGGACATGGAGGTGACGCCGGGGAGGCGGAAGTCGAAGGGGGGCACGTCGTAGCCGAGCCGCTCCGCCCAGGGGAGGACGAACCCGCCGAGACACGCATCGGTGTGGAACCCGACGCCGCGCTCCCGGGCCATGTCGGACAGTTCGGGGATCGGGTCGACGACGCCGTGCGGGAATCCCGGCGCAGAGCCCACGACGACGACCGTTCTCCGCGTCATCGCTCGCGCCATCGCATCGACGTCCGCCCGATAGTCGTCCCCGACCGGAACCCGGACCTGGTCGTAGCCGAAGTAGGCCGCGGCCTTGTCGAAGGCGACATGGGCCGAATTCGGGATCACCATCTGCGGCCGCTTGAAGCCGGCGCGATCCCGGTAGGCCTTCATCGCCATGATGATCGACTCGGTGCCACCGGAGGTGACCGTTCCGACGATCTCGTCACCGGATTGTGCAGCGACGCGGGCACCGAGCATGCCGGCGGTCATCGACACGACCTCGGACTCGAACTTCATGCCGGACGGCCAGACGTCGAGATGCAGCGGATTCGACTGGGACTGGAGCGCATACACCTCGTTGAGGAAGGCGATGTGATCCTCGTCGCCGTTGTAGACGGCGCCGGATGCGTAGCCGTCGCTCCATTCGGCGTGTTCGGCCTGGGCCAATCGGCGGACGTCGTTGAGGATATCCGCCGGGTCCCGGCCCACTTCCGGAAGCCGCTCAAACACCGGGACGTCGACCTGCGGCCGAACGACCGGTGCCGAGTCGAGGAGACTGTCGTACTCGGCTTCGAACATATCGCGCAGCTTCGGCACGCGCTGCGCCCCGCCGATGAGGCTCGAAGCGAGGCGTGGCGGGAGACGGTCGAGGAGCTTCTTGGCCCGGTCGGTGACGCTCATGGGTTCGTCCTTACGCGTTGAGTCGACGGTAGATGCTGCGGTTGGCCTTGTGGATGCTCCGGAACGTCGCGTACCCGTCGTCGTAGACGGAGCGATTTGCCGGATTCGGAGTCCGGGTCGCGGCGGTCGGTGCCGAGGCATCGACGTCGCCCCACTCGACATGACCCAGAGCGGCGTGGGCGAGCATCCCCGCACCGCGGATGTTCACCCAGAGCGGCTCGTCTCGCTGGAGGATCGTGCGGTCGAGCACATCGGCGTGGATCTGGGCCCAGAGTTCCGATCGGGCTCCGCCGCCGACCATCGCGATGGGGTCGAGGCGGCGCTTGGTGAAGCGTTCAACGGTCTCGAGCAGCCACCGCGTGTTGTAGGCGACGCCTTCGAAGACGGCCCGGATCATCTCGTCGCGACCGGTGTCGAGCGACTGGTTGAAGAATCCGCCGCGCAGGTTCGCGTCCTCGATCGGGGTCCGCTCCCCGTAGAGCCACGGCGTGAAGATAACCCCGTTGGATCCGGCCGGCACGCCGGCCGCGATGGTGTTCATGTCGTCGTAGACGGTCGGATCGTCCACACGGTCGGGGAACAGTACGGTCGAGAACCAATCGAGCGCCTTGCCGGCGGTTTCTTGCTCGTTCGCGACGAACCAGCGTCCGGGCACGGCCGCGGGCAGCGAAGCGATGGAGTGGATCAGATCGGTCTTCTTGTACGGAACATGGCACGTCAGCCACGAGGACGTGCCGATGTAGAGATGCGCCCCGAAATCGTGGACGGTTCCGGCGCCGATTGCAGCGGAAGAAACGTCCGGAGTCCCGGCCAGCACAGGTGTGCCCTCCCGCAATCCGAGTTCCTTCGCTGCTGTCGGGGAGAGGCCGCCGACGACCTCGGTTGCGTGCACCAGGGGAGGCAACTGATCCCGACGCAATCCCACGTACCGGAGCAGCGTGTCGTCGTAGTCGACCGCGTCGGGGTCGCGGTTGTCCGTGATCCAGTGGAGCGCGATCGAGTCGTACGACGCGACGGCGCGACCCGTGAGCCGCAGATTGATGTAGTCCTTCGGCTCGAGGAACATGGTCGCGGCCGCGTATACCCCGGGCCGCTCATGGCGAAGAAACAGGATGTGCGCGATGGGGTCCTTGCCGGCGCCGGAGGGAGCCCCGCCGGTCAGCGAGACCCACCGGCGGACGCGCATCGGGCCGAACCCCTCCACCCGCATCGGGCCGGCCGCAAGGATGTCGTTCAGATACGGGGCGCCGCGAGAGTCCATCCAGATGATGGCGTTGCCGATGGGGTCTCCCGCGTCGTCGATCGGCACCGTGCCCGACCATTGCGACGTGACCGATACGGCAGCGATCTCGACCTCTCCGGCGGCGTCGAGAGCAGAACCAACGGCGGAGACGATCGCCCGCCACCATGCGTGGGGGTCCTGCTCGGCCCCGCCGGCGCCGTCGAGGAGCAGACCGACGGTCTCGGCCGACTTTCCGATGATCTCGCCCTCAGCCGAGACGAGCGCAACCTTCGGCCCTGACGTGCCGAGATCGATGGCGAGAACGAAAGTCGGGGTGCTCACGGAGATCAGATTACCCGTTCATCCCCGTCCTTCTGAACCGAAGCGTCAACGATTGCGGTCGGCACGGGTCGCCGCGGTCGGCTGTTCAGGCCCACAGCCTCCGCAACCATCCCCGGGGCTCGTCCTCGACGATGGTGGCGACGAACTCGGAACCGGGCGGCGCCCACTCGGGATCGGAACCGAGATGGGGGAGGCTGCCGGAGTTCCTCTCGTAGCGGGACGTGCTGAAGGAATCCGCATCCCCGTCCTCGGTGAAGGGAGGCTCGTCGAAGACGTCGTCTCCGGTTGTGGAAGTCGGTTGGGTCAGATCGAAGGACACGAGACATCTCCGGCTGCTCAGCCTTCTGCCTCTCCGACGCCCGATAGCAGCCTACGACAGCGGAGATGGCCCCACCATGGTCCAATCGACCCATTCCTTCGTTCGAGTTGATACACCCGATGCGAGCGACCCGACGGTATCGTGCCGAAGTGCGCAGCACAGGAGCCGATCACTCGACGACGCCGGAACAGAGGAGTGCGAATGAGACTCACCACAGCGATGCTTGCCGATGCGGCGCAGGTGCAAGGGGGAAAGCTCTTCGTCCTCGGCGGGGGCTTCGACACGATCAGCGCTCGCTCCCTGCCCGTCGTCCACCGGAACCTGACGCTGGCGATGGTCGCGGAGATCGAGCCCGATGAGCGGCATCGTGACCTCGAGATTCTGATCCAACTCCTCGACGAGGACGGCCGGAGCCTCGACATCGAAGCGCGCGGGAAACTGCGGGTGGGTGCTCCTCCGAACCTGCCGCCCGGCGCGACGAGCATCGTGCCGATCGTGAGCCCCTTCTACAACATCCAGTTCACAGAGGCGAAGGGGTACGCGTTCATCGTGACCTTCGAAGAAGAAGAGATCGCCCGGATCAAGTTCCGGGTCGTGATGGTGTCGTAGCCGTGGGAGAGGTCCTCAACGTCCCGAACACCGTCTCGTTTCTCCGGCTCCTCCTCATCCCGGTGTTCATCTGGCTGGCACTTGTCGAACAGACGGCGTGGGCCGGTGTGCTACTGGGCGTCATCGGCGCCACCGACTGGATCGATGGATACCTCGCTCGGCGTCTCGACCAGGTGACCGAGGTCGGGAAGATGCTCGATCCGATCGCGGACCGACTCGCCGTCGCCATCGCAGTCGTTCTGGGACTCGTGATCGGAGTGCTCCCGGCCTGGTTCGGATGGGGCATCATCATCCGCGAGGTCGTCATCGGAATCGGCGCCGTCTACGGTTGGACGAACGGGGTGAAGCGTCTCGACGTCCGGTGGCTCGGGAAGCTCGCGACCCTGCTGCTCTACTTCGGGGTGACGGCCTTCTATCTCGCCGACGGGTGGGACCTCGACCTGCTCTGGTGGGCTGCGATGGCCGTCGCGATCCCGGGCCTCATCACCTACTACGTCGTGGCGTTCGCGTATCTCGGGGACATGCGAGCAGCCATCGCTGCAGCACATGCGCGCGATTCGGATCAGTAGACTCGGACGACGCGAGCGATCAGGAGACGACCAGTGAACATCCCGGAGAACCTTCGATACACGGAGAACCACGAATGGGCGCGACGGGAACCGGACGGCGGGATCACCGTCGGCATCACGGACTATGCCCAGGAGGCGCTCGGCGACGTCGTCTACGTCGAACTGCCGGAAGTCGGGCAGACGGTCGAGGCGGGGCAGAGTTTCGCTGAAGTTGAGTCGACAAAGTCCGTCAACGACGTCTACGCGCCGGCTACGGGGACGGTGACCGCGGTGAACGAGGCGCTGATCGACACACCGGAGCTGGTCAACACGGATCCGTTCGTCACCGGATGGTTCGCCACGATCGACCCGACCGACGGCGCCGGTCTCGAGGAGCTCATGGACCCGGCACAGTACCGGGCGTTCATCGAGGGCTGACCGTTCGTCCGGGGGAGGGATTCCCAGCGAATCACGGAGAAACCGTGCGAAACCCTCAAGCATCGGTCGAGGGTTGAGGTAGGATGTGCCCATGGCACGACACGACGAGCCGAACCCAACCGATGTCGAACGCGATCCGACCATCACGTTCAACCCTTCCCAGGAGGAACCTGCCAGCGGCGCATCGGGGAGCACGGTCGCCGGAGCGTTCAAGTGGGCGCTCATCGTTGAGACGGGACCGCAGGCAGGCTTGACGTACGTCCTCGCCGACGGGGACACGCTCGTCGGGCGGGGCTCCGATTGTGACATCTTCCTCGGTGACGTGACCGTATCCCGCCACCATGCACGGTTCAGCGTCGACGGCGAGACGCTACGCATCCAGGATCTCGGGTCGACCAACGGCACCTACATCAACGGCGAATGGGCCGACGCCTATGCGCTCACGGCAGGCGACGAGGTCATCATCGGGAAGTTCCATCTCGTCGTAGCGCGCGGGAACATCTGATGAGCGCTCCGCAACTGAGAGCGGCGAGAACTCGCAGCATCGGCGAGGTCATCAACCTCCTGAAACCGGAGTTCCCCGACGTCACCGTGTCGAAACTCCGGTTCCTGGAGAGCCAGGGACTGATCGAGCCGGGCCGATCCGCGTCCGGATACCGCGTTTTCAACGAAGAGGACGTGCGCCGTATCGAGTACGTCTTGAAGGAACAGCGAGATCACTATCTGCCGTTGAAGGTGATCAAGTCGAAGCTCGCCGCGTGGGAACAGGGAGACGAATCCCCGGTGGCCCCGGACGCGGGTCCGCCGCCTGAGGCCTACTTCGCAACTTCCGGTGTGTCGCTCACGCCGGCCGAACTGATGCGGTCGTCCGGATTGTCCGCTCATCAACTCACGAGCCTGATCGAGGCCGGCATTCTCGACCCGATGAAGCTTCCGGACGGCACCGAGGTGTTCCGCGACCACGACCTGTCGATCGCCCGCGCAGCGCATCGCCTCCTCAGCCACGGACTCGAGGTGCGACACCTCCGGCTGATCCGCCTCTCGGCCGATCGGCAAACCGACCTCCTCGGTCAGCTGGTCGCACCGCTGCTGCGACACAGGAACCCCGAGAACCGACATCGCGCCGCGGAGACGCTCGCTGATTGCTCTCAGGCAGCGGCGGTGCTTCAAGAAAGCATTACCCGGGGTAGGCTTCGCAACCTCCTCGAACGATGATTTCAACACTCTCCGCCACACTCGTGCTCGCGCTCCTTGCGCCGCTGGTGTCGTCCCCGACGGCTCCAGTGGTCGGCGTGCCACAACCTCCGCCGCCGAAGGTCAGCGCAGTCGAATGGGCCGTGTACGACGAAACCGCGGATGTGATGCTCGCCACCTGGAACGTCAACGAGCCGAGGTCGATGGCGTCGGTGACCAAGGTGATGACGGCGATGATCGTCATCGATGAGGTCGGGCTGGACGAGGTCGTGACCGTCCCCGCCTTCGCCGTGTCGACACGGGGATCGACGGCCGGGTTGGTCGCCGGTGAGGAGTGGACGGTGTACGACCTGCTCGTGGCGATGCTGGTCCGATCGGGGAACGACGCCGCGCTCACCCTCGCGTGGTACGCAGGAGACGGCAGCGTCGACGCTTTCGTCGACGACATGAACGCCCGGGCGGCGGAGCTCGGCATGACGGACACGAGCTTCGCGAATCCGAACGGGCTCGACAACGAGAACCACTACACGACGGCGAACGATCTCGTGACGATGGTCGTGGCGTCGCTCGACTACCCCGACATCCAGAAGATCGCCAGGATCAAGACGATCAAGTTGCCGGCGGACCCGACCGGCAAGACACGCCAGGTCAACAACACCAACCACCTCCTCGGCACCTATCCGGGAGTCGTCGGCCTGAAGACGGGTGACACGCCGTGGGCGAACAAGGTCCTCTTGGGCGTGACCGAACGCGGGCCGAGGCGCATCATCACCGTCGTCATGGGCTCCGACGATCATTTCAGCGATAGCCGCGAGTTGATCGACTGGGCGTACGGCACGTACGGGATCAACGATCGATGGATGCGCCCCTTCTTCTCCGAGCAGGGTGGGGGAGGGGTCGTAGCCGACGAGATCGAGCTCTCCGACTCGCAGAAACGTCGTCTTGCGGCGATGCCCAGAGTGGACGACGGGCGCTGGCGGATGTCGCCGCTGATCGACCTCCCCAAAGCCGCGATGATCGGCGAATGGCTCAAGGGAGCTCTGCCGGGCGTCGCGGGAGGGGATCAATGACCGAGCCGTTCCTCGAGGTCATCGACGAAGCCACGCTCCAGGCGAGAGTGGCGGAGCTCGGAGACGAGATCACGACCGATCTGGACGACCCGAGCCCGGTCGTCATCGGCGTGTTGAAGGGATCGGTGCCGTTCCTCACCGACCTCACGCGTCACCTTCCTTTGACCATCGAAGTCGACTTCCTCAATCTCACCCGCTTCGGGAGAGAGGGGAGGGTCTCGATCGCGATGGATCTCTCGGTACCGGTAGAGGGCCGGAGCGTCCTGATCGTCGAAGACATCGTCGACACAGGGCTGACCCTCTCGACGCTTCGGAAGATGCTCACGGCGAGGGGCGCGACGAGCGTCAAGACGGCGGCCCTGCTCGACAAGGCGGGTCGCCGCATCGTCGACGTGCCGGTCGAGCACCGGGGCTTCGAAGTCGGAGACGAGTTCCTGCTCGGCTACGGGATGGATTGGCAGGGGCGCTACCGCAACGTTCCGTCCATATGGGCGGTCATGGACCTCGCCCACCTCACCGCCGATCCGGACTCCTTCGGCCGACGGGTCTTCCACTGAGCGGTATCCGTTTCGACGGCCCGAGCCCGGTGATAGGCTGGGGTCATGGACGATCGAGTTCCGATGGAAGTGGTCGGTGTACGGGTGGAGCTCCCGACGAACACCCCGATCCTGCTCCTGCGGGAACGGGACGGGAATCGGTACCTTCCGATCTGGATCGGGACACCCGAAGCCACGGCGATCGCACTCGCACTCGAAGGCGTCGAGACGGCGCGTCCGCTCACACACGATCTCATGAAGACCATGCTCGACACGTTGGGCGCCGACATAGAGCGTGTGGACGTGACATCACTCGACGAGGGGACGTTCTTCGCCGATCTCGTCATCGAGAGCGAGGGCGAGTTGCTCACGATCTCGTCGCGTCCGTCCGATGCGATCGCGCTCGCGACGAGAACAGGGGCCCCGGTGTTCGCCTCCCGGGCGTTGCTGGACGAAGCGGGAGTCGAGATCCACGACGACTCGGAGGAAGCCGAGATCGAGCGATTCCGCGAATTCCTCGACGACGTCACGCCCGAGGACTTCGAGTCTGCGGAGAATTCCTGAGGCGCAGCCCACTTATCCACATGGGTTGTTGACAACGCGCGTCTCCCACATCTAGTTTCACGGCCGTAGTTTCAGCTGGCGGAATTACGTGAATGTGAGTTGCGCGAACTGGGAGGCACACGGAAATGGTGGACACGAGACCCGATCAAGCAGCCGGGGGATACCGTGCCCCTCAGGTGTGCAACCTGGTCGGCATCACATACCGTCAGCTCGACTACTGGGCGAGGACCGGTTTGATCACGCCCTCGCTGCAGCAGGCGACGGGGTCGGGCAGCCAGCGCCTCTACGCCTTTCCCGACATCGTTCAGTTGAAGGTCGTGAAACGCCTCCTGGACGCCGGCATGTCGCTGAAGAAGATCCGCAAGGCGATGGACATCCTGCGAGCCGAGCTCGCATCGGAGCGTCCCCTGTCGAACGTCACACTGCTCTCCGACGGCAAGACGATCTACGCGGCACACAGCCCGTCTGAGGTCGTGGACGTGTTCCGGGGAGGTCAGGGCGTATTCGGGATCGCCGTCGGTCCCGTTCAGGAAGAGCTCCTGGGCGAGATCCACCGGTTGTTCCCGGAGCGGGTCGCATCGGACGAGCGCGAGGTGGCGGCATCGAACGTCGCGACCAGTTGACCGGGGATCCCTTCTGGGGACCTGCCGATGATGTGGCGTTCGCCCACTCGAGCGAGCGCGAGTTCGCAAGGCTGCTCGACTTCTACGCGATCGACTGGGAGTACGAGCCGCGAGCGTTCGCTATCGAATGGGATGCCGATGGGAAGGTAGCGCGGCAATTCCGACCCGATTTCTACCTCCCCGCTGATGACCTCTACATCGAGATCACCACGATGAACCAGAAGCTCGTCACGAAGAAGAACGGCAAGATCCGGCGTCTGCGCGAGCTGTATCCGGATGTGCGATGCAAGATCTTCTACCGGCGCGACTTCCATCATCTGATCGTGAAGTACGGCCTCGCCGAGCCGGAGGACGTTCATCTTCCCGATGCGCCGACCAGGATCCCCGGGCCTCCTCAGGTCACGAACCTCTCCGCCGCCTCCCTCTAACGCCCCGAACCCAGGGTTCTCTGCGCCCTATTTGACGTCCCGGGCCCGCGGAATGAGAAGCCCTGCGAACCGCGGGCCGGAGACGGCATATACAACGCAGAGAACCCTGGGTTCGGGGCGGGTAGGGTGGGCGGGTCGGTGGAACGAGGGTGCTATCGCTGATCTCACGGTCGTCGAACAGGTCATGGACCGCGTGACGGGGCGGTTCGGCGTCTCGCGGGCGCTGCCGGTCGCGTTGAAGGACCGGCTTCTCTCCAACCGCGGAGCAACGGAGCTCCCCGTCCTGCGAGGCGTCACGATCGTCCCGGATGACTGGGTCGGTACCGTCGTCGTGGGGCATCCGAACTACTTCGGCCGCTTCGAGCCGGTGTGCGATTGCGATCACGAGATCCGGTTGACCGGGGCGTGGGCCGCGCTCCGAAGCATGCCCGGGGGATCGGTTGCGATCCGCACCGCGGAGCAGCTTCCCACGACGATCGCCGAGGGGCGTCTCGCTGACGCCCGCCTCGTCGCCAGGAGACTCGGCCAGCTGCCGGGCGTGCAGACTGCTCTGCGCATCCAGAGCCCGATCATCGTCGTCGTGACGCCCGGAACGGATCAAGCCGTCGAGACCGCCCTGCCGGGCGTCACCGTCCTGGGACGGGACTTCCCCGAGTACCCGGGCGGCGTCCGGATCGAATTGCCCGGGGACGTCGGGGACTTCGACGGCGTCCGATATGCTGGCGCCCTGGAAGAGCTCCTGAGGCGAAAGGCGTAGGTGTGCAGGTATTCGGGATCGATATCGGCGGCACGGGCGTCAAGGGCGCCCCGGTCGATCTCACAACGGGCACTCTCGTCGGCAAGCGAACGAGGATCCCGACGCCCCAGCCGTCGACACCCGCCGCGGTCACCGAAACGATCGCCGAGATCGTCGCCCGACACGGCTGGCACGGACCGATCGGTGTCACCGTTCCCGGAGTCGTCCAGAACGGGATCGTTGAGACGGCAGCGAACATCGACGCCGGCTGGGTGGGGCTCGACGCAGCCGCCGCGCTCTCAGATCGTCTCGAGATGCGCGTGACGGTGCTCAACGACGCCGACGCAGCAGGTCTGGCCGAGGCACGGTTCGGAGCCGCCCGGGATGAGTCGGGTGTGGTGATCCTGCTCACGTTCGGCACCGGGATCGGGAGCGCCTATCTCTACGAGGGCCGGCTCATCCCCAACACGGAACTCGGCCATCTCAGGTTCAAGGGACAGAAGGCGGAACAGTACGCGGCCGGTCGACTCGTGAAACGCGATGAGATGGAGATCGACTGGTGGGCCGAGCGCGTCGACGAAGTGCTCGTCTACATCGAAGAGCTGTTCTGGCCCGATCTCTTCGTATTCGGCGGGGGCATCTCGAAACGATTCGAGACCTACTCGCACCACTTCTCGACGCGAGCGCGGATCGTGCCCGCGGCTCTGAGGAACAAGGCAGGCATCGTGGGCGCCGCCTACGCAGCATCGATAGGAGCAGAACATGGATAGCAGCACCGGTACGTTCACGACGGGCGATGGCCTGTCCCTGTACACGAGAACGTGGGAGCCGGAGAGCGACCCCGAGCGGGCGCTCCTGATCGTCCATGGGCTCGGAGAGCACGTCGGACGGTGGGAGCACGTCGCGCAGTTCTTCGCGGAACGCGGGTACGCCGTCGCGGCGTTCGATCTGAGAGGCCACGGGCGCTCCGAGGGGACCCGCGGCCACGTGGACTCGATCGACGACTATCTCGACGACGTCGAGGGCATCGTCGGATCCGGGCTCGTTCGTACCGATCTTCCCTGGGTGCTGTACGGGCACTCCCTCGGCGGCCTCATCTGCGCGCTCTACCTGGGGGAGGACCGGCCCCACCCCGACGCCGCGGTGCTGTCCGCCCCCGCCCTCGACGCCGATGTGCCCGGGGCGCTCCGAGTAGCGGCGCAGGTCCTCGGAAGGGTCGTCCCGAAGCTCGCCCTCGCGAACTCGATCGAAGGTGAGCAGCTCTCCCGCGACGAGGCCGTCGGCGAGGCCTACTTCGCGGATCCGTTGGTCAACACGAAGGTCACGACCCGCCTCGGGCTCGAGATGTTCGCAGCACAGGCTCGCAGCGCTGAAGTCGTCGCTCGGATCGACACGCCGACGCTGGTGATCCACGGTGGCGACGATCCGCTCGTTCCACCTTCCGCCTCCGCCCCGCTCGCAGCCCTCGACTCGGTCGATCGCAAGGTGTACCCGGGGCTCAGGCACGAGATGCACAACGAGCCGGAACAGGCTCAGGTGCTCTCGGAGATCGCCTCCTGGTTGGACGCGACGCTCGCGTAGGCGGGTCGGACCAACTCGTCGATGATCCTTCGCCGGGTCGGCCAGTCGCCGAATCCGGCTTCGATGGCGTTGACCGTGATCTCCGCGAGATCCGCAGGGCCGAGATCGAAGGTCTCCGACGCCAGCCTGTACTCGTCGCTCACACCGACCCTGCTCATCAACCGGTTGTCGGTGTTGATCGTGACGTTGAAGCCGCTCCGATACAGCGCACCGAACGGATGCTCCCGAACCGAAGGGAACGCGGACGTGTCGAGATTCGACGTGATCGAGACCTCGAGCGGGATGCGGTGGTCGCGGATCCGGCGGGCGAGGGACTCGAGGGTGGTGATCCGTTCCCCGTCGAAATCGGTCTCGTCGGCGATGCGGACGCCGTGGCCGACGCGCGTCGCCCCACACCGGGCTACGGCACGCCAGATCGACGCGGCGGAATCCGCCTCGCCGGCGTGGATCGTGAGACCCAGCCCCGCTTCGCGTGCCAGACGGCACGCGGGCAGGTGATCATCCGCGGGGAACCCTGCCTCCGGTCCGGCGAGGTCGAACGCGATGAGACCCCGGTCGAGATACGGGATCGCAGCACGGACGACTTCGACGGAGTCGGTTTCGTGCCGCAACGCCGAGACGATGCCGTACAGGACGATCCCGGTCTCTCGATGGGCCGCTGAGAGGCCATCGAGGACGGCTTCGATGGCGGCCTCCCTCGTCATGCCGTGGATCATGTGAAGGCTCGGGCCGAAACGGATCTCGGCGTAGACGACGCCGTCGGCGGCGAGGTCCATTCCCGCTTCATAGGCGATCCTCCGGATGCTGTCCTGATCGCGCATCACCGCAACCGTGTGCGTGAAGGCCTCGAGGTAGCGTTCCAACGAGCCCGATCGGCCCTGGTCGAACCATTCGGTCAACCCCTCGGTCGTGCCGGAGGGGAGACCGGTGTACCCGAACCGGTCTGCGAGTTCGAGGATCGTGTCGACGCGAACGCCTCCGTCGAGATGGTCGTGGAGGAGTGCCTTGGGGAGAGATCGATAGTCCATGACGGAACCCTACCCGGCAACGGACAGAGCGGGGCCAAGCCACCACCGACGGCGGAACACGTCGTAGCCGCCGAGGCGGGCGGCGATGACCTCCCCCGGAGCGAATCCGGCCCCTTCGAGGAACTCCTCGAGCACGGTGTGACCCAGCGCCGTGCTGCACACCAGCGGCCCGACCCATCCCATCGCGCGCAGCGTTGAGACGAGGGACATCCCGTCGAGGCTTCGCGAAGGGTGAGCCGGCACGACGACCACGGCCAGTTCCGTGTAGTCGTGGTGTTCATCGACGAGCACCACGACCTCGACGAGCCGGTCGGTTTCCCCTCCGACGAGCAGACGCCTGCTCAAGATGTGCTCGGCCAGCGTCGGACGACCGAACCGGTCGTAGATCTCGGCCTCGACGGCAGATTCCGGGACCAGCTCACCGATCGCCTCCGAACACGACCATCGAACGACGGCTTCGATTGCGGCCAGATCCTCGTACGTCGCCGGTCTCACATCCATACCTTCGAACTTACACCACGGGATCCGGAGCCGTGCGTGGAGTTCCGATCAGGTCAGCCGCGGGTTGAGCGCGTAGGTGGCAGTCAACTGGGATGACGCCAGGACGTGGCCCTCGATCGCGTTCCTCGCTGTCGCGCCGTCGAATCGATCCGGCACGTCGAGCCGATCCACATCGAGGGCGAACAGCGTGAACACATAGTGGTGGACGAGGCTGTCGTTCCACGGCGGGCACGGCCCGTCGTATCCGTAGTAGTCGCCGGCCATGTCGGCATCACCGGCGAACCAGCCGGTGTAATCGTTGACGCCCTGCCGGGTGCCGTCCGGGCCGCGCGCCGCGTCCCGACCGTGAGGGACGACACCGTCCGCGAACGCTCCGGCCCCGATCTCGGTCGTCGCCGCGGGGACGTCGATCAGGAGCCAGTGGAAGAAATCGGTTCGGGGAAGGTCGGAGGGGACTTCACGGCCCTCCCGGTTCACGTCGTCCGGCTTCGTGGGCACGTCCGGATCATGCATGATGAGAGCGAAGCTCATCGTGCCCTCGGGAGCCCCGGACCAGGCGAGATGGGGATTCCGATTGAGCCCGAACGTCGCATGCGTCTCCGGGTCGGGCAGGCAGAAGGCGAATTCTCCCGGCATCCGGCCACCGTCGGAGAGATCGTTACTCCACAGTTCCATAGATACCTCCTTGATCCGACCCTAGCGGCTCGCGTCGAGGAGCCGGAATCGTGCGAGGAGGGGAGAAGGTCCCTCCCGAAGTCCTCCCGGCGCGCGTAGTATCGAACCAGTACGACATGGAGGTTGGTGACTATGAGCTTGCGCAAAGGCCAGCGAGTACGCACTCTCACGAAGACCGTCGGGAGGCAGCCCCGGAGAGGCGTCGTACAGCGCGTCGAGGGGGACACCGTCGAGGTCAAATGGGATGATGGGCACGTTTCGATCCTCTCCGGTGGAGCCATCATCCCCGAGCGGGCGGCGGCGCACAACTGAGAACTCGACGCACCGGACGACGGCGTTCGCGCCGGTAGGGAGATGATCGATCTCCGACCCGGCGCGCTGTTGGTCGCGGGTCCGATGCTCGTGGACCCGAACTTCTTCAGAAGCGTGGTCCTCCTGATGAGCGCCGAAGAGGACGGAGCGGTCGGAGTCATCATCAACCGGGCCACCGACGTCGCGGTCGGGGAGTACCTTCCGGATTGGCGTGACCTACTCGCGCCGCCCCGGATGATCTTCGACGGCGGCCCCGTTCGGCCCGAAACAGCCATCGGCGTCGGAGTTCGACCGGGAGT
Organism: Acidimicrobiia bacterium; assembly: GCA_029939995.1. Taxonomy (GTDB): domain Bacteria; phylum Actinomycetota; class Acidimicrobiia; order Spongiisociales; family UBA5794; genus JAHEEL01. Next base: position 42,651 of record JAOZRW010000002.1, on the reverse strand, counting down.
GCCCCCGGACGAGGGCTGGCGCCCCGTGCCCGGCGGGATCGGATTCATCGACGTCGCCCTCCACCCCGATGACGTCCCCGGCCTTTCGGAGGCACGGATCTACTCCGGGTACGCCGGGTGGGGCGCCGGTCAGCTCGAGATGGAAGTGAGCGTCGGGTCCTGGTTCGTGGTCGAAGGGGACGCCGACGATGTGTTCGATCCCGTGCCGGAGACCCTGTGGCGTCGGGTTCTCCGGAGACAGGAGCCGCACATCGCACGGTACGCGGACTACCCGATCGATCCGAGACGCAACTGACCGGTCCGGGGATGCGGGCAGGGTATCCTCGTCGCATGACTCGATCTCACCGCCGGTGGAGCAGCCGGAGCCGACCACCCCGGCTCGACGAGGAACGCAGCTTCTGGGACGACGGTATCGACGTCGTCGCAGGGGTCGACGAGGTCGGCAAGGGCTCGTGGGCGGGTCCGCTCACGGTCGCCGTCGCCGTGCTTCCGAAGGATCGGCGGGTCTACGGGGTTCGTGACTCGAAGCTGCTGTCGGAGCGAGAACGCGAGCGGCTCTTCGACCGTGTTGCATCGTGGTGCGAGGCGTGGGGCGTCGGCCACGCGTCACCGCGGGAGTGCGACGACCTCGGCATGTCCGCCGCGCAGCGGCTCGCCGCGGCACGGGCGTTCCGGGACCTCGGCCGGGAACCGGGAGGCATCCTGGTGGACGGCCGGTGGGACTTCGTCGGATCGCCGAAGGTTCGAACCATCGTCGGAGGTGACGCGTCTTCGCTCACCATCGCAGCCGCCTCGATCCTCGCGAAGGTGACACGGGATCGCATCATGCGAGCAGCAGCCGACGACTACCCGCACTTCGACTTCGCCAGGGACAAGGGATACCCGGGCCCCCGCCACCGGGCTGCGCTCGCAGCGTTCGGCCCGACGCCGATCCATCGAACGAGCTGGGCGTTCATGGACGATCTGGTGTGGTCCGGCATCCCACGGACCGACGGCGGCCCGCAACAAAACCTCTTCGAAAGGGGGGTGGCATGATCGGCGTGTTCCAGATCCCGACGGCGGATGACCTCGAGCAGATCATCGACGCCGAGAGTGTCACGATCGTGGACTTCGTGTGGGCCGCAGCCATCGTCACGCTCTCGTTCCTCGGTGCCCGTCTGCTGCGGAGGATTCTCAGAGCGATGCTGCGCCGGATCCCGGCGTTGTCCGACGAAGCGGTGCTCCTGATCTCCCGGGCGGCCGGTTGGGTCCTGATCCTCATCGGCATCGTGTACGCCCTCGCGATCGTTGGGGTCGACATGGGGCCGGCTCTGATGGTGATCATCATCCTCGCTGTGGTGCTCTTTTTCGCGGGACGGGGCATCGTCGAGAACTTCGCAGCCGGACTGGTGCTCCAGGGGGCGCCCATGTTCGCCGTAGGAGATGAGATCGAGACGACGTCGGGAACCGGTGCCGTGCGTGAGATCACCGGGAGGACCGTCGTGGTTCGGAGCCCGGAGGGGGAGGAGATCCACATGCCGAACAAGGCGGTCATCCGGGATCCGATCGTGAACCTTACGGATCTCGGCTCACGGCGCTCGACGGTCAAGCTCCTCCTCACGTACGGAACCGACCTGGATCACGCCAAGGAGGTCATCGAGCGTGCCGCCCGGGGCTGCGAGGTGACACACCCGGATCCGCCGCCCGAGGCGCTCGTCTCGATGTTCGCCGACAACGGGGTCGAATTCAACCTGCTGTTCTGGCACGACCCCACCATCATGGGGACGGTGAGGGCCGTCGACGCCGTCTCCCGATCGCTTGGACGGACCCTGCCGGCAGAAGGTATCCGCTTCGCTTTCCCCCAACGCACTCTCTGGTGGGGGGGCGAAGATGGGCCGTCGGACCCGTCCGACAGGTAGGCTATCACCATGAGCTCAACCATCCGCCCCGGGGGCGAGACCCCGAACGACTTCCTACAGATCGACTCGCTCCTCGACGACGAAGAGCGCCTCATCCGCGACACGGTACGCGAGTTCGTCGGCGATCGGGTTCTCCCGAACGTCGCCGAATGGTTCGAATCGGGGTATCTCCCCAAGGAACTGGCCCGCGAGATGGGTGCCATCGGTCTCCTCGGCATGCATCTGGACGGATACGGATGCGCGGGCACGAACGCCGTGAGCTACGGGCTCGCCTGCACCGAGCTCGAAGCCGGGGACTCCGGCGTTCGCAGCTTCGTGTCGGTCCAGGGATCGCTCGCCATGTACCCCATCTGGGCGTTCGGATCCGAAGAGCAGAAGCAACAGTGGCTCCCCGGCATGGCATCCGGCGAGATCATCGGCTGTTTCGGGCTTACGGAACCGGATGCGGGATCGGACCCGGGAGCGATGCGCACGAGAGCGCGACGCGACGGGGACGACTGGGTGATCGACGGGACGAAGATGTGGATCACGAACGGGGGGATCGCCGACGTCGCGGTCGTCTGGGCCCAGACCGACGAAGGTATCCGCGGTTTCATCGTGCCCACCGACACCCCCGGCTTCACCGCCAACGACATCCACCACAAGCTGTCGCTCCGCGCCTCGATCACGTCGGAGCTCGTGCTCGACGGTGTTCGACTCCCCGCAGACGCGGCTCTTCCCGGTGTCGTCGGGTTGAAAGGTCCCCTCTCCTGTCTCAACGAGGCCCGGTTCGGGATCCTGTTCGGAGCAGTCGGAGCCGGCAGAGCCAGCTACGAAGCAGCGCTCACCTACGCGAAGGAACGGGTGCAATTCGGACATCCGATCGCTTCGTATCAGCTCACACAGCGCAAGCTGGTCGAGATGATGGTCAAGGTCAACAAGGGGATGCTGCTGTCCGTGCATCTCGGCAGGAAGCATGACGACGGGACCCTGACGGCGGAGCAGATCAGCTTCGGGAAGATGGAGAACGTCCGCGACGCGCTCGAAGTCGCACGGGAGGCACGCAGCATCCTGGGGGCGAACGGCATCACGCTCGACTATCCGGTCATCCGGCACATGAACAACCTCGAGTCGGTCATCACCTACGAAGGCACGAACGAAGTCCACACGCTCGTTCTCGGCCATGCGATCACGGGGATCCCGGCGTTCAACTGACCGGAACGGGAGAGCCCACAGCGATCAAAGGCCCAGGCTTCTGCCGACGATCTCCTTCATGATCTCCGTCGTGCCGCCGTAGATCGTTTGCAGCCGGGCGTCCAGGAACGCCTGAGCGATCGGATATTCGGTCATGTATCCGTATCCGCCGTGCATCTGAACACCCGCGTCGACGACCCGCCGCAGCATCTCGGTCGTCCACCACTTGGCTTCCGCGGCCCGCTCGATCGTCAAACGGCCCGCGACGTGTTCCGAGATCAGCTGATCGACGAACACCCGCCCGATGTCGATCTCCGTCTTGAGCTCGGCGAGGAGGAACCGGTTGTGCTGGAACCGACCGATCGGCCGGCCGAAAGCCGTGCGCTCCCTGGCGTATGCGATCGTGAGGTCCAGAGCCGCTTCGGCGGCCGCCACGGCCCCGACCGCGATGGTCAGCCGCTCCTGTGGGAGGTTGCCGATGAGCTGTGCGAAACCCATCCCCTCGCCGCCCAGACGATTGGCGACGGGGACGGCCACATCGGTGAAGAACATCTCCGCCGTGTCCTGGGCGTGCATCCCCATCTTCGCCAGATTCCGCCCGCGAGTGAATCCGTCCATGCCGTCCTCGACCACGAGGAGCGTGAGCCCGCTGTGAGGATCGGGATCGGTCCGGACCACGACGATCACCAGATCGGAGTTGATCCCGTTCGTGATGAACGTCTTCGAACCGTTGACGACGTACCGGTCGCCGTCGCGTACCGCCGATGTCGTGATGGCCGCGAGATCCGAGCCGGTCCCCGGTTCGGTCATCGCGATCGCGGTCATCAACTCGCCGGTCACCAGGCCGGGGAACCATCGTTCCCGCTGCGGCTCGCCGGCGTATGCGAGGAAGTAGGGGAGGCACACGTCGTTGTGGAGCGTGATGCAGAGAGCCGACGCGCTCACCCCCGCAGCGGCTGTGACTTCGTCGATGACGACGTTGTAGCGGAAGTCGGAGACTCCGCCGCCGCCGTAGCGCTCCGGGACCGCCATCCCGAGAAGTCCCTGGGCTCCGGCGGCTCGGAACATCGACTTGTCGACGATCCCGCGCTCGCTCCAGGCTTCGTGGAAGGGCCGTATCTCCTTCTCCACGAAGCGCTCCACGGTCTCGCGGAAGAGGTCGTGATCGGGTTCGAAGATGGCTCGGGTCATGATTCCTCCCGCAGATTCGACGCGACGGTACCGCAACCACCGTCCGGTGTGCGAAACTGCCCGGATGCCGGATCTGATTCTCGCGAGTTCATCCCCAAGGAGACGATTGCTTCTGTCGGCAGCGGGCTTCGTCTTCTCCGTGAGGGAGCCCCGTGTCGATGAGATGCAGATCGGGGGGGAGGAACCGGATCGGATGGTGGTGCGTCTGGCCACGGAGAAGGCGCTGGCCGTCGACGCCGCATCCGGGACCGTGGTCCTCGCGGCGGATACGACGGTCGTCCTCGACGGACGGATCCTGGGGAAACCGATCGACGCGGCGGAAGCGTCGACGATGTTGCAGTCGATCGCCGGACGAACCCACGTGGTACTCACCGGATGGGCACTCGTCCGCGGCGGTGTCCCTCTCGAGGAGGGGTTCGATTCCTCCCTGGTCGCGATCCGGACGGTCGACCGGGCCGAGGCCGAGGCCTATGCGGCCACCGGGGAACCACTCGACAAGGCAGGGGCCTACGCGCTCCAGGGGGATGGAGCCCGATTCGTGAGCAGCGTCGCCGGGTCGCGCAGCAACGTCATCGGGCTGCCGCTGAAACCGGTCGTCGCCGCGCTGCGCCGAGCGGGGATCTCTCCACACGACCGGTCGGGCTCTTAGCCGCGCATCGCCGTCGCCACGATGGCCGGCAAGGTCTTCCAGGAGCCGCTCACCGCCCGTTCCGTCAAGAGCTTTCCGAGATGCGCCGCCCGGCGGTTCGTGACGAAGAAGGGAGGCGTGGGTTCGGTGTGAACGACGCCGAGACGCAGGGTCCGGGGGAACGGGGCGAAGGAGCCCCGGACGACCGACCGTTCCGTGTCTTCGAGCATGAGCGAGTTGTGGACGACGCCACTCCCCGAACGGATGTCGTTTCTCGGATTGCCGGGGAACGCCCCCCACGTCGCTCGATTCATCGCGAAGGCGACACCGACCCACGTGTTGACCGCCACCGTTCCGTAGCGGAGATCGGCGATGGCCGACTCGAGGGCCTCCGCCGAGTCGCGGGCCGTCGCGGGATGGATGATGAGGTTCGCACCGAGGTTCCCCTCCAGGGTCTCATTCGCGAACGCGACGGCGTTCGCGAGGAACTCCTCGGTGGTGTTGCCGGGGAGGCGGGTCACGCCGAGCACGGCGCCGAAGAACTCGGTCCGGAAGCACACATCGTCACGCATGGTCGGGTCGAGATCGGTGATGAATGTGATCGGGCCCGTGCCGTTGGACAGGATCTCGGCGTCCGGATGCGCAGCGAGGACCGCTGCGTGGCGCTCTCCGGTTCCCGGGTAGTACGCACCACGGTCGTCGATCTCGCGTACGACCGCACGCATCGCGTCGATCAGGTCGTCTCCCTGGTTCCACGCCTCCGGCAGGACGAGGACCTGGCATGCGATGCAGTTGAAGCCGTGATTGTGGAGTTTCTGGCTGATGATGTGCTCGGCCTGATACCGCAGGTCGGCGGCGGACCACTCGCCACCGACCACGATCGTCGGCCCGACGCCACCGAGTTCACTGGTCACCGGAGTGCGGATCTCCGGATCGTCTTCGGCCTTGCGCCGAGCCGCGTCGGGTCCCGTTCCGTACACGATGGCGTCGTGCGTCGCGGCGGCCCCGGTGACGTGGATGTGATCTACGAAGGGGCTTCGCGTCATGTACGCACCTTCTTCCGCTCCGCCGTGAAGGAACCCGAGGAAGCCGGCCTCGACCAATGGTTCGAAGATGTGCTCGAAGTACGGTTCGAGGTAGGCGTTGACCGGATTCATCTTCAGCGCGACGACCGAGCCCGTGTTGAAGAGAACCGTGAGGACGTCGAGGGGAGCGATCGAGGCGATGTTCCCGGCACCGAGGACGAGCGTCACGATGCCCTCCGGATCCTCCAGCCGGTAGAACGAAGCTGCTTTGGCCTCGAGATCGTCGACGGTCACACCCGGGCGCATCCATACGTCGGCGACGTGCCCGCTGAGGAACAGGCGGTCTTCGGCGTTCGCTGGGAACACCCGTACGGCGATCTGGCCGTTCGGCAACGTTCTCGTGTGATACCCCTCGAGAACCGGGGTGCCGTCCTCGATGCGCCGGAGCGTCTCGGCCAGCGCAGCGGCACCCGCCGCGAGGGCGTATGGGCCGCTCGTCCACTCCTCTCCCACGAGCTGTGAACCCGGGGGGATCTGCTTCGCTTCGGCGGCGTCGGCAACCCATGCCTCGGCCACGTCGCCCACGCGATGTCGGATCGTGTCGAGGAGATAGATCTTGGTCGCGACGGGCAACCTAGCCCAACGGGTCTTGTTCGCGGACAAAGCCGAAAGGGTCGCATCGATCTGAGTCGTATCCATAGGTGGGACGCTAGCGCGAATCGCGAGAAGCACTCGCGAAGTTCCCCGACGAAGCGAATCCTGCGCGGGTAGCCTCGGCGAGATGAACCACACCAACGAATCCGACCTCCACGACCGCCTCACGCCCATGCAGTTTCACGTCACTCAGGAAGCAGGAACGGAGCAGGCTTTCACCGGCGAGTACTGGGACGAGAAGGGCGAGGGAACGTACCGGTGCGTCGTGTGCGGGGAGGAGCTGTTCTCGAGCGACACGAAATACGACTCGGGGAGCGGCTGGCCGAGCTTCTGGGAACCAGCGGCACTCGAGGCCGTTCGGACGAAGCCCGATCGGAGCCTCCTGCAGACACGAACCGAGGTGACGTGCGCGCACTGCGGGGCCCACCTCGGCCATGTCTTCGACGACGGCCCGAACCCCACCGGTCTGCGCTACTGCATCAACTCCGCTTCCTTGCAACTCGATCCCGAACGCGACAGCTGAAGTCGGCATGGGAATCTTGACGCGTCAGATGCTTTTCGCGGACTAGGCTACGCCCGATCCCAAGGAAGGACGGGAACACGATGGCCGGAAAAGGCGAAATCTATCAGCAGAAGAACGGCAAGTGGGCGTTCAGAGTGAAGGCTTCGAACGGTCAGATCGTTGCCCAGAGCCAGGGTTACACGAAGCGTGCATCGGCCCGCTCGACACTCGAGAAGCTGCTCAAGGGCGCATACGACGGCCCGATCATCGAACCGGGCAAGTAGCAGCCGACGACTCGAGAGCCGCCGCATGATGCGGCGGCTCCGTCGCGTCTACGCTGCCTGAATGATCGACTTCACCGACGGGGACTTCCTCCAGGATCCGTATCCGACGCTCAATCGCGTTCGCGAAGAGACACCGCTCTTCTCGAAGGTGGACGAGGACGGAACCGTTCGCTGGTTCCTGACACGGTACGACGACGTATTCAAGGCTTTGAGGGATCGGAGGCTCGGCCGGGTCCCCGAACCGGTCATGACCCGCGCCGAAGTCGGCCTGCCGCCGCTGCGGCCGGAATGGAAGCCGTACTACGACCTCGAACGATGGTCCCTGCTCATGCTCGAGCCTCCGGATCATCGCAGGCTCCGGCAGCCCGTGTTCCGTGCGTTCACACCGAAACGGATCGAGGGCCTGCGGCCGGACATCACTCGCCTCGCCGAACGGCTCCTCTCGAATCCGGCCTCGGCGGGGACGTTCGACCTCCTGGGCGACTTCGCCCGGCCGTTCTCGGTCGGGGTCATCGCGGGGCTGCTCGGCGTGCCGTCTGAAGCAGAGCGCCTGTTCCTCGACTGGTCGCACCGCATCGTCAAGATGTACGAGCTGCACACGACCGAGGAGCAGGCCGCCGCCGCGGTACGGGCCAGCGAAGAGTTCGATCGATGGTGCCGGGAGCTCATCGAGGCCAAGCGGGAAGATCCGGGAGACGATCTGGTGACGGCCCTTTGCATGCCCGACGACGAGGGCGACGCTCTCAGCGACGACGAGATCGTGTCGACGATCGTGCTGCTGCTGAACGCCGGGCACGAGGCGACGGTGAACGCCCTCGGCAACGGAACGGTCGCGCTTCTGTCGACCGAGGGGGCATGGGACGCCTTGAGCGACGGCGTTGTCGAACCTGCTGTGGTCGTCGAAGAGATGATCCGGTACGACCCCCCGTTGCAGCTTTTCGAACGGTGGGTGCTTGCGGACGACGTGTCGTACGGGGGACGATCCTTCTCCCGCGGGGAGAAGATCGCCCTTCTCTTCGGATCGGCGAATCGGGACCCGCGTCACTTCCCGTCGCCCGACGACTTCATCGTGGGCCGTGGAGACGCATCGCATGTCACCTTCGGCGGAGGGATCCACTCCTGCATCGGTGCGCCGCTCGCCCGCATGGAACTATCCATCGCGATCACACAGATGGTCGAAACGATGCCGGCGCTCCATCTCGCGGCGGCTCCCGTGCGAGACGAGGCCTTCGTCATCCATGGATACGGGGCGGTTCAGCTGGAGGCCTGAGCCTGCTGCATGGGATCAGGTGAAGTCGATGTGTTGGGTGATCCAGGTGTGCATGGCGATCCCCGATGCGACGCCTGCGTTGATCGACCGCGTCGATCCGAACTGTGCGATCGAACAGACGACGGTGCATGCCGAACGCGCCGCGTCCGATAGACCCGGGCCCTCCTGTCCGAACAGCAGCACGCACCGCTCGGGGAGCCTGGTCGTCTCGATCGGGACCGACCCGGGAAGGATGTCCACGCCGATGATGGGGAGATCCCGGGCGTCGGCCCAGGCGGCGAATTCCTCGATCGTGGCGTGGTGCCGGACGTGCTGGTAGCGGTCGGTCACCATCGCTCCCCGCCGGTTCCAGCGTCGCTTCCCGACGATATGGACCCCTGCGGCGAGGAAAGCGTTGGCGTTGCGGACGACCGAACCGATGTTGAAGTCGTGTTGCCAGTTCTCGATCGCCACGTGATAGGGATGACGTCGACGATCGAGATCTGTCACGATCGCTTCGCGCGACCAGTAGCGGTAGCCGTCGACCACGTTCCTGCGGTCACCTTCCGCGAGGAGCTCGGGGTCGAACCGTGGATCCTCAGGCCACGGCAAGGGGTGAGGACCGACCCCGACCTCGCGCGCATCGCCGTTCTCATCCACCCGACCAGGCTACCGGACTAGCCTCACGCTCGGAAGAATGAGGAGGTCGGATGCGAGTCGTGGTCGTCGGGGGCGGCGCCGATGGTTCCCACCTGGCCGAACGCCTGGTTGCCGAGGGCGACGAAGTGGCTGTCGTGGAACTCGACGGCCACCGTGCATCCGAGCTGCGGGATCGGCTCGACGCCCAGGTGATCGAGGGGAACGGCGCGAACCCGAGCGTTCTGAAGCGAGCGGGGATCTCCAAGGCGGAGCTGCTGTTCGCGGTGACGGACGACGACGGAACCAACGTCCTCGCGTGCCAGACGGGCCGAGCGCTGGGCCTCGAACGCACCATCGCCAGGATCGAGAACACCGAACTTCGCGACGTCGTCCTCGGATCGGGGGTAGAGGCGGTCATCGACCCGAGGGCCGCCACAGCGGACAAGATCGTCGGTCTCGTCGCCCATCCGGGCCTCTCGGACTACTTTCGATTCTGTGAGGCGTCGGTCGTGGTTCTGGGTGGCGTCGTGGCCCCGGAATCGCGCCTCGTCGGGCTGTCGCTCGCGGACATGCGGCGATCGTTGCGGGGATGGGACTGCGTCATCGCGTCGATCGTCCGCGCCGGAGAGACGCTGGTGGGGCGCGGAGGGACGGTGGTCGAGGCTTACGACAAGATCATCGTCGTCGTTGAAGAAGGGAACGTCGAGAAGGCAAGCGACCTCATCGGAGCAACGCCCCGGCACATCGGTCGCGCCGTCGTCGTCGGGGGAGGACGGGTGGCGACGCTGACCGCTGCAGCCCTCCGGAGGCACGGGATTCGCGTCACGCTCATCCACGACGACGCGGATCGCGCTCACACGATCGCGGAGCGCTATTCGAAGATCGACGTCATCGTGGCAGATGCCACGGATCCGCGGGTCCTGCAACGTCTCGACATCGGCAGCGGCGACGCGTTCCTGTCGCTCACGAGGAGCGATGCGATCAACGTGCTCAGTTCGCTCATCGCGGGGCGCCTCGGAGCGTCATCGACCGTGGCACGGTACAACCGGATGGAAGTCGCCGGATACATGGAGACCGTCGGCATCGACGCCACCGTGTCGACGAAGATCGCGGCGGCGAACGCCGCCCTTCGATTCGTACGCAGGGGGGCGATCATCTCGGCGGCGGATTTCGCAACGGGCGGGATCGAGGCGCTGGAGGTCGAGATCCCCGAAGAAGCGCCGGCGCGGGGAATCGCCATCAAGGATCTTCCGCTCCCCGAAGGTGCGGTCGTCGGGGCGATCCTGCGTCGGGGGCGTACGATCGTCCCGTTGGGAAGTTCCCGGTTCGAGGCGGGGGATCGGGTCGTCGTACTCGCCACGCCCGACGCAGTTCGATCCATCGAGCGACTGTTCGGGGAATAGCGTGCCTTTTCGCCTGAGGAGGTGGTCGGCGGCTCCGGCCCCGCGGAGGATCGCCTACGTCATCGGCATCGTGCTCTTCGCCGGTGCAGCCGCGGGAATCCCGGCCCTCCCCACGGCGGTCGTCTATCGCGAATGGGACACCGCGCTCCATGTGGCGATCACGATGCTCGTCATGCTGGCGGCGGGACGGTTGACGATGGTCCTCGCGGGCCGTCCGGAGAGTCTGCGGCCGAAGGACGCGTTCGGGAGCGTGGCCATCGCGTGGGTGGCGGTGATCGCCTTCGGATCGCTTCCGTACCTCCTGACCGGGGAATTCACGATCACCGACGCGCTCTTCGAGAGCACCGCCGGCTTCACGACAACCGGAGCGACCGTCGTGGCCGATCTCGCTTCGCAGTCGCACGGTCTGCTCATGTGGAGAGCAGCGACGCAGTGGCTTGGGGGGATGGGGATCATCGTCCTGTCGATCGCGGTGCTGCCCTTCGTCGGCGCCGGGGGCATCCATCTCGTTCGCGCCGAGGCGCCGGGGGAGGACGTGGACCGCCTGACGCCGCGTCTGCGAGGCACATCGATGCGTCTTTGGGGGTTGTATCTCGGATTCACCGTCCTCGTGGCCGCCGCGCTCGCTGCAGGGGATATGACGCCGTTCCAGGCGCTCGCCCACGCGCTCACGACCGTCTCGACGGGCGGGTTCGGCACCGAGTCGACGTCGCTGACCGGATTCTCCGCCTACACACAGTGGATCGTCGTCGTGTCGATGATCGTGGCGGGCGCATCGCTTCCTCTGCACATTCGAGCCATGCGCACCCCGTCCCTCTACATCAGGACCCCGGAGTCGCGGTACTACCTGATGAGCCTGGCCGCAGGCAGCGCGCTCGTGATCGGAGGTCTCACGATGGGGTCGGTCGGCGTACCGATCCGTACGGCGCTCTTCACCGCGATCGCGACCATCACCGGCACCGGGTTCGTCGTGGCGAACTACGCGGTGTGGCCATCCGCGGTCACGGGGGTCGTCCTTCTGCTCATGTTCCTGGGTGGGATGGGAGGTTCCACGACGGGAGCGCTCAAGACGTATCGCGTGGCGATCGCTCTGAAGTCGGCCGCCAGCGAGGCCCGGCGCTTGGCCCGCCCGCACGCGGTGTCGATCACCCGATTCGGTCGAACGCCCCTCTCGGACGAGGTGGTATCGGCCGTTCGCGCCTACATCATCGTCTACCTGCTCGCCTTCGGGATCGGAGTCGTGCTGCTCCTGTACGCCGAGGCGGCCTGGGGAAGCGGCATGACGCTCGTGTCGGGCGTCTCCGCCGCCGCGTCGGCGATCGGCAACGTCGGCCCGGCCCTGGGGATCGTCGGCCCGAGCGGAACCTACGCAGTCGTAAGTGGACCGGGGAAGTGGGTGCTCGGCCTGCTCATGATCCTCGGTCGTCTCGAGATCTATCCGGTCGTTCTGCTGTTCACCGCGACGTTCTGGCGAAAGTAGCCGGGGGAGGCAGGATCACGATGCACGCGAGCAAGTGGCGGATCGACCCGGAGCGGTCGTCCGTCGCGTTCACCGCGGCCTCGACCGTTCATACGATCCATGCGGCCGGCTCGGCAGCCGGATGGTTCGAAGCGGTGTTCGATGAACGGGGCTTCGCTCTCGACCGGAGTCTGAAAGGGCGTCTCGAGATTCCCGTCGCCGAGTTGTCATCGGGCAATCGCATCGTCGACCGTGAGATGCGGCGTCGTGTCGATTCGGACGCGCACCGGGTGATCGTGGCCGAGATCGAAACGACCGAGGAAATCGACGAGGATCTCGCTCGAGTGACGGGGACCGTCGACTTCCTGGGGATCGGAACGCTCGTCGAAGGTGAACTTCGCCTCCGTCCCGGGCCGAGGCTGACGGGCATCGGCGAGTTCGACACCCGCTGGTGGGGCCTGGAACCACCCCGTCTGTTCATGCTTCGCGTCGAGCCGATCGTCACGGTCGAGATCGATCTCGCACTCGTCGAAGATCCCGACGGGTAGGCAGGGCTGCAAGAACCGCTCAGGAGGTCCTTTCCCCGGCCGATAACTCCGGTAGGAAGTCGCATTACTGGAGTCGAGATGAAACACCTTCTGCGGTCCATGGCCGCCACCGCCACCGTCCTGCTCGCATTCACCGTCGCCCCCGCAGCCTCGGCGGCGACACACGAGCTGGGGGAGATGGTTGACTACCCGTTGACCTTCCCGGTCGACGGCCCGCATCACTACTCGGACTGGTTCTGGGCGGCACGATCGCACGGCATCCACCACGCGCAAGACATCATGGCCGACAAGATGGTGCCCGTCGTTGCCGCTGCGTCCGGGACCGTGCGGCTCGTGAACTGGACGAGCGACCCCGGGATGAACCCCGATCGGTGCTGCACCGTCGCCCTCCGGCACGACGACGGATGGGAATCGTGGTACATCCACCTCAACAACGACACGCCGGGCACCGACGACGGCCTCGCCTGGGGCATCGCCGACGGCATCGTCCCCGGTGTTCACGTCGAGGCGGGACAGCTCCTCGGCTGGGTCGGGGATTCACAAGCCGCCGAGAGCACGAATCCGCATCTCCACTTCGAGCTTCGCGACCCGTCGAAGGTGATCGTGAACCCGTTCACCGCGCTCGGCGAAGCCGGTGGCAACTGGCTCGGATCGGGCCCGGCCGACCCGCTCTTCGACGGTTACCGGCTGCTCGACATCGGAACCCGCGGAGTCGACGTCCGGCGCCTCCAGGACGTACTCACATCCATGGGATACGCCCCCGGTCCGATCGACGGCATCACCGGCCCGAGGACCATCGCGGCCGTGACGGACTTCCAGGGTGACGTCGGATTGAAAGCCGACGGTCTGGCGGGCCGTGCAACCCGGGCTGCGCTCAAATCCCACTACGGAGAGACCGTCCAGCAGTCGGGCACCGTCGAAGAGGAGACCGGTGCCGAGGCGACGGTCGCCAGCAGCGGCATCCTCCGCAAGGGGAGCAGGGGAGAAGACGTGCGACGGGTGCAGCAGCTCCTGTCCGATCGCGGGTACTCGCCCGGGCCGATCGATGGCATCTTCGGCAGCCGCACAGAACTCGCGGTGCTCTCCTTCCAGGAGGGAAGCAGCCTTCGCGTCGACGGGCTCGTCGGTCCGAACACCCGCGCGGCCCTCGGCTTCTGAGTCACGGCATCGGGATCGGCAGCACGAGACGGCCGAACCCGAGAGGATGGTCGACGACCGTCACGGGATGCTCGTACACGTCCGTGAGCCGTTCGGACGTCAGAACATCTAGCGGGCTCCCCGCAGCGGCGATCGATCCTTCCCGGAGCAGGAGCACACGATCGAAACGCGTCGCCAGCGTGAGATCGTGGAGAACGGCTCCCACCGTCCGTCCCTCGGAAGCGAGCGTTGTGAGGATCCTCAGGACCAGCTCCTGATGTCGGATGTCGAGCGCGGTCGTCGGCTCGTCCAGCAGCAGGAGCGGGGTGTCCTGGGCGATCGCTCGCGCGATCGCGACCCGTTGTCGCTCCCCGCCTGAGAGACTCGCGACCGTGCGTTGCTCCAACCCTCCGAGGTCGAGCGCCGCGAGAGCCGACCGGACCGCCCGACGATCTGCCTCGGGGCCGTTGGACGGGTCGTTCCGATACGGATAGCGGCCCATCTCGACCACTTCTTCGACGGTGAAGGCCACATCTGCCGCCTGCTGTTGGCCGAGGATGGCCCGGAGGCGTGCGAGTCGCTCCGCCGACAGCGAGCCCACGGGCGCGTCGTCGAGAGCGATTTCGCCTGCCGTGGGTCGCAGAGCCCCGGCCAAGAGACGAAGCAGTGTCGACTTGCCGGCGCCGTTGGGCCCGACCACCGCGACGAGGTCGCCGGGCCCCATCTCGACGTCGACGCCGTCGATGAGCGTCGATCCTTCCGTCCGGTAGCGGAGAGCAGATGCCGAAAGGATCATGCCGGACTCCTTCTCAACAGGAGCCACCCGAGGAACGGGCCACCGAGTGCGGCCGTGATCAGTCCGAGGGGAATCTCAGCGGGTGATGCGACGGTGCGGGCGAAGGTATCGGCCACGACGACGAGGATGGCACCTCCGATCGCGGCTGCCGGGATCAAGATCCGATGCGTCGGGCCGACCAGCGGGCGAAGCACGTACGGAACGAGCAGACCGACGAAGCCGACGACCCCGCCGAGCACGACCGATGCGCCGACGGCGACACCCACCGCTGCCACGATCACGGGAACGAGGCGACGGGTGTCGAACCCGAGGGCGAGGGCCTCCGCATTCCCGAGGGAGAGCAGATCCAGTCCCCGCGCGTGATGCCATATGACGAACAAGGCGGGGACGACGGCGACCGTGGCGACGATGAGTGTCTTCCATGTCGTCGCGGCGAGGGATCCGAAGACGAAGAAGAGGAAGGTCGGCACTCTCGGACTGTCGACGAGGAGAACGAAGATGCCCGTCCATGCAAGGAGGGCGAACCCGAAAGCGACACCGGAGAGCAGGAACCGGTCGGTCCCGGTCCGCGTTCGCAGCGCCACCGTGGCGAGACCGAACAGCAAGCCGATCAGGGCGCTGAGGACGACCGGGAGCATCGGATAGCTCCCGGGAGGCGTCAGAGCGAACCCGAAGGCGGCGCCCACGCCGGCGGCAGACGAGTAGCCGAGAAGATGGGGATCGGCCAACGGCGTGCGGAACGTGCCTTGCAAGGCGGCCCCTGCAGCCGCCAACGCCGCTCCAACGACCGCTGCTCCGAGCACGCGCGGAAGCCGGATCGACCACAGGACCCGTCCGGCCACATCATCGGGCGAACCCGTTCCCGTCATCCATCGCATCGTGCCGCCGATCCCGATCGAGAAGGCCCCGATCATCAGCGATCCGACCAGGACGACGACGAGGAGAGCCAGGCCGACGGCGAACCAGGCAAGCGTGTGCCGTTTCGACGACGATCCGGTCATGGGGTCGCGGCGAGCGACGCGAGATCCGCCGCCAGGAGGTCGATCGATGCGGCGATCCGCGGTCCGAACGTCAGGAAGTCTCCCTCGGGGTAGGCCAGGATCGCGCCGTTGACCCCGGCCGGGGTCGCAGCGAAGCCGGGGATGGCCATCAGTCCGTCGTAGCCCCCGAGGACCGCGTAGCCCTCTGAGGGGACGACGATGACATCGGGTGCGGCGGATGCGAGCGCCTCGGGTGTCACAGGGATGTTCCCGTCGACCCCCGCTTCGACGCCCGCGTCGATTCCGCCCGCTGCCGTGATCACCGGGTCGGTCGTCATTCCGGCACCGAAGAGCAGCATGACGTCCGGTCCCCTCGTGTACACGTACGCGACACGCAGGGGATCGGCCGGGGTCCCGTCGGGAACCGACGCCGCGGCGATCTCTGCTTGCATTCGCCGATTCAGCTCGGAGGCCTCCGCGGTCTTGTCGAGCAGAACCCCCAGCCGTCCGACCTTGTCGGCGAGGCCCGTGAACGATGTGGGAACGTCCAGGATGGCGACCGGCACCCCGGCGGCGCGTATCTGCTCGATCGCGGAGACGGGAGCCGTCTGCACGTCGCCGATCACCAACGTGGGATCATGCTTGAGGACGCCTTCGGCTGTGAGGAACCGCCCGATTCCGGCCTTCGGCAGCGCGACGGCCTCCGCTGGGGCAACGGTCGTCACGTCGGTGGCCACAACGGAGGGG
This sequence comes from Acidimicrobiia bacterium, assembly GCA_029939995.1. GTDB lineage: Bacteria > Actinomycetota > Acidimicrobiia > Spongiisociales > UBA5794 > JAHEEL01. Next base: position 26,338 of record JAOZRW010000002.1, on the reverse strand, counting down.
CCGAGCCCCAGTTCGAACACGAACTCCGTCAGGTCACCGCTGAGCGTGACGATCCGGGAGGGATCGGCTCCGTCGATGGCAACGCCGTCTGCGCCGACGAACACGTCGGGGGTCACCACCGTCGGATCCGAGGCGGTTCCACCACATGCCGCGAGGATGATCGCTGCGAGGACCGTCGCCGCGATGAAGGACTTCGAGTGCGTCGCGCGTGTCATGACTCGGGGCAGCCGACACGCGCGGATGCCATCATCGCGCAGAACATGTCTCTGGTGACCTTCCAGGTGCCGTCGATGAGGACCGCGTCTCCCGTGAGATCCGGGTAGGTGGGAGTTCCTCCGAAGAGGAGATCGTACGTGACGTCGGCCGACTCGCCGTCGATAACGACCGCCGTCGGGGACAGCTCGACTCCTCCCATGGACTCTCCGGTCTCCTGATACTTCGCGACCGTGTCCTCGAGCCCGGTCGGGTCATCGAGATAGGGGGCCTTCTCGTCGTACCCGGTCTTGCTGGAGAACACGATCTCGTACGTGGCAACCACGGCGTCGACCTCGGGATCCTCTCCGGGGACGATGCCGCCGGCCGCCGTGGTCGTCGTGGCCGGGGGCGTCGTGGTCGTGACCGCGACGGTCGAAGAGGTCGCCACGCTGGTCGTGGTGGCCGCAACGGTCGTCGTCGTGGTGGCGTCGGTCGTGTCGGATCCTTCCGACCCGGAACAGGCTGCGGCGAGGACGGCGAGCGCGAGCACGAGGAACGCGATGGGTTTCATGGACACCTCCGATGTGTGCGACCCATGACTCTTCCAGGAATCCTGCCGACAACAAGTCGGGTTACCGGATCGAGTACGCGGTACCCGACGGCGAGGCGACCATTCTCGACAACCTCCCGGAGGGATACGTGGAGGTGATGCGTTGGGGGATGATCACCTTCGAGGTGCCGATCGATGACTTCATCGCGGGGTACGAGGCCGCGCGAACTCAACGCTGAACGGCCCCGGAGCCGACCGCTGTTCAGACGCTCCTTCGGAGCGTCAGGATCATGATGCTCGGTTCGAGGGCCACGAGGGCGTGCGTGAGGTGCGCCTCCATGTGAACCCACGATCCGGGACCGATCTCGTGGGCTTCGTCGCCGAGCGCGATCGACATTCGTCCCTTCAACACCTGGACGATGGCGGGCACCGTCGCAGCATGATCGGTCAGCTCTTGACCCGTGTCGAACGCGAACAGGACGACGCGAAACCCGTCGCCATCGAACGCGACACGGCTGAGAGTGCCGTTCTCCGGGATCTCGACCTCGTCGAGAAGGTTGGGGATGACGGTGGATGTGGCTGGTTCGGTCATGACCTGAGCCTATCACTCATGATCCCGGCCGGTCGATCACGGTGATGCCCGGGCGGTTCACGCGTCCCATCTCCGGCAATGCTTCGGGGACGTCCGACAAACCGATGCGACGGGTGATGAGACGCTGCGGTTCGAGGCGCCCATCGAGGATCATGGCGATCATGTCCGGGTACCGGGACGCCTGCATGCCGTGGCTACCGAGGATCTCGAGTTCCTTCGCGATCACGGTCGCCATCGGAATACCAACCGTGTTGGCCGGGATGAGCCCGATCTGGACATGCCGTCCTCGCCGACGAAGGGATTCGAGCGAGGTGGCAACGACCTGCGGATGCCCGATCGCGTCGATCGCGAGCGAGGGGCCCCCGTCGGTGGCATCGAGCAACGATGCGAGCACACCGGAAGCGTCCTCTCCGCCGATCACGACTTCCACACCGAGGCGCAGAGCGAATTCGCGGGCGTCGGGATCGGGATCGATCGCCACGACACGGGCCCCGAAGGCACGGGCGATCATGACGGCAGAGAGGCCTGCGCCCCCGCAGCCGTGCACGGCAACCCACTCGCCCGGTTCGACCCGGCCCTGATCGACCACCGCCCGGAACGCAGTCGCGAAGCGACAGCCGAGGATCGCGGCCGTCGCCGAGTCGACTGTATCGGGGATGCGGACGAGGTTCCGATCCGCGTAGCGGAGCGCGACCCGCTCGGCGAACGACCCCCAGGCGGTGAACCCCGGCTGGAACTGGTGCTCGCAGACCTGCTCATTGCCGGAGCGGCATGCCTCGCAGGTGCCGCAGCCTGCAACGAAGGGAACCGTGACCCGGTCGCCGACGTGCCAACGCTGCACGCTCGACCCGACCTCGACGATCGTACCGGCGAGTTCGTGGCCGGGCACGTGGGGGAGCGTGATATCCGGATCGTGTCCCATCCATCCGTGCCAGTCGCTCCGACAGAGGCCGGTGGCGTCGACCTCGACGACGACGCCGTCGGGGGGAGCGATCGGCTCGGCAACGTCGGTGATGTTGATCGGCCCCCGGAACCGGGAGTAGAAAGCCGCTCTCAACGCTTGCCCCGATTCGTCGCGGATGTGAAAGCTGCGGTCACGTCGGCTGGATCCTCTCGTACGGTCGTGCTCGTCATCGTATCGCCCGCGAGCGAGATGATCGCCGGTGGGGTTCTCTTTCGTGCCAGACTCGGGTCGTGCAGGGCCCAACTCGCATCGCCTACGCCGCCGGACGACACGCCTCGGTCGCGCTCGTCGGCGCCACGGCTGCTGTGGCGCTCATGTACGCGGCGACGCCCTTTCTCATCACGCCGATCGCGGAACGCTACGGCGTGTCCGAGGGGGCCGTCGGTGCCGTCTCGGTCGCCCAGGTGGGCGCGTTCGCCGTCGCCAATTTCCTCCTGCCGAGACTGCTCACTCCGAACGGCCGCCTACTGCGCGTCTTCGCCGCCGTCCTGCTCGTATTGAACGTCGTCAGCGCTCTTCCGAGCATGTACGCGGTTCTCGTCGCGATCCGGCTCTTCGCCGGTTTCGCCGCGGGAGGGATGACGTGGCTCGCCTGGACGAGCGCGATGCAGGAACGCACGAGCATGGCGGCCGTGGCGTCGACGGGGCCGGTGACCGCGCTCGTCGGCGCGCCGCTGCTTGCGCTCGCAGCCGGATCCTCAGACCGGGCCGTGTACCTGCTCCTGGCCGTCATGACGGTCCCCGCGGTGCTGCTCACCGCGAAGGTGACGGGGGAGCGCCGGACGCGCGGGCTCGTCAGCCGGTCCCGGTCGAATCGGATTCTGCTGTTCGCTCTCGCCACGACCACGCTTTTCGGGTCGGCCCTCTTCATCAACGAGACACTCGTCGCTCGCGACCTGCACGGGCTGACCGGGATGGCGGCTTCCGTCGGGTACAGCCTGAACGCCGCCGGAGGTCTTCTCGGAGCGCGTCTGTCGGCCCGGCACCGGTATCCGGGGTGGGCGATCCTGCTGATCGCGCCCGGAGCCGTCATGACCGTGCTCGGGCCCCCGGCGCTCTTCTACGTCGGGATGGCCTGGTGGGGCTTCATGTTCTGGCTCGCCATCCCGGGAGTGCTTCAGATGCTGTCAGACCGCTCGCTGTCACCGAGCGAACGAGCCGGCGATGCGCAAGGCCTGATGGCGATCGGCCGATCCATCGGGCCGATCCTCGGGGGTGCCTTCGTGGACGTCGGGAGCCTGGTCGGGCTCGGCGTCGTCGCTGCGACGGGGCTCGCCGTGTCGGGTGGGATGGTCATCGGGGTCCAGGAGGGAAGAGAGCACCTGCCTCCAACAGACCCCCGCACCGCCTGAGAGCCGCGGCTACGGCCGTCTCGCGTGCTTCCCTACCGATCGCTTCCGGTACCCGTGTGGCATGATGGAACCATCTCGAGCGAGGGGAGCGCCGATGAACACGGTACGAGGCCTGATGCGAGCGGCATTGGGGAAGCGGCTCCCGATCACCAAGGGCCTTCTGGAGATCCCGGGCCTGGGGTCGAAGATCGTCATCGGACGCGACGCCTACGGAATCGCTTACGTCGAAGCCGACAACGACGCCGACGCATGGTTCGGGATCGGATTCGTCCACGGGCAGGATCGAGCGTTCCAGATGGAGAGCCTTCTCCGGGTGGTTCGCGGCACGTTGGCGGCGCTCGTCGGAGAGAGTGCCCTGCCGATCGACCGGCTGTCGCGGCGGATCGGCTTCCACCGGTCGGCACTCGCTCAACTCGAGCACGTCGATGCGGACATCCTCTCCATGACCGAGGCGTATGCGGCCGGTGCCTACCAGGGAGCCACCACCGGATCATCGAAGCGGGCGCACGAATTCACGCTGCTCAAGGCGGATCCCACGCCGTATGAGCCTGCGGACGTTCTCGGATTGATGAAGGTGATGGCGTTCCTCCTCGCTTCGAACTGGGACTCCGAGCTCATCCGGTACAAGATCCTGACGGAAGACGGCCCGGAAGCCATGGCTGCGCTCGATCCGACCTACCCCGAGTGGCTGCCCGTCACGATCCCACCCGGGGCGACGGCCGGCCCGGCGATCGACCGTCTGTCCGACGATCTCGAGCGCTTCCGATCGACCGTCGGTCTCGGCGGAGGCTCGAACAACTGGGCCATCTCGGGAAGCCTCACGGCATCCGGCCGGCCGATCGTCGCGAACGACCCACATCTCGCTCCCACCCACCCGTCTCACTGGTACCTGGCACGCGTCTCGACGCCGGAATGGCAAGCGGCGGGCGCGACCCTCCTCGGGGCGCCCGGGTTCCCAGTCGGCTTCAACGGCAAAGCAGCGTGGGGAGTCACGGCCGGGCTCGTCGACAACACCGACCTCTTCCTCGAAGAGATCGGAGAGGACGGCACAACCGTCCGGATCGGTGATCGCTTCGTTCCGTGTGTCGTACACCGGGAAGTCATCGAGATCAAGGGAGGGGAGCCGGTCGTCGAAGACGTGCTCGAGACCCCGCACGGCCCGATCATCGGGCCGGCTCTCAACGACACCGAAGCAGCGATCGCTCTCCGGGCGGTATGGCTCGACCCTCTGCCGGCCAGGGGAACGATGGCCGTGCACGCCGCGACGTCGGTCGACGAGGTCCGGGAGGCATACCGGTACTGGCCGGGTCTCCCGCTGAACGTCGTGTCCGCGGACGATTCGGGAAGGATCGCCTGGCAACTCGTCGGCGAGGCACCGGTGCGTCGCACCGGTTGGGGAACCCTCCCGACCGCGGGATGGGACCCGGACGGCGGCTGGGTCGGTGGAACCTTGAGCATCGATGAACTCCCGGGCGCCGTCGATCCCGAAGCCGGGTTCCTCGCGACCGCCAACAACAAGCCCATCGTGGACGACGAGGGGCCGTTCATCGGGTTCGACTTCATCGACGGGTACCGGGCGGCGCGCATCACGGAACGTCTCGCGGCCCGGGACGACTGGACGCTCGAGTCCGTCGGAGAGTTGCAGATGGATCGGACGCCGATCCCGTGGAGGGAGATCCGCGCATCGGTCCTGGCGACGTCGACCAGGGACGAAGACGCGCTTCGGGCGATCGCGATGCTCGAAGCGTGGGACGGGGTCGCCGCTCCCGACTCGGCAGCCGCAAGCGTGTATGAGCTGTTCATCGTGGAAATGGCGCGCCGTGTCGTGTCGGCGAAGGCGCCGAACACGGCGGCGTGGGCCCTGGGCAAGGGCCTCAGCTCCTTGACACCGGAGAACGGGATCTTCACCCGCCGGACCGGGCACCTCGTTCGTCTGCTCGGGGATCGCCCGAGCGGATGGTTCGAGCGTGGCTGGGACACCGAGATCTCGGACGCCCTCGCGATCGCCATCGGCACGCTCACCGACTCTTTCGGATCAGAGACGGGGGAGTGGGAGTGGGGGAGGGTGCGTCCGCTGACGTTGCTCCACCCGGTCGGGGAGCGAAAGCCCATGGATCAGGTCTTCAATCTCGGACCGTTTCCCTGGGGCGGCGATGCGAACACGATCAGCCAGGCCGCCGTGTCGTTCCTCGATCCGACCGCGAACTCTCCGTTCATCGCGTCGATGCGGATGGCGGTCGAGGTGGGGGAGTGGGATCAGAATCGGTTCATCCTCCCGGGAGGCCAGTCAGGCAATCCGATGTCCCCGCACTACGCGGACCAGCTCGATCGCTATCGTTCCGGAGAGGCGATCTCCATCGCCTGGTCACCAGAGCAGCGCGGGCGTGCGGTCACCCGGTTCCTGGAGCTCCGTCCCGCGTAGAGCAGGAGGCAGTTCGCTCGGGCGTCGTCACAGCGAGACGGTGATCACGAGATGCCCCGGCGTGTCCCCGGCTTCTCCGATCCGGTGGAGCTCCCCGACTTCGTCCAGATTCCGGGTCTCGGCGATCGGGGCGCGGACAAGCCCGAAACCGAGCATCGCCGCGAGACCTTCGAGCCCGGCGTGGTCCGGTTCGACGAGCATCCATCGCGCCTCGACGCCGGCCGCCTCGACCGCTTCGGCCGGCGGCAGGACCTCGGGCGATGGCAGGACGAGGAGTTGACCGCCCCGCTTCAGACATGCGAGCGATCGCGTCGGCGAACCGACGGTGCCGACCAGGTCGAGTACGACGTCGAGATCCGTTACCTCGGTGGTGAAGTCGTCGACGGAGGCGTCGATGACGCGTTCGACGCCCAACGCCCGCACGGTTGCGGTGCGCCCGGTGACTTCCGTGGCCCAGATCTCGGCCCGGCGAGCTTTCGCGATCTGAACGGCGAACTGCCCTACCTGCCCGCCGGCTCCGTGAATGAGGATCCGCGTGCCGCCCTGCACGCCGAGCGTGTCGACGACGGCTTGGTACGCGGTCAGGCCGGAGAGGGGGGTCGCGGCTGCTGCGAGGTCGGAGACGCCGCTGGGGATGAGAGCGAGATGCCGCGCTGGCGACGTGACGAATTCGGCGTACGCACGCGCCGGTTGCGGGAATCGGGGCATCCCGAAGACGCGATCGCCCTCGCGAAAGCGGGTCACGCCCGCTCCGACTGTTTCGACGATCCCGGCGACATCCCACCCGAGGATCATCGGGGCGGATGGATCGAAGTTGTCGTAGAGGCCAGCGCCGGCCCGTGTCTTCCAGTCGATGGGGTTCACGCCGGCGGCCGTCACCCTGACGAGAACTTCTCCCGGACCGGGTTCGGGGCGCTCGACGTGCGCGATCGAGAGATGCTCGGGGCCGCCTTTCGTGAATGTGACCGCCTTCATGGTCGGCATCGGTAACTCCGTTCGGTTGCAGAGGGGGAGAGGCTTCTGTCGAATTGCGTGGACCACAAACCTAGTCCTCCAGCCGGTGCCATCGCGGCCCGACGGCGAAGTCGTCGACCCCCGCCGGACCGAGCGGGGTACGCTGGATCGCAGAGGCATGCGAGCGGCGGAACCATGCGTCAGGTCGGGGAGTCCGAGATCGACCGGGATGGTGAGGCGGGTGCGCGTGCGGCCGAACGCTACTCGGTACCGGCGCTGGTAGAACCTGGCAACACATCCGACGTCAGCGGAGGTACCGGTCGGCGATCGTCCGAACGGTGGTCGCCGAACGCCGCGTGGTCGGCATCCCCAGAAGGCGTACGACCGTCGATTCCTTGTGCGGCGAGCGGACCCGCGGCCCGTCGTGAAGCCAGTAGACCTCGCGCCCGGCCACGGCCAGTCGGTCCGTTCCGCTCGCCGTGTCGACCAGGGATCGAACGGCAACCGGATCGGGCGTCCCGGGGAGGAATGAGATCTCGAGGGAGCCTGCCTGCCCGTCGAACGGATCTCGGGCGGCGATCTCGAGGAACTCGGTGGCCGTGCGTAGATACACCGGCACGTCGAAGCCGAGGCCGTCCGAGAGCGCAGCTTCCATGTTGCCGGTGAGGTCGGATGCGGGGCGCGCATCGAAGATGACGTTGCCGGAGGCGATGTAGGTCTCCACGTTCCGGAAGCCGGCGTCGCGCAGGATCGTGCGCAAGCATTCCATCTTCACGTGCCGGGGAGGCGTGTTGATCGCACGGAGCAAGGCTACGAACCGCGTCATGAGGCCACGGTACCCGTCTCGATGGCACGCAGGGAGGGGGTGATGGTCCGAGCAGGCCGACGCCGAGAACCGCAACTTGACATAACGTGGATTATGGGCGCTCATGGCGTGATCGGCCTGCAAGCATCGAAGGGCCCGAGTAGCATCGAGCCACCGATCGCCGGAGTGCTCGTGCCCGACACCACACCGAAACCCGAATCGATGGTCGACGACGCGGCGATGCGCACCCGCCTGCGGAGCCTCGAGTCCGAGAACAAGCATCTGAAGGCAACGCTCAACAAGGAAGCGCTCAACAAGGACAAGACACTCAAGCCGTTCCAGATCGAGCTCCTCAAGCTTCAGCGTCATCTGGAAGCGGAGCGCATCCCCATGATCGTCCTGTTCGAAGGGCGGGATGCTTCCGGCAAGGGTGGCACGATCCGGCGGATCACTCGATACATGAACGAGAAACGCTATCGAGTCGTCGCTCTCGGAAAGCCGAACGATGCGCAGAAGACCCAGTGGTACTTCCAGCGTTACGTCGAGCACTTCCCTTCGGGCGGTGAGGTCGTGCTGTTCGACCGTTCCTGGTACAACCGGGCTCTCGTCGAACCTGTGTTCGGTTTCTGCACGAAACGCCAGTACCGGGACTTCATGAAGGGCGTCGTTGGATTCGAGAAGGACATCGTGCGCCAGGGCACCGTGCTCGTGAAGCTGTACTTCAGCGTCGACAAGGAGACGCAGGCCATCCGGTTCGCCAGGCGCACCCACGATCCCCTGCGCCAATGGAAGCTCAGCGAGATCGATGTGCAGGCGCAGGAGTACTGGAACGACTTCACCGAGATGAAGCACCGCATGCTCGAGCGCACGTCCACCGAGGCGGCCCCCTGGACGATCATCCGTTCGAGCAACAAGCCGAGAGCGCGCCTCAACGCGATGAAAGTGATGCTCAACGCCGTCGACTACGCCGATCGAGATCCGGATCTCGACTTCCGGCCGGATCCGCAGATCGTGAGCCCGGGCAAGGAGGAGTTGGCACGCATGGACGAAGAGCGTGACCGGCTGGGCCGCCCCTCCCTCTGAACCGCTCCCCCACCGGCCTCGCCCCGAGGGTCTTCACCCGCACATGGCGCGACTTCGGGGCTGCGCGTCTATCCTCAAAGGCATCAACCGATTGGAGGCCCAGATGGCACCAAGCCGCAAGAGATGGTCCGTGTTCGTGCTGCTCCTGGTCGTGTTCGCGATGCTCGCGGCGGCGTGCAGCAGCACCGAGGAAGCTACGGGCCCGACTGCCGCTCCGGGATCCTGCGAGATCGCGGATCTGAACCTGGTCACCCCCGGCACCTTGACGGTCGCCACCGGGGAGCCGGCTTTCCCACCGTGGGTTGGCACGACCGACGGGGAGGGTTTCGACGATCCCACCTCGAAGCTCGGATTCGAAGCCGCGCTGGTGTATGCGATCGCCGAAGAGCTCGGATTTACCGATGATCAGGTCGTCTGGACCCGGATCGGCTTCAACGAGGCCATCGCCCCGGGGCCGAAGCCGTGGGACTTCAACCTGCAGCAGTACTCGATCACGGAAGATCGCGCTGAGATCGTCGACTTCAGCGTTCCGTACTACACGACACGGCAGTCGCTCGTCACGTACCCGGACTCCCCGTACGCGAAGGTGACGAAGATCGACGAACTCAAGGACGCGGTGCTGGGCGCTCAGATCGGCACGACGAGCCTCGACTTCATCGAGAACGTCATCAAGCCGGACAAGGACCCGAACGTGTACGACGAGAACGTCGACCTTGAAGCTGCGATGAACGCCGGCCAGATCGACGGACTCGTGGTCGATCTTCCGACGGCGTACTTCGTCACGGCCGTCCAGGTCGAGGGGGCGATCATCGCCGGGCAGTTCGAGACCGAAGCGGCGGACCCGGACAACTACGGTCTGCTCTTCGCCAAGGACAACCCGCTCGTCCCTTGTGTGAACACGGTCATCGAGACGTTGCGCTCCAACGGGACGCTGAGCGATCTCGAGGAGACGTATCTCACCCAGGGCGGCGGGATCCCCACGATCACGGGTGGATAACACCGCGTGAGCGAACAGCCGTCGATCGACGAATTCGGCGGGGGTCCGAGTCTTCTCGGGCCCCCGCACGCGCCTCGTAGCCGCGAGGAGGGAACACGCGGGGCGCTGATCGCGTTCGCTTCGACGGTCATCTTCGTGGGCGTCGTGCTCTGGGCCGTTCTGACCTCGGACGCGTGGCCCGCCGTTCAACGCCAGTTCTTCAGTTGGGATCACTTCGTCGACGTGTTCCCCGACGTTCTCGGGGGGTTCTGGCTCGACGTCAAGATGTTCATCGTCGCCGAGATCATCATCCTCACGCTGTCGCTCGTGATCGCCATGATCCGATCGTTGCGCGGTCCGGCGTTCTTCCCCCTGCGAGCGCTCGCGGTGCTGTTCATCGACATGATCCGCGGGATCCCCGTCATCCTGCTCATCCTGCTCCTCGGCTTCGGCATCCCGGCGCTGCAACTTCCGGGAGTTCCCACGAGCGCGCTGTTCTGGGGGCTCACGGCGCTCATCATCAGCTACAGCGCGTACACAGCCGAGGTGTACCGGGCAGGCATCGAGTCCGTTCACGAGAGCCAGCGGATGTCCGCCCGCTCGCTCGGGTTGACGCAGATCCAGGCGTTGCGCTACGTGCTGGTCCCCCAGGCCATCAAGAACGTCATCCCTGCCCTGCTCAACGGCTTCGTCAGCCTCCAGAAGGACGTGGCCCTGGTTCTCGTTCTCGGCATCCGTGAGGCCGTTCGTGAAGCCGACATCTATGCGGCAAAGACGTTCAACTACACCGGCTACATCGCAGCGACGCTCCTCTTTCTCGCGGTCAGCATCCCCGTCGCCCGGTTCACGGATTGGTATACCGATCGGGACCGCCGCAGAAAGCAGTCGATGAGCGCATGACTCCCCCGAAACTCGAACTGCGCGGCGTCTGGAAGGCTTTCGGGGACAAGGAAGTCCTGCGCGACGTCGACCTCACCGTTGACCAACACGAGGTCGTCTGTCTCATCGGCTCCTCCGGCTCCGGGAAGTCGACGATGCTCAAGTGCGTAAATCTCCTCTTCCCCATCGACGAGGGCGCGATCCTCCTCGACGGCGCCGATATCACGGCCCCGGGTGTGAACCCGAACCAGGTCAGGGAGAAGATGGGAATCGTGTTCCAGGCCTTCAACCTCTTTCCCCACATGACGGTGCTCGACAACATCACGCTCAGCCCGCGCGAGGTCCACGGTGTGGGCAAGGCCGAGGCGGTCGAGCGCGCCCGGGACCTGCTCGACCGGTTCGGATTGACCGACAAGATCGACGAGTACCCGGACCGGCTGAGCGGGGGGCAGCAACAACGGGTCGCCGTCGTGCGCGCCCTGGCGACGCAACCGGAATTGATGCTCTTCGACGAGGTCACGTCCGCGCTCGATCCCGAACTCGTCGCCGAGGTCCTGAACGTCATCCGGGGCCTGAAGAACGACGGGATGACGATGGTGATCGCCACGCACGAGATGGGCTTCGCCCGAGACGTCGCCGATCAAGTCTGCTTCCTCGATGCGGGTCGGATCCTCGAGCACGGGCCGCCGGAGGCGATCTTCTCCTCGCCGAGCGAGCCGCGGACCCAGCAGTTCCTTCAGCGCATCATCGACGCCGGACGGCTCTAGCGCTCAGCTGCGACGCCGGACGATCACCCGGTCACGCGGCGTCGGCTTGATGACCTTGCCCCCGGTGCCGTTGTTCTCCGAGACGAGCAGGTACCCGCTCGAGTCCCAGAGAGCGATCAGCGTGTCGGTCCCGTACTCCGAATCTCCGAACGTCGAGACCATGCCGGCGATCCGGGCGCCGCAGAGCTCGACCTCCACACCGTCGGGCACGGGAAGATGGGCGATCTCGTGGGGCAGGATCGAGCAGATGGCGTTCCCGAAATCATCGATGTAGATGACCTCGCCGGAGACACTTCCGTCCTCGTGCTGCTGGGCCCCCCAGAGGGGAATCGTGATCGGGTCGTCGAACGGTGTGCCGAGGTCCGGGAGCGACACCCCGGCTGCGAGATGCGCCCCGACCGGGGCGAAGAGGTCTCTTCCGTGGAACGTCATCGTCACGTTCTCGAGCCAGAACTCGGGTCGGTCGAGGTGAACGAACTCCGTCGACCAGCCCTCGGCTTCGGCACGGTCCAGGCAGGCGGTGAGCACGCCGTTGTCCGGGGCGACGAAGAAGTGTTCGCCGATCCTCGCGGCCATGGGACGCCGGTCGGTTCCGACCCCGGGGTCGACGACGATCACGTGCACCGTGCCCGAGGGGAAGAAGAAGGCGCTGTTGTTGACGACGAAGTTCGCCTCACGGATGTCCTGGGGCGTGATGTTGTGTGAGAGGTCGGTGATCACGGCGTCCGGGGCGATGCCGTAGATCGCTCCGTGGAGTACCGCGTCGCTCCCCTGCCTGGTTCCGAAATCTGTCGTGAGCGTGATGAATGGCATGGGGCCAGACTACACCGCAGCCCACCAGTGTTCGATGTCGGACCGCAAGCGGGCACGGGTGGCTTCGTCCGCCCAGGAGGCATCGACGGCGGCGAGGGAGAGGCCCTTCAGCATCGTCTCATCCATCTCGAACCGGTTCTCCAGAATCTCGTACTCTCCCGCGAGAGTGGTGTCGAACATCGCAGGGTCGTCGGTGTTGATGGTCACCAGAACACCGGCATCGACGAGGCGTCGTACCGGGTGCTGGTCCCAATGAGCTATGACGCCCGTTCGGAGATTCGACGTCGGGCAGACTTCGAGCGGGATCTGGTGCTCCACGAGGTAGCGCACCAGGGAGGGGTCCTCGATGGAGCGGATCCCGTGACCGATCCGTTCCGCTCCCAGGCTCCGGATCGCGCCCCACACGCTTTCGGGACCGGCCTCCTCTCCCGCATGTGCGGTCACGTGGAACCCGGACTCGCGGGCCTCCCGGTAGACCCCTTCGAACTGCTCCGGAGGATGCGCGGCTTCGAACCCGCCGATGCCGATGCCGATGATGCCGGCTTCGTCAGCGACGTCCTTGATGGAAGCGAACGTGCGTGCGGTGCCCTCAGGCCCCCGGTCGCGTACGAGATCGACGATCAGTGGCACTTCGACGCCGTCGACGCGATCGAGCCCGGTTCGGATCGCGAGGGCGATGCGACGTGGGTCCAGGTCGTGATGCCGGAAGTCGCTCGGAGAGAAGAACGCTTCGACGTAGACGATGTTCTGGGCGGCGAGGTGCCGGGCAACCGCTTCGGCGGCGAAGGTGAAATCGTCGTAGTCGCGGAGGAACCCGTTCATCCAGGTCCAGATCTCCATGAAGTGGGCGAAGTCGCTGTAGGTGAACCACTCGATGAGCTCTGCTTCGCTGGAGACGACCGAATCCCCGCCGTGGTGCTGGATCAATTCCCAGAGCGTGGGGACGGGGATGGCGCCCTCCAGGTGGAAGTGCAGCTCCGCCTTCGGCATGGTCGTCCAGTCGCGCATCCGGCTATTCAACCAGAATCGCGACCGTGAACGCGATGGAGGGCCGGTCATCAGACCGGCCCTCCATGTACATGCGGGTGACTTCCGTCACACGAACGGTTCGGATCCGGGAACCTCCTCCGGTGCGGACACGCCGGCGATCATGCCGTTGTCGGCACGAGCGTCGATCGTCAGCTGCAGATCCTCCGTGCTGAGCCTCCGGAGCTCCTTCTGCGTCACGCCGGTGTTGCGGGATCCGATGCGGATCAGCCAGAACAGGAACGCCGCGAGGACCAACACCCAGATGAGATAGATGATCTTCTGAGTGGAGACGGAATCGGTGACGAACTGGTACCACTTGTCGGTTTCGGTGATCACCGTGTTCTCGAGGAACGAGATGTGTCCCTTGTAGAAGAGGGTGAAAGGCAGGTAGCCGATGGCGAAGCCGATGAACCCGATGAGGGTGTTCAGGTAGCCCATGCCGATCCGCATGTAGGACCGGATCTCGCAGCCGATGAGCAGCACGGCGCCGAGCCCGAGCAGGAAGCCGCCGATGATCGAGCCGGCCGTGAGGTGGTACTTCAAGCTGCCTTCGAACCCGGGTGTTGCCCCCAAGTTCCAGCCGAGCCAGATGAACCCGGCCGTGAGGACCCACGAGGCCGCCAGACCGATGATCGGCAGATAGCCGCGCATGAGCGTCCGCGTGATCCGCGGGATGCCGAGCTTGGCGTACTTGCTGTCGTTCTTCTTCATGCTCCCGGCGACCTCGAGGCTGACGAGCGCACACTCGGTGCCGAAGCCGCTCTTGGCCATGCCGATACCGCCGACGATGCCGGCGAAGAGCGTCCCGAGCACGTACAGCCACCCCTTGGCGGAGACGGACTTCGAGAAGGCGACGAGGTCGCCCTCCTTGAGGCTCTGCAACCCATCCGGGTTGAAGAAGCCGCCGTAGAACGCGACGATGACGAGCAAGATCGAGAACGCGGCGCCGATCCAGTACCACGGGTTCTTGTACCAGACGTAGGTCGGGTCGTATGCCGGGCATTCGCCGTCGTCCGTAGCCTCACAGTACGACTTGGTCTCCTGATGCTTGAAGAACTGCCCGACGCCGAGCTTCGTCATCACCAGGAAGGCCGTCGCCCCACCGATCGCCATGAAGATGACGGTGATGGTCGAGTGGACGTTCATCATCGGGATGCCGCCGAGCAGGTGGTTGAGCGTACATCCGCCGGCGAGACGGGTGCCGTACGAGAAGATCATTCCACCGAGGAACGAGATGCCGAGGAGACGGAGCGGATACTTGACCCAGGAACGATGCTCGCGCTCGGCGAGAGCGACGATCAAGCCGCCGATCATCATGCCGACGATCGGCCAGCCGATACCCGGTACGAACGCTCCACCCGATGGATGGAGCACGCCGTTGGCTGCAGCCTCCCAATTGCCGTAGAGGGACGTGTGGATCCCGAACAGGTTGTCGACGGCCACTTCGAGACCGCGGAACATCTTCCCGAGGTCCGTCGTCACTGTGATCGGCTTCAAGTGGGCGTCCTTGCCTCCCTGGACGCTGTGAACCCAGAGCGTGATCATGTAGATGATCTGCGCGACGCCGAACACGAGACCGGCCACCAGGAACGACCATTGTCGTCTGGTGAGCCGCTCCCACGCGGACATGCGGGGTTTGATGGTTGTATCGGCCACGAAAACTCCTCCTCTTCCCATCGATGACGGTCGCACCGTACGCGGTCGGCCGGACGCTGTAATATGCATGATCCGCAACGAGCGATAGCGACATGGAATGACCGTCGAGGCAGCGGAGGAAGAGTTCCGGCGGGCCGAGGAGCTCAAACTCCAACGGCCGAGCGTTTCGACGCGGCAGCTGAGGGTCTTCGCCGAGGTGTACCGGGAGCGATCCGTCACCGATGCAGCCGACATCCTGCTGCTGTCGCAGCCGACGGTCAGTCGGGCGCTGAAGACGCTCGAGGACCGTCTCCAGTCGGTGTTGTTCGAACGTACGAAGACGGGCCTCTCCCCCACCCCGGCGGGGGAACGCCTCTACCCCCATGCAGTCAACGCCCTCCGCGAGATCGATCAAGCTCTGCACGAGCTCAGAGGCGTCCACGAGGAAGCCCCCCTGGCCGTGGGCACGACACCAGAGCTGTTGATGCTCATGGCCCCGGCCGTGCGGGGCCTCACGCACGGTATCACCGGTCTCGATCATCTCGAAGCCTCCACCGGGGACGAGCTCATGAGCGCTCTGCGCTCCCGAACCCTCGACGTCGTCATCGTGCCGGCGTTGGGAGACCAGATCCCGGATTGGGCACACAGCATCCCGGTGCGGAGGATCCGCTTCGCGTTGCACCAACCGGAAGACGGCCTCCGGTCGGAGCTCCTCGCCTTGCCACCCGCCGGATCATGGGAACGGGCCATCCTCACCGGAATAACCGGGCATGAACCTGCCGGCCCGGCGTTCGAAGCCACCGGAGGCGGCGTCTCGAAGCGCCTCCTGAGAGAAGGATTCTCCGTGTATCTCCCCCTCGGATGCGCAGATGACGTCCAGAACGTCGAGGTCGTCGGGCCCGTCCACGAGGTCATGGTCCACGCGATCACCCGGGACCCGGTTCGCCCCGGATCGCTCGGAGCGCGGCTCATCGACGAACTCAAGGTGGTAGCCGACCCGTCTGTGTGATGTGACCCTTGTCCCTGGTCACCCGGAGGCGGCTCCCGTACGCTGCGACCAGCGGAAAGGGAGAACATGAAGGATTCGTACGCCTTGGGACCGACGGAGATGCCGCTCCTCTCCGAGACGATCGGAGAGAATCTCGAGCACACGACGGCACGGTTCCCGGATCACGACGCGTTGATCGTCCGGCACCAGGGCATCCGCTGCACGTACCAGGAGTTCGACGACGCCACGGACCGGCTCGCCAAGGCGTTCCTCCAACTGGGCGTTGCACTCGGCGATCGGGTCGGCATCTGGAGTCCCAACAACGCAGAGTGGGTGGCGGTGCAGTACGCCACGGCGAAGATCGGGGCGATCCTCGTCAACATCAACCCGGCCTACCGGACCTCCGAACTCGAGTACGTCCTCAACCAATCGGGGTGCCGCTTCCTCATCTCCGCGCCCTCGTACCTCACCTCGGACTATCGGGCGATGGTCGCAGAAGTGGCCGATCGAACACCGGGGCTCGAACGCACCATCTTCCTCGATTCGCCTGAATGGAACGACCTCTTCGATGCAGGGGACGCCGTCCCCGACGAAGAGCTCTGGCAACGAGAATCGCTCCTGACGGCCGACCAGCCCATCAACATCCAGTACACGTCGGGCACGACGGGGTTCCCGAAGGGAGCGACCCTCACCCACCGCAACATCCTCAACAACGGCTTCTTCTGCGGGGAGACGCTCGGATACACCGAACGGGATCGGGTCTGCATCCCCGTCCCGTTCTATCACTGCTTCGGCATGGTCATCGGCAACCTGGCATGCACGACCCACGGTGCTGCGATGGTCGTCCCTTCTCCCGGCTTCGACGCCGGCGCCGTCCTGGAAGCCGTTGAGGCCGAATCGTGCACCAGCTTGTACGGCGTTCCCACGATGTTCATCGCCACCCTCGAGCATGACGACCTCGCCAAGCGGGACGTGTCGACGCTCCGTACCGGAGTCATGGCCGGGGCGCCGTGTCCCATCGAGATCATGAAGCGGGTCATCACGACCCTGCACATGTCGGAGGTGACGATCGCCTACGGCATGACGGAACTCTCCCCCGTGGCGACCCAGACGCTCCGTGACGATTCCGTCGACCGACGGGTCTCCACGGTCGGCACCGCTCATCCGCACGTCGAGATCAAGATCGTCGATCCCGACACGGGTGAGACGACCCCGGCGGGTACGCCCGGCGAGTTCTGCGCCCGCGGTTACTCCGTGATGAAGGGATACTGGAACGATCCGGACCGAACCGCGGAGGCGATCGATGCCGACGGTTGGATGCACTCGGGCGATCTCGCGGTCATGGACGCCGACGGGTACGTGAAGATCGTCGGTCGTCTCAAGGACATGATCATCCGCGGTGGTGAGAACGTGTACCCGAGGGAGATCGAGGAGTACCTCTTCACACATCCCGACATCGTCGACGCTCAGGTGATCGGCGTTCCCGATGAACGATTCGGTGAGCAGATCATGGCCTGGGTGCAGAAACGCGACGGAGCGGATCTCACCGAGGACGACGTCGTCGAGTACTGCAAGGGCCGCATCGCCCACTTCAAGGTCCCGAGATACGTCCGGTTCACAACCGAGTTCCCGATGACGGTCACCGGAAAGATCCAGAAGTTCAAGCTGAAGGAGCGGGCCGTCGAGGAACTGGGACTGGCGCGCACGTCCGGGGACTGACCATCCGGCAGGACGGTCTTGCCCATCGGCGAGTCAGATCTCGCGACGTCGCATCAACCGAACACTCACCATCGCGGAGACGACGACCACCACGATGGTGGTCGCCACGGCTCTGCCGTAGATGAAGCCGGTCCCGGCGATCAGACCATCGAACGCGCCGACGAGTTCCGATGGCAGCCACGGCTTCACCACCGGGACGAGCCCTGCAAGCCCGATGGTGATCAACACCCCGATCGACAGGAGCGCCGTCGCAGGGACGCCTCTGACGAGTGAGGCGACGAGGCCGGTGGTGGAGACGGCGAAAGCAAGGTACAGGGCGAGGAGCACCGAAGCGACGACCGTGTCGCCCGGGTTCGGTGCAGAGATCAAGAGCGACGTCCCGACGTACGCAACCGCGGAGCCGGCGAAGGCTGCTCCCGCGGCGGCGACCATGTTGACCACGTAGCGCGGGCGGAGAATCGAATCAACGGATGCTCGCGTTCGGAGGAACACCGACATCTCGGGTTTCGCGTCGAACGCGAGCGCCGCTGCAGCGATGAACACAACCGCGAGCAAGCCGATCTGCACCACGTTCCCGGAGTACTGGGCCATCGCGAGCTCGGGAGTTGCCGGAGGAACGGCGACCTCCGCGCCCGCTCCGAGCCGATCGATGATCTCGGGGAGATACTTCGCCGTCAGCGGCCCGAGGGCGCCGAAGAACGTGAAGATCCCGAGCAAGATCCAGATTCGGTGCGTCCTGACCAACCGCAGCCATTCGAGGCGCCACAGGCTCATCGCGTCACCTCGAGGAAGACATCTTCGAGACTGCGTTCCACCGGTGCGATGGAGACCACGGGCACGTCGATTCGTGAAAGGCAGCGAACGAGCTCGCGTTCCATCACCGTGGCGCTCCCGGCCGAGACGGTGACCACGTCGCCGTCGACTTCGACGCCATGGGCCCAGTCGCACGACCGAAGCAGATCGGCCACGCCGGCGCCGTCTCCGCGCACGGTGATGCGATAGGTCGGTTCGTGGCCCGATCCCCGGACGAGGTCGTCGAGTGTCCCCTCGTAGACGAGAGAACCTCGGTTCAGTATCCCGACCGTGTCGCATACCTGTTGCACGTCATCGAGGATGTGGCTGGAGAACACGACCGTGGAGCCGCCCCTCAGGGCCGCGACCATGTCGAGTACCTCGCGCCTCCCCGCGGGATCCAGTGCGGCCGCCGGCTCGTCGAGAAGCAGCAACTCCGGTTCCCCGATCACGGCGGCTGCCAGGCCCAGACGTTGCAACATGCCGCGTGAGAAGCTTCCGACCCTGCGGTGTGAGACCTGGGACAACCCCGTCTGCTCGAGGACGCTTTCCGCGGCGGAAGGCGGGGCGTTCGGAGCGTTGAGCGTCCGCGAGAGCTCCACGACCTCGCGTGCCGTCAGCCACGGGTCGAAGCGGGGCGTGTCCGGGAGAACGCCGACCTGCTCGGCCGTCACCTCGAAACCGCCGGCGGTCGGTCGTCGGAGGTGGGCCAGGATGCCCAGCAGCGTCGTCTTCCCGGCCCCGTTTGGGCCGACCAGGCCGTACACGGACCCCGCGGGGACTCGCAGCGTCACCGCGTCGAGCGCCAGCGTCTCCCCGTAGCGTTTCGTGATCTCGGTGGTAGCGACGGCATCGATGGGCATCGGTGCGGATTCTATCGTTCCGCCGTGGAGGGGCCCGGACCTTTCGACCCAAGCCACCCGCGAGCCGGGTTGCGGCACTCGAGCGCCGGAGCGCGACCATGTCGAGGATCCCGACGACCGGTCCGATCGCCGGCCATGGGAACTCCCGGGGCCGGTTGAACGCGTCGGCGAAGATCGGCACCCCCGGATCGTGACGAGGGCCAGCACGAATTCCGGAGCCGTCTGCAAGGTCGAGGCCGTGCCACGCCGCCTGCCCGGCTCCGTGGAACGTGGCGAGCCGATGTCGATCACTCATCGGCGGGCAGGGGCACTGCGCCCGTCTTCCGGCCGGCACGCCGGGTGACGAGCATGACAACGATGCCCGCGGCGATCACAGCCATGAATCCGAACCCCCAGATGAGCGGAGCATCGGCGATCGTATTCTGAGCCGTTTGAGAGAGGTACTCGACCACGCTGAACACCCGGCCACCTCCGCCGAGCGTCTCAGCTCCGAACGTGAGGCCGATGAACCAGAACCAAACGATGTACGACCCTGCGCCGATGAGGATCACACCGGAGACCTTGGAGATGTACCGGGCAGATCCGCGCAGCCACGTCACGAGGGAGCGTTTTCCGATGGCGAGGGCAACCGTGACGGCGACCAGCACGACCGCCATGCCGGCCCCGTACACGAGGAACGTGGCGACGCCCGACACGAAGGACCCACGGGTGACCTGGGTGGCGACGACGGTCAGGAAAACGGGCAGCGTGCACGACAGCGACGCAACCGCGTAGGACACGCCGAACAGGAACACCGAACGGTATCCCCTCCCCGACGACGCCTGTTGCGCCTTGGGAAGACCGACCGTCATCTCGTAGCCGCGTAGCAGGGCGATGCCGAGGGCGACGACGCCGAAGCCGACGAGGATGGCGACCCAGGGGATGAGATCGATGACGATACGGAATCCGGCGGTGATGAGGATCCCCGCGACTCCGAACACCAGGAGGAATCCGAGCGAGACGACGGAACCGACCGCGAGAGCGGTCCCGACGGCGGTTCCGGTGCTCCGATCGGATTCCTCGATCCCCATGAAGTAGGACAGGTACGCGGGGAGCATCGCGAAACCGCAAGGGTTGACCGTTGCTACGAGCCCTGCGGCGAACGCGAGAGCGAGCGGTGCGTCGATCATGGGCCGAACGCTTCCGCGATCTTCTTCGCGAGCTGGGTCTCATCGAGCGGCCCGTTGTGCTCATCGACGATCATGCCGTTCTCATCGATGAAGACCGTGTACGGCATCCCGATTCCTCCGAGTTCCACGTATAGATCCCCGAGGGGGTCTTCCGCCAGATCGAAGAGCACGCCGGTCTCGTCGACCATGCGAAGAGCCGCCGTCCGGTCGTCTTGCAGGTTCATGCCCAGGAACGCGACTTCTCCCTGGAGCTGCGCCTGAACCGGGCGGAACGCCGAAGCCATCTCCGCCACACACGATGGGCACCAGGAAGCCCAGAAGTTCACGACCAGCGGCGTGCCCGCGTAGTCACCGAACGACCCCTGGGACCCGTCGAAGTACGTGTACCCGGTCTCGGGGGCGGCCGTCCCGGCACCGGACTGCGTGGTCCCGTCCGGTGCGTCGTTCGGCGTGTCCGAGCCCGGCCCCGCGCAGGCGCCGAGTGCGAGGCTGAGTGCGAGGCCGACGGCAACGAGATGTGCTCTCTTCATGGTGCTGTCAACGACCGGAGAGCCGCGGTGTTCCGCAGATGGTCGTATTCCCGACATTCGTCGCGACGGATGCGCGGTCGTGCGCGTTTCGGGCTTCTCTGCCGAAGGTCCCACGCGAAGAGGGTCCCTTGCCCCTACGACGAACGAACGATCGGTGGTTCCATGTCAAGGATGCACGAGCAGTACGTCCAGATGTACAAGGCCGTCGGTATTCCGTTCGCCGAGGTTCGCCGCCTCCTGACCGAGCGATCGGTTCCGGCGCTCGACGCTCCCCGCCGGGTCGGTGTCACATGGTTGAACGAAGGTGACACGCATGTGGACCTCGATGTGGCCGGCATGCATCTCATCAAGGAAGTCTGCTTCCGTGTCGCAGATTACGTCCCGGTTCCCGGCGTCCTGCCGATGGGACGCATCCAGCTGTCGTGGGAGCCCTTGGACCACGAGGACGTCTATCCGGTCGTCACGGCCGATCTCGAGATCGAGCCGATCGACGAGCGCCGAACCATGGTGTCGCTCCTGGCCTCGTACAAACCGCCGCTCGGCAGGATCGGAGCCGTGGTCGATCGCGTCGCGATGCACCGGATCGCAGAGGCCGCCCTTCGTCGCTTCTTCGAGGGTCTCATCGCCGAGTTGAGGATGAACTCCCGGGCGACACCGACGTAGCTCCCCCGGCATCGCCCCGTTCGCCTACCCCCGTGCCGCGGCACCCTCGAGTACGAAGCGAATACGACGGAAACCCTTGCCCTTGGACTCGGCCTTCGTGATGCGAACCGTGCCAACCTCCCCGGTCGATGCCACGTGCGTGCCTCCGTCGGCCTGGCGATCGAGCCCGACGATGTCGATGACACGCACGACGCTCAGAGACGCCGGCAGCAGACTCACTTTCGTACGGATCAGGCTCGGGTCCATGTCCGCATCTGCACGATCGAGGAACGACACTTCGATCGGGTAATCCATCGAGAGCTGCCGGTTGAACTCCGCTTCTACCTCCGGACGGTCTTCCGGGGTCCACTGCGGTATCTCGAAGTCGAGCCGCCCCTCCCCCGGCGTCATGTTGCCGCCCGTCACCGGGCTCCGGAAACGCTCCCAGATGACACCGCAGAGCGTGTGCATCGCCGTGTGCGTCCGCATGAGGAGATAGCGGCGATCCCAGTCGAGCTCGCCGACGACCTCCGCCCCCCGATCCGGGAGAGGCCCGTCGATCCAATGCCACACACCGTCGGCATCCTGCGTCACCCGGACCACATCGAAACGCTTCTCCCCGGCCTCGAGCGTCCCGAGATCGTGGGGTTGCCCGCCACCGCCCGGGTAGAACACGGTGCGGTCGAGGAGGACCTTCCCCTGGTCGTCATCGACCTCGATCACGTTCGCGGTCATCGAGCGCTCGTACGCTTGTGTTGCGTAGATTCTCTCCGTCACACAGCCTCCTTCGCGTCAGCGCACCCTACCGTCGTTCGTCGACGCCGCTACGGTGTCATCCGACTCCGGAAGGACATCGATGACCGAGGCCCTGCCGTTCACCGACGACGATGCGAGCAACGATCTGCTGCATGACGACCCGTTCGCTCTCCTGATCGGGATGGTTCTCTATCAACAGGTGCCGGTCGAGACGGCCTTCGCCGGTCCCGCCCGTCTTCGCGAACGCATCGGAGGCCTCGACCCGTCGCAGATCGCAAACACGGATCCCGACGAGCTCGAAGCGGCGTTCAGGGAGAAGCCGGCGATCCATCGCTTCCCGGGGAACATGTCGAAACGGGTACAGGCTGTTTCCTCTCACATCACCGAGGTCTACAACGGTGACACGACGGGCCTCTGGGCGGATGTCCCAGATGCCAACACCCTGATGACGAGATTGAAGGCGATGCCCGGATTCGGCGACTACAAGGCGCGGGTGTACCTCGCCGTCCTGGCTCGCCACTTCGACGTACGGCCGGAAGGATTCGAGCGACACATGCCCGACTGGCCCAACATCTCCGAAATCGAACAGCCGGAGGACCGGGCCGATCTCAAACGCAGGAAGAAGGCGTGGAAGGCGAGCCGGTCGTAGCCGGTCGACGGGCTCTCGGCGGCGAAGGAATCAGCCACCAGCCGGTCTCCGCCGTGCCGGCGTTGATGTCGCGTGTCGGCTCACATCCGACACCGCCGGCCGGCGTTCCGTCGACGCAAACAACAAAGTGCAGCGGGGGGTCGTCAGTCGAATCCGCCGCGGGCCGTGTCGCCGCTTCGCCGGGGATCGGCCGCGCCGTAGAGCCCGGCGATCGGATCGAACACCGCTGCCTGGACGCCGCCGAAGTACATCGCGATGTCCGGGAAGCGGCGGGTCGTCATGCCGTCGATCGTGGGAACGTCGAGACCCGGTTCGTAGGCCACCATCGGATTCCCGCCGAAGTTCTCGACGTTGATCCGCGGATGGGCAACGGCGTCCCTCAGTGACATGCCGAGATGCAGGAAGTTGAGAAGGACCTGAGCGATCGCCGTCGTGATCCGCGAGGCCCCCGGGCTGCCGATCGCGAGCATCGAGCCGTCGCTACGCCGAGCCACCGTCGGAGCCATGTTCGACACGAGTCGCGTGCCGGGAGCGAGCGAGTGGTATCCCTCGGCGGTGAGCTCGACCTCGCCGAGCGAGTTGTTCAGGTAGATTCCGGTGCCGGGCACGATCGCCCCGGCCCCGTACCCGGCCGAGACCGTGACGGCGCAGGCATTCCCGTCGGTATCGGTCGTAGAGGTGTGCACGGTGCTCGGCGAACGCTCCACTGCATCCAGGTTCCCATCGCGGGCGTAGGTGAGAAGGCGGTCTGCGGCCGCAGCGCGGCCCTCGTAGTCGTCGAGTCGGCCGGAGCGGTAGTCGAGAACGGCTCGTTGGATCCGCGCCATCCGTGCGATCTCCTCGGGGATCCAGCCGCGAAACGGGGGCTCGGACGCCAGGAGCAGGATCGCCGAAGCGACGACGCCGCCGACCGCCGGCGGCGGGTTCGTTGCGATCTCCCACCCGTCGATCTCGAATCGGATGGGTTCGCGTTCCACGACCCGGTAGGACGACAGGTCCTCGCGGGTCAGGATGCCTCCGCCCTCGAGGACGGCGTCCGACATGCGGCGTCCGAGGTCCCCTTCGTAGAGCACTGCGGCGCCTTCCTCTGCGATCCGCCGCAGCGTGTCGGCGAGGTGCGGGATGTGGATCACATCACCGACGGCGACAGGAGTCCCATCGGCGTGGTGGGTGATCGAACGGCTCATCTCGTCCCAGCCGAAGATGGACCGGTGAGCGTGATCGAGGTACTCGGCGGAGGCGCCCGTCACGGGGAACCCCTCCGCGACGATGGCGATGGTCGGGGCGAGGATCTCGCTCCACTCCACCGCCCCGAAGCGTCGGTGCGCTTCTGCGTACGCGGCGAAGGCTCCCGGGGTGGCGACGCTCCCCCACCCGACGATCGTGCGCGTGTGCCCCCCGTAGCTCATCTCGACTTCCCTGGCGCCGCCTCCGAACCGCTCCGGTGGGAGGCCCCGTCCGGGCATCTCGGCGTACCCGTCGATGACGATGGGCTCGCCGTCTGCCGGCCACACGGTGACGAACCCGCTGCCCGCCGGGGCGATGATCCCGATCTCGGTGCACATCGATGCGATCGACGCACCGATCGCCGCATCGATCGCGTTCCCTCCCGCGTCCGCGACGGCGGCTCCCGCGGCTGCCGACAACGATGTCGCCGATGCGACCTGCACACGTCTCATGACGGCCAGGCTAGACCGGAGTTTCGTCCTCTACGAGTGGAACATCGATGGCGGGATGTGCGAATCCGAAAACGTCGACCGAGGGTTGAACGTGATGTGCGACCACTTCGATCCTGCTGCGTCGACTGTGGTCGTCGCTCCAGAAGCGGCGCTGGATGGCACCGGCGATCCATATCCGGTCGCCGCGCTCGAACCGCGTAGCCGCCTCGTCGGCGTCCCAGAGCACTGCGGGTACGACGTCGATGCGTCTGCGGGGCTCCTCGGTTCGGGTGGTCACGAGGTAGCGGACGAGGGTCGATCCCCCTTCGAAGACCCGGACTTCGGGTGCGGCGGCCAGGCGGCCTGCGATGACGACGAGATTGAGGTCCATGATGACTCCTCTCGTCCGAGGAGGTGCGGGTCTCTCACGCTAGGAGCGCCCTGTGACAGTTTCTCTCAGGAGCTGCGGGCGATCTCGCGATCCAGCTCGTCGAGACCGGCGAACGACGGGTCGTTGAGGACGATCGCGTCTGCGATCCGTCGCGCCGTATCGGTGTCTCCGTTCTCGGCTGCGGCTCGGGCTGCGATGTACCAGACTCGAAGGTCGGCTTCCTTGGCGTTCGGGCCGACCCGTTTCGGTCCGGTGAGCTCCCATGCTCCGACGGCGTCGCCCTTGTCGAGGAGGAACGAGCCGTACACCACCTTGCCCTCCTTGTAGACGGCCGGGCGAACGTCGGCTTTCTGCAAGGTCTCCCATGCTGCGATCACGTCGCGATCCCTCCCCTTCGCCCGGAGCACGTCCATCTCGATGGGGAGGTGGGATGCGTCGCCGGCCATCCGGCGGTAGGCGCGAAGCTCGGTGAGTGCCGTGTCCCAGTCTCCGATCCGATATGCGGCGAGTCCGAGGGTCTCGCGTATAGTCGTGTCCTGCGGGGACAGGTCCTTCGCTCGCTTCGCGTCCTTGACGGCGGCGTGGTATCTGCCGTCCCGCATGGCTGCGGAGGCTTCGCCGAGCGCCTCGAGGGCGGGCGCGACCCGATCCTTCGGTGTGACCCTCACCAGCGCTTCGACGATCCAGTTCGGGAGATCGACGGCCGCGCCGTGGAGGTCCCTGCGGCGCTTCGCGTCATGATCCTGCCGGTCGGAGCTTCCGGAGCCCCTGCCCGAGCGGGAGGAGCCGCGATCGTAGGATCCCTTCGACGAACGCGACGAACGGCCCGACGAATCGGATCTGGAGCTCTGAGAGGAGCGCTGCTGGGACCGGCCCTTGCCGGACCCGCTGCGGCTCTTCTTCTTGTCGTGGTAGTCGTTCATGCGATTCCTGATGGGAAAACAGACAGAGGCCGCCCCCGTCAAGGGGCGACCTCAGCCTAATAGTGTTCGGCGGCGACCTACTCTCCCGGGACCCTTCGGTCCAAGTACCATCGGCGCTGGCGGGCTTAACTTCCGTGTTCGGAATGGGAACGGGTGGAACCCCGCCGCCATGGCCACCGAAACCTTCTGAGCGCTCTTTGAGCACTCCATAGCGAGTACGAGTTGCCGTCGCGATATTCATA